>CAYRBK010000044.1:0-13825 GCA_964422605.1 uncultured Candidatus Bathyarchaeia archaeon | reverse complement strand
CAGATATTCGGCATAGCTGGGCTCCTGATAGGACTGGCGGGACTACGCGGGATGAAAGGCTTCTGCCTCTTGGCTGAGACTGCTGGAACCCACCCGGACAAGGAGGCTGCAGTAGCGGTCTTGAAAGCCATCTCAGGAATCCTAGGCTTGAAACTTGACCCTCAAGACCTTCTGAAGTCTGGGGACTTGGCGGATTTTCTGTCGCCCTTCGACTTTGGCGCCTTAGCTCAGAAGCCGCAGAAGGAGACAAAACCCGGCTGGTTCATCTAAGCCGAGCACTGGAGCACTGCGGACATCCTTTAGGCTTACGTTTGTTGGCAGCGTGGTTGGCTAGATGTTCATCAAGTGCTCCAGTATGAACAGGTCGAGTCCTTCGTAGTCTCTGGCTTTGATGAATTCCTGCTCCTTTTTCCGGTCGAGGGTTCTCACCTTCTTAACAAGGTGGAGAAACAGCGCACGACTGTTGGACAGATGTTTGGTTGACTGTTCCCTACGTTGTGTTCTCGTGGCCTTCACGTCTAGGCCGACGAACTCCTCGTTTCCGCCGTAGCCGCCTTCTTCCAGCACCCTGACTTGGTTGAAGGCTCTCCTAAGGTCGACTGCGGCGAAGGATCTGTCTTCGTCAAACTTAGGCCCGTTCTGATCGTTCAGGTGGACGCTCCAGAGCTTCTTGTGGTACAAGGCGTATCCCATCTCGTCAGACGGATCTAAGCCAGCCAGTATGCAGTGGGCGCTTTCTATGAGGACGCCGACTCTTGAAGGATCAGACGTCTTGTACGACAAGCCTATGGCATGTCCCACGGTTGGGATGTAAGCCTGGTCCATAGGCTCGTTGGGCTTCGGCTCTATAAGGATTCTGATTTTCGTGTCGTAGTCAAGCATCTTGTTGATTGCGTCCACTAGGCGGCTGACCGCAATACTTGGGCTTTTCGCTTCTCTTAGGTATGTGCCTTCACGTGCAAGCCACAGAACAATCTTGTCGGTTCCCAGCTCCCGTGCAATATCTATAGCGAGCATCGATCGTTTCAACGCGTACTCTCTGTCCTCTGGGTTGTTCGATGTGTACGCTCCGTCAACTGTCCTCGGGTCCTCCCATAACCTCGGCGCAACAAACTCCGCCACCAATCCATGACCCTGCAGCATCCGCTTGACTGCTCTGGCCTTTTTCACGATCTGGCTGCGGGCTAGTTCGTTGAGGTTTGGAACTGCATCGTCGTCGTGAAACTGGACCCCGTTGAAGCCAAGCTCCTTGTAGAACTCGAGCTTCTCTTCAAAGCTGTATGATGCTCTGACAGGAGGCCCAAACGGATCCGCTCCCTCATGGATGTTCCAAGGACCAAACGAAAATCGATATTCTGTAGGCTTCTGCTCAGACATTTCCGATCACACAAGTACCTTGTGTGCCACATTCGGTTTAATAAAGCTAATCAGCTTCTGGAACGCGATGCCCAGTTAAGAGAGCGTTTGCTCCCCAAAAGGCTTAATAGCGTTCCGGAGGCTACTTTCTAGGTTAATCACCAGTTGAGGTCGAGGTAGGCATGACTAGGAAACCTTTGAGGGAGAAACCTCTTCCACCAACTTTCCCCGGAGCGATGATGATCGGAGAAGAAGAAAAGAAGGCTGCTTTGGAAGTCTTGGATTCTAAAGCTCTGTTTCGATACTACGGCCCCTTGGGCAGCCTCAACAAGACAAAGAAGTTCGAAGAAGAGTTCGCCAAATATATGGGAACGAAGTATGCCTTAGCCGTTTCGTCCGGAACTCCGGCGCTCTGCATTGCCCTAGCTGCAGCGGGGATTGGACCTGGGGACGAGGTCATCGTTCCTGGATACACTTGGATAGCTTCAGCATTGAGTGTAGTTGCGTCCAGAGCTGTTCCTGTCATTGCCGAGGTAGACAGGTCTCTAACACTTGACCCTGAAGACTTCGAAGCAAAGATAACTAAGAGAACGAAAGCCGTCATGCCCGTTCACATGCGCGGCATCGGCTGCCGAATGGACGAAATAATGAAGGTAGCGAAGGCACATGGACTGACAGTGGTTGAGGATAATGCACAATCTTGCGGAGGAGAATACAAAGGTAAGAAGTTGGGGGCTATTGGAGACATTGGAATGTTTAGCTTCCAGCTGAACAAAATAATCACAGCTGGCGAGGGAGGAGCCCTCGTTACGAACAACAAGGAACTCTTCGAGAGATGCATCATGGTTCACGACGTAGCATCATTAAGAGAGGGACCCAAAGTCTGGTGGAAATTCGAGACTGAACCAATAATGGGATTGAACTACAGGATGAATGAGATCTCATCCGCAATCCTCATTGAGCAGCTGCACAAGCTGGACAAGGTTCTGGGCACGATGCGTAGGAACAAGGGGAGGATAAAGAAGGGCATCTCTGACATAGAAGGGATAGGATTCAGAGATGTGCCTGATCCGGAGGGAGATACTGGAATCTGCCTGATGTTCTTTCTTCCAACAGCTGAGAAGGCTCAAAGGTTCGCGGAGGCTCTTCGCGCCGAGAACGTGGACGGACCTGGATATGGAACTCACGTAGCATATATTCCCGGCAGACCTGACTGGCATGTATACGCCTATTGGGAGCCACTGCTGCAGAAACGTATGTTCACAAAGGAAGGCTGCCCCTTCAATTGTTCATCCTATAAGACCGAGGTCGAATACAGCGAAGACATGTGTCCAAACACGCTTCATCTTCTAAGCAGAGCCGTGCACATGGATGTGAGCCCACTTCTATCAGAAGATGACGTAGACTCCATCATCGAGGGGGTTCACAAGGTAGCGAAGAAGATACTTTAGCGTAAGGTGAGCATTAAGCGTGTCCATGTCATCCCGCGAGAGGTCACTGAAAGCACTTAGTGTGGAAAGACCGGACACGGTTCCAGTCAGCCCACTCTTGTACGTTCAGTTTCCTTCCGCCGCTCTCGGCATATCCTTACGTGACCTTGCTTCGCCTTTCGCAAAGTATCCAATCTGGAAGGCAGAGCTTGAAACATTCAGACTCTTCAAGATGGATGCACAGGTTGATGGCGCCTACGACAACATCCACACAAAATGGCCTCTCCCCCTTCTTCACATGGCGGCTGACTTTCTAAGACTTCCTAAAGGAGTCAGAATCAAAGTCAAAGTCGAAAAAGAGGAGAAGGATAGGGTTTGGTTCAGGAGGACTTTTGAGACGCCTAAAGGCACCTTGGACACAGAATGCGTCGTGCCATCCGGAGACCAAGTGTGGGAAAAGACACCTATCATTCAGAACCCCCACGAAGACCTTGAGAAGATCAAATGGCTACTTGAGGGTAAGATAGACCTGCATGGATACGAGAAGGTGAGGCAGACTGTTGGCGACGAAGGCATCGTGAAGGTTATGACGCAGTTTCCTCTGAACTTCTGGCTGGGATATCGGGACATAACTGGTCAACGAAGCGTGATTGAGCTCTACACTGAACCTGTGGTCGTCAAGGAATATCTCCGCATGTACATGGACTCTTGGCTAGTTCCCTTGATAGAAGCGTGTAATGAGCATCAGATCGATGTCATGTGGCTGGACGCCACCTATCTCGGATACATAAACGCCAGAATGTTCGCGGAGTTCGCCCTACCGGATTTGATGACAATCAACAGGAAAGCTGTCTTCCCCATAATCCTCTTCTTGTCAGGAGGGCCTTGCTCCCGGTTTCTTGAAGACGTGAAAGAAGCGGGGACCGAATGCATAGAGGGATTGGATCCTCCGCCGAAGGGCGATGTGATCCTCTCTGACGCAAAGGAGAGGATAGGCGACAAGGTCTGCCTCAAGGGGAACCTAGACACCGTTCTTCTCGAGACAGAGTCACCTTCCAACATTGAGAAAGCGGTGAAAGACTGCATTCACTCCGCTGCGTATGGAGGGGGATATATCCTCTCGCCGGTTGATCAGCCAACGGTGAAGACGCCGTTTGAAAACATGACTGCTTTCGTCAAAGCGGGAAGAAAGTACGGAAAGTATCAGTAAGGACTGAAGAAGACATTTTTCATCAATGCGAAGGCGCTGCCGAATTTCTAGCTTAGGGTTGGTGGTTGTTTGTCGTCTGTAGAGTCTTAAAAAGGCATATATATCGAGCGCTGTAAGTTTCACCGAGGTTGATCAGTTTGGGCTTTCTGAAGCTGCTGACTCTTGAACCCACCGTTTTCTTCAAGCAAGAACAAGACGGGCTTAAGCAGTTGGCGGAGTTGGAGATACTGAACGAGGGTAAGGAAACCTTCGCTATGCTGGAAGTGAAGACAGAGTCTCAGACGCATATGACCAGTGTTGGCAAGGTAGCTGCTGGGAAAACGAAGCATAACGTATTGATCCCAGACATTCAGCAGCCTGTGAAGGTGAGATTCAGGCTATATGTGGGCGATGATTTGCAGAATGAGACTTCTATAGCGTGGAAGCCTCATAGGCATTGGTTGGTATACGTGGTCCAGAGGTGTCACCACGATCCAGCCTACACAGATCTGCCTGAAAACGTGTTTGATGAGTACATCGGTTTCTATGATTCGATTCTTCGATTTTGCGATGAAACCTCAGACTGGCCTGAGGAATCGAAGTTCAGATACCAAGTCGAAACCTCATGGTCTATCCTGCACTACATCAGGAACAGACCTCCGGAGATTGTTGGCAAGTTCGCAGGTCTGGCAAAGGAAGGGAGAATTGAGATTGCAGCGCTCTACGGGAACGAAGTTACAGCGCTATGTAGCCACGAGGAACTCATAAGGTTGCTATACCCCTCCTTCAGACTCAAAAGGGATTATGGAATACCGATCAAATCTGCCGAGCTCAACGACATACCTGGCGTAAGCTGGGGTCTCTCCACAGTACTTGCCAATTCTGGAGTGAAGTATCTTGTAGTTGCGTTGCCACGCTGGTACTTTGGCGAACATCATCCGAACTGGGATGAGTCGGAATTTGCCCCTCATGATGGACCGAGAGCATTCTACTGGTTGGGACCCGACGGCAGCAAGGTGCTCTTCTGGTACGGCAAAATGGGCTGGGACTCAGCGATGTTCTTCGCCAATGACTATGACCAGACCCTCAAAGTGCTCCCGAAGAAACTGAAGGAGCTCGAGGAACAAGGATACGAGTTTGACGCCATAACTTTCCGCGTGCAAGGCGGACATCGCGACAATTCTCCACCCACCATCAAGCCTAGCTACATGGCCAAAGAGTGGAATGAGAAATGGGCCTATCCCAAAATCATCATAGCGACTAACTCAGACTTCTTCGAATACCTGGAAAAAAGATATGGCGACAGGTTGCCGACTTTCAGAGGCGAGTTGCCGTGCACCGATTATGTTGTCGGGGCAACATCAACCCCGCTCGAGACCGGGATAAACAGGATAACGCATGAAAGGATCTCCTCTGCGGAAAAGTTCTGCACAATGGCTGCCACTGTGACAGACTATCCCTATCCTTCAGGGCATCTGGACAAGGCCTATGAGGAGATGCTTATGTACGACGAGCACTGTTGGGGCATGCATCATCCGGTCGGATCAGCGCAAGACTCGTCCATAAACACGAAATGTGGCTATGCCTATGCGGCTTCAGCATTAGCTCAAGACTGCCTATCAAAAAGCCTAAACAAGATAGCTGACCAAGTCAACCTCCCCGAGGAAACCTACTACATCATAGTCTTCAACCCCTTGTCTTGGAAGAGAACCGACGTCGTTTACGCGTCATTCAAAGAGCCGAGCCCATGCGGCTTTCCCATGCACACTGTCTATGAGTTACCTGAAGAATGGGCAGACAGGACAGACCAGAAGCCGCCGGTCCTGGTCGCTGGCACCGCGATAGGGCGAAACATTGTCAATCTGCCGTTGGAGCTGTTGGAGAAACATTTCAACTTGGTTGATGAAGAGACGGGCGAATACGTACCTTATCAGGTAGTCGAGGTGTCTAGCCCTCAAGCCGCAACCCCGATGGCTGGACACAGGTACGCGCTGAGCCAAGTAGACCGGAGGAACGGTTTGGACCTAGTCTTTGTGGCTGAAGACGTTCCACCTGTGGGCTACAAGACGTACAGAATTGTCCCATCAGAAGAAAAAAGTGAGCTCAAGACAAGCATAAGAGTCATAGACACGGTCCTAGAGAACCGTTTCTACAGAATCTCGGTTGACACCAAAACTGGCGCGGTCACAAGCATCTACGACAAGGAACTAAACATAGAGCTTGTGGATAGGGACGCTCCTCACGGGTTTAACCAGTTTGTTGCCCGTTGGGTCACCGATGGGAGGCAGTGTCCCGCTCAGGAATCGACTGTGGAAAAGGGCTATGTGGGGCCTGTTCTGGGAAGCCTGATAGTGAAAGGGGACGGAGCTGGATGCCCGCAAAGAATCCAAGAGATCAGAATCTACGACAGTCTGAAAAGGATAGACGTCGCCAACAGGCTTCTCAAAGATTCCACCCCTCTGCTCGAGATGTATTTCGCCTTCCCCTTCAACATAAGGAACCCGAGGATAAAGTTTGAGGCAACAGGTTCACTAATCACACCCATTGAGGATCAAATCCCCGGATCTAACACAGACTACTACTCGTTGCTGCACTGGGCAGACATATCTGACGGTAATGGCGGTGTCACATGGTCGAGTATTGAGGCGCATCTGGCGGAGTTCGGCGGTCTATGGCCAGGATACTTGTCTGGCGCGCATCACGGGGTGACGCATCAGGGGTATGGGCATGAGTTTCTGAAGCCAGGAGATATCACGAAGGGGCATGTTTATTCCTACATCATGAACGGCAATTACCGGACCAACTTCGAGCCAGCCAGAGTCTCAGACATGCTTTTCCGATACTCGTTCACGAGCCACGCTGACGACTGGGCTAGAGGAAAGGCAAGGGACTTCGGGTGGGGGATACAGAACCCGCTTGTCCCGGTGATCATGAAAGGTAAGAACGAGGGAACGTTGACTCGCTCAAAGAGCTTCTGCAGCATCGACAGACCAAACGTTCATCTTGTCGCCATGAAGGTTGCTGAAGACCGGGACGGCATCATCCTTAGGCTCATGGAGACAGAAGGTATGGACACCACGGTGTCTATGACGCTTCCCTTCGTTGATATCCGTGAAACTTATGAGACGAACCTAGTTGAGGAGAACTTGGGACTCCTAAGTTGCCAGCGGAACACCGTAAAAGTGCATGTCAAAGCCTTCGGAATATCTACGGTCAGAGTGAGATTCTGAAAGCTGCCCTGCAACCCCTTTCTTCTGTTGTGGAAACCCAGCTTCCAGAATACTCGAACGGAGCGACAGACAAAGCATTAATATCGTATGCAGGGTAATGTTCACGAGGCGATGACCCATGAACAACAGGGAAAGGTTTCTTGCATCTGTTAGGAGAGAGGTCCCGGACATGGTTCCCGTCGCTCCTCTCATCCACGACCGGTTTGCCTGCAAACTTCTAGGTCGGACTGGGTGGGAGGCTGTTTTCGAGGTGCATAAAATGGTCGGGTCAACATGGTTCAGAGGACCTCTCGGCATCAGTTTTGATGTAGACTGGCCAAGTGGATGGGGAAGGGAAACTCATGTGGTTGAGGAAGGTGCCAGAAAGATTCGCACCCAGATCATAAAGACGCCGACCGGCACTATCACCTCGGAGGAGATAGGTGGAATGGTGCCGTCTGACCCGGCTTTGATCAGAACCGTGAAACATCTGGTCGAAACCGATAAGGACTATGAAGTGTACCGGGCCTACCTCGAGAAATTCGTCAATCTAGCCAAACCGAACATAGACGAAGTAGAAAAAGCCTGCAAAACTATGGGCAACGACGGCGTCCCCAACGTTGGCTCCGGCTGCTGCTTCAGTCATCTATGCGGGGTGCGTGGACCGGAGAAACTTCTAGTGGACTTGTACAAGAGGCCGGAAGCAGTTAGAGAGGTTCTAAGCCTCCTGCAAGAAGTCAAGACCATGGAGACGGAAGCTTTCATAGAATCACCCTCAGAAGTGCTTTACTATGATGCTTGGGGCTCCTACGATATGAGTCCTGCCCACTTCAGAGAATGGATACTTCCCGACCTCAAGAAGACTGCGGATTTGGTGAGAAAGGCGGGCAAACATGTGGGCTTTTATATGGTTGGGAAGATCCGAGACCAGCTGCCCATGGCATTGGAAGCGCGCCCCCACTACATAGAGCCATTTGAGATGCGGAGCAACATAACCTTGGGAGAAGCGAAGAAACTCTACGGGAAGAAAGTGTGTCTCATGGGTAACTTTGACCCAGTGCTTCTAGCCTTTGGGAGCGTTGAAGAATCCGAGAAGGAGACGCTTCGTTGCCTGGAAGAAGGCATGGAAGGAGGAGGCTACGTCCTCGTAACAGGCGACGAAGTTCCAGCAAACGCTAGGTTAGAGAACTTGCGAACCATTGTCAAAACCGTCGAAAAGCACGGAAGATACTGAAGTCATCGTCGGATCATTCTGTGGCTGAATGGATCTGTGTGTTGGGAGACTCGGATCTTTAGAGGAATGTAACCATTGTCTAAGGAGAGAACCATAAAGCCCAAGTCGAAGAGAGTGTTTCCCTTTGGCACCCACTTCTACCGGGAGCCATCGAGGCCTCTGGAAGAATTGGTCCAAGACATGCGGATCGTTAAGCGATTAGGGTTCAACATGCTTAAGCTCCAGGAATCGTGGAGCATCGACGAGAAACGAGAGGGAGTGGTCGAGCTTGACAAGGTTGAGACGCTTGTAGAGGAGGCGGAGAGACTTGGACTCTACATATACTTCGGCGTCACGATGGAGCAAGCCCCAGCCTGGCTCTGGAGAAAGTACCCTGACTGCCGCATGGTCTACAGCACCGGAGAGAAACATGGGGACCCCACACAGTATCTTCTGCCCGCGGATGGAAAGCCTGGACCATGTTGGGACCATCTAGGCGCAAGGGAGGCGGGTGTACGCTTCATCGGTGAGCTAGCCCGCAGAATCGGCCGCCATGACAACATACTAGTCTGGAACATTTGGCAGGAGATAGGATTCTGGCCGATGCGTTCGATTCCGAGTTCACTCGGCTTCTGTTACTGCCCTCACACCTTAGGCCAGTTTAGGGAGTGGCTACGTAAGAGATACCGCGACTTGGACGCCCTCAACAGTGCTTGGCGTACTGGTTTCGGTGACTGGGAGGAAGTGGAGCCTCCGCGCACATTCCCAATGGTACCCTCCTTCATAGACTGGCGCAACTTCATGGACGACATCTATCTTGCCCGGGCACTCCGGTGGAAGGCTCAAGCATTCAGAGAAAACGACCCTAAGAAGCGCCCAATTTTCAGCCACGTATCTTCGCCAACGATGGGAAGCGGAGCTGAATGGCGTTGGGCAGCACAGGGAGATGTGTTTGGAAGTTCATCTTACCCAACATGGTCTCCTTTTCACAGATGGGACGCCGACTTCCCAGTTCACGGCAAACCAATGTCACTCGAGGCAAGTCTGCTGAGGGAAGTTCTCTATGCTGCGATGAACTTCGACTATGTCAGATGTGCCGCCGGATCGACCCGCCAAAGTTGGGCAGCCGAGTTTCAAGGAGGACCAGTATCCACCTCGCTGCAGAAGGGACCGGTTCCCTCGCCCGAGGACATCAGACGCTGGGTCCTCACAGCCCTTTCTTCAGGGATACAGGGCTTGTCATTCTGGAACCATAGAGCAGAGATCTTCTGGTCGGAAGCCTATGGCTTCGGTTTGCTGGATGCTCAAGGCGACACCTCAAGACGCGCTGAAGAGGCAGGACGCTTAGCCCAGGCAGTGAACAGCCATCCTGACCTCTTCCACCGTGGCACTGTGCCCCAAGCTCAAGTAGCAATACTGATAAACGAGGACCTCTGGCACTTCGCGCAAGCGACTGGCAACGAGGCTGCCTCACACCTATCGTTCACCATCCGCGGCATATACAAGACGCTGTGGGAAGCTGGCGTTTGGGTGGATTTCGTGGAGGCCTCAGAGACAACTCTGGAGGAACTGAGCAGGTACAAGGTCCTGATCATGCCTTTTCCATTGGCTATGGGCGACGATGTTTTCGATCTTGCCAGGAAGTACGTCGTCTCCGGAGGCACTTTGTTGTCAGAGGCTTGTCCAGGCCGATATGACCGTTTCGGTTTCACACGTCCGACTGAACTGGCTGTTGGCGCCGAGGAGCTTTTCGGCGTGGAACACGGCTCAGTTCATCTGTGCCACGAGCCTGAATACCCGCCTCGATGGACGCCCTTGGAACGGAGCTATGGCGAAATCCTGCCGACCACCCGCTTCAATGGCACCGGACCACTCAAAGGGCACAGTGTCTTGCCAAGCCTATACGTGGAGACGTTCAAGGCGAAGGGTTCGACGCCTATCCTGCTCTGCGGGGACAAGGTTGTCGGCGCAGCGAACAGCTTCGGTCAGGGACAAGCCTTTCTTGTGGGGACTTTCCTAGGCCATGCGTGCTCAGCCTTTGAAGATACTGCCACAGAGGCCTTCATCCTATCCTTGCTGAGAAAGTCCGGGGTTGAGCCTGAGCTTCGTGGGAAACTTCCATGCCGTCGACGTGTCAGCAGGGATCATGAGGCGTGGTTCCTCTTCAACATGACGCCCGAACCTGTTGATGGAGAGGTTGGTGTTAGAGGGTTCTCCTCGGTTGAAGACCTTCTGAATGGAGCTCTTAAAACCACGCGTGGAACCGCTGCTGTGAAGGTTGAACCCTTTGCAGTTCGGTGTCTGGTCATGAAACGATAGGCAGCATAGGTTTGAAGACAATAACAGACATCATTGCTGTCACAATGCACTACAACGGGAAAGGGGATTGCACAGAGTCCAACAGCAAATGGCAAACCTCAATACACTGCTCGCTGCTCTAAAAGAGTCTCCTATCTGGCTTCCGGGAATCCTCGAACGCCAACCTATGCATACAGCCAACATAGCACTTTGTGATCTTTTCCAACATCTACCGATGGCGGCGGCTTCTCATGGCAGATTTCCTTAGCCTCACCGCATCTTTGGCAGAATTTGCATCGTGACTTGAACTTCATCAAGTCTTTAGGCAGGATCTCGCCCTCATCCTCTTTTATCTTGACCTCTCCTTTCCACCGTCTCTTAGGATCAGGAATGGGAACTGAGTCCATCAGCAGCTTGACATAGGGGTGCATGGGTTGGGTGACCATATCGTCGAAACCGCCGAATTCCATCAACGAACCCAAGTAAACAACGACAATCTGGTCTGCGAGTATGCTGGCTGTCGAGATGTCATGCGTTATGTAGAGGAAGCTTACGCCGTAATTCTCCTTTATCTCCCTCATGAGGCCTAGTATTGAAGCCCTCAGCGAAGCGTCTATCATGGACACAGGTTCATCCGCAACTATGAGACGAGCCTTCAGCAGAACGGCCCTTGCCAACATTATTCTCTGTTTTTGTCCGCCGCTTAGCTGGTGAGGATACATGGCCAGCGTGTCAGATCTTAACCCAAGGCTCTCAATAGTGTCCGTTATGATTTTGATGGCTTCACTTCTGGAACCTGCAAGCTTGAACTTCTTTATGGGTTCCATTAAGGTGTCAACTGTTGTGTACGTCGGATCCAATGACTCGTAAGGGTCTTGGAAAACGGCTTGAGCATTCTTTCTATAAACCTGCCGCTCTTTTCCATCAATCTTCCATACATCTTTACCTTGCCAGAGTATCTTTCCGGAAGTTGGTTTCAGGAAGGCGAGTACCAGCCTCCCAATTGTTGTTTTGCCACTTCCACTCTCGCCTACCAACGCTACAGTAACGGGCCTGTCCTCCGGTATGGAAAGCGAAATGTCGTCCACAGCGAGTATGTGTCTCCTACGTAGCAGACCGCCTACAGAGAAAATCTTGGTCACATTCCGCAGTTCCAGCAGGCTCATTACACAACCGTCCTTCCTTCGCAACGGCGGCAGGCCACCAAATGTCCTTGTTTAGCTTCCCAGAGTTTGGGCTCTTCTGATTTGCACGAGTCTCCTGCCTGTGTGCATCTAGGATGGAACCTGCAACCTGAAGGGGGGTTCGTCAGGTCAGGCGGAAGCCCACTTAACCCTCTAACGTCGCGCTTCGTCCCCAGACTTGGCACAGCTTCTATCAGGGCTTTGGTGTATGGGTGAAGCGGATCGTCAAACACGTCATTGATCTCTCCGACCTCGAAGACTTTGCCGGCATACATCACCATCATTCTGTCTGCAACCTCAGCCGCGACTGCTATATCATGGGTAATCAAGATGATGGAAGTGCCAGCTTCATCTCTTTTCATTGTTAGAAACTCAAGGATCTTCCTTTGTGTTACTACGTCTAGGGCGCTGGTCGGCTCATCCACTATTACCAGACCTGGATCCAAGACGAGAGACTGCACTAGGATAGCTCTTTGCTTCATTCCGCCGCTTAGTTGGGACGGGTATGCTCTGAGCGCGTAGGAAGGCAGCATGACCCTCTTGGACATTTCCTTGACCCTTTTCCTTACTTCCTTATCAGGCATCCTGCGAGCATGGGCTCTTACCGCATCTTTGATCTGGTGATGTATCCTCATGACTGGGTTCAACGCGTTCATAGCCGATTGAGGCAGGATTGATATCTCCTTCCATCGGACACTCCTGATTCCCTCGTCGCCCAGCTTCAGGAGGTCCACACCCTTCAGCAGTATTTCGCCGCCAGCCACGTAGGCAGGGGGGTCTATGAGTCTGATAATGGCGTTCGCCAATGTGGATTTCCCGCATCCCGATTCGCCGACTATGCTGAATATCTCTCCGGATTTCACGGTAAAGGTTACGCCGTCAACTGCTTTCACGGGTTCAGACCTTGTTCGGTAGTAGACCTTGAGGTCTTTCACGTCAAGCAGAGCTTCATTTGGGTCGTTGGTCTTCATGCGTACTACCGGCTCTTCAGCCTAGGGTTCGCTATCTCGTCAAGACCTTTCTGGACCAGAAACAGAGATAGAAAGATCATGAACAGCATTACACAAGGTGGAAACCACCACCAGATTAGGCCTCGTGTCACCGCAGAATGCATCATTGCCCAATAGAAAATCATCCCCAACGTTGTCGTATCACGTGGGCCTAATCCAATCACCTCAAGCCCAACTGCAGAAAGTATTGCGGCACTTACCACTACCGCAAAGTATGATCCGAGAAAGGGAAGGATATTGGGGATCATGTGTCTTACGACAATCTCGACACTATTTAGCCCCGAAAGTTTGGACAGGTAGATGAACCCTCTTTCTTTGAGGCTGAGAACTTGAGCCCTCATAGTCTTTGCCGGCCAAGCCCATGCAAATGTTGAGATTATCAGCGCCATCAATGGTATGTCGATTCTTCTTACGAGGGAAGCTATGAGTATCAATATCACAAGGCTCGGTGTTGTCAGGAAAACCTCTGTCAAAATGGTTAGGCCGCTGTCAAGGTTTCCGCCGCGGTAGCCTCCGATGAAGGACACGGCTAACGCCACAGCGAACCCTACGATTCCAGCTATGAACCCCACTTGGAGAGACATGAGAGTGCCGAAGCAGAGCTGAGCAAGGATGTCTCTACCTAAGCTATCAGTTCCCAAAGGATGTTCGTACGAAGGCAGCAGATCACGCGGCACATTACCTATACGGACCGGATGGTAAGGAATAACCACGGTTCCCATCGATGAGAAGAGAACAATACCTCCGAACACGCACAGCCCGGCGAACATGTATCGATTGCTCCTGACAAACGATGCCTTGGCCACAATTGTGTTCACTAGGGCCATCTTGGAGAGGGAGTCTAAAGGCTTCACTCGTACCTCACCCTGGGATCCAAAACCGGATAGAGCAATTCCACTATGAAGGCTGCTGTTGTGACACCAAACACGTACATCA
>CAYRBK010000043.1:4569-13897 GCA_964422605.1 uncultured Candidatus Bathyarchaeia archaeon | reverse complement strand
CTTGTTAGAGGGTCTTTAAGGTGTCGAGCGTGGGCGCTCGGGCAGGCTTCAGATGGATCCCTTTTACTGGTGTGATAGCCGCCGTCTATGCTGTTACCACTGTCATGTTGGGCAACCTAGGCTATTCGTGGCTCCAAGTGAGGATTAGCGAGGCGCTTACCCCTTTGCCATTCCTCTTCGGTCTTCCCGCAGTCATAGGTTTGACGCTTGGCGTGGTTGTAGCAAATGTTTTCAGTCCTGTTGGTCTGCCGGATCTGGTCTTCGGTCCAATGCTGACACTGATTGCCGCGGTGTTTTCCTGGAAGTTCAGTTTTGGCAGGAGGCTTTTGGCCTGCCTCTACCCGGTCGTCGTGAACGCTCTTGGGGTAAGTGCTTATGTTGCGGGCTTCTACGGCGTTCCGTACGAGCTCAGCGTCCTAGGCATAGGCGCAGGCGAGCTGGTTGCAGCTGTTCTCGTTGGGTATCCGCTTCTTCGAGCCTTGGAACGGGTTCCTCTTGTTCGCCTAGAAGACCGCGATGTGGCGAAGGAGCATGCTCAGAGAGGTGATGCAAGGTAGCTTGCCAAGTCCAGGAGGACGGGTCCTAGAGGTTCCTCATGGCCGACTTTCCTTTCCTCAGTTCATGCCGGATGCAACCCGCGGATTCGTCCGCTCTCTGGGCTCCGACGACCTCGTGAGATGTGGGGTTCAAGCCGTTGTGATGAATGTATTCCACCTGATGCAGTATCCAGGCTCTTCGGTGATCGAAGCCTTAGGCGGGTTGCACACCTTCTCCGGGTGGCATGGTCCAATGGTCACCGACTCCGGAGGATTCCAGGCCTACTCCGTCATCAGGAAGAATCCTAAGCTTGGCAGCATCACCAACAAGGGGATTTCCTTTCGTCCACAGAGCTCCTCACGCAAGTTTCTGCTTGCCCCCGAGAAGAGCATACGTCTCCAACTCAAGTATGGAACGGACATAGCGATCTGCCTAGACGAATGCACACATGTCAGCGACCCCTTTGAGGCTCAACGGCAATCAGTTGCCCGGACCGTCAACTGGGCGGAGAGGTGCAAGACCGAGTTTGACCGTACAGTAAAGCGGATACACGGACCTAAGGAGTTCAGACCACTTCTATTTGCCGTCATCCAAGGAGGCGGAAGCCGCGAGCTGCGCAAAGAGTGTGCAGAGCATCTGCTAGAGATGGGCTTTGACGGTTTCTCATACGGAGGTTACCCACTTGACGCTCGGGGAAAACTTTTGGTTGACACGATCAGGTATACACGGGAACTTATTCCGGCTGGTTTTCCGATGATAGCCCTCGGAGTTGGGTCACCCGGCAACGTTGTTCAGTGCGCAAGGCTCGGCTATGAACTCTTTGACAGCTCGTTGCCTACGCGGGACGCTAGGCAGGGGAGGCTGTACGTTTTTGAGCGTGACTTCTTCGGTCAGTCCGGAGCTCGAGAGGACAGAGTCTTCTCTTACCTTTACATTCAGGACAAGAAGCATATGCGGAGCAAGGCGCCCGTCTCTGCGCACTGCGACTGCCTAACATGTTCGAACTATACCTTAGCCTACCTGCACCATCTGTTCAGCACGAGAGACGCTCTGTATTTCCGTCTAGCTACGATGCATAACCTGCGGTTCATGACGCTCTTGATGGAAAGGCTGAAAGGCGAACCCCAATGAACGGCGGCGATCAGCTCGAGGACCTCGTATGCACTGTCTTGAAAAGCCCGAAATACGAAAGCGTCTGCGCCGATCTTGTCAGAAGCATCGGCAGACGCGAGCTGTCGAAGCGCCGAAACCTCAAGAAGGCGGTCAAAGCCACGAAGAATAAGCTTCACCAGATCAGTGGAGCCTATTTCCCGGTCAGACCAGACTACCCAGCTTGGCTGGAGAAGCTCCAAAAAGCCAGAAAGGCAGCGGACGAAGACCTGTTTCGGAGGACCTGCCTCGAGATAATGGGTTACCATTATTCGACTAGAGAACGGCTGAAGGTTCTCGACCGGTTCTACGCCGGCATCTTTTCGCTCCTGCCGCCCATTTACTCCGTCTTGGACCTTGGCTGTGGGTTGCATCCCTTGTCAATCCCTTGGATGCCCTTGGAAGAGAGGACAGAATACTACGCCTACGACATCTACGAGGACTTGGCAGAGTTTCTGAACGGTTACTTGACCGTCGTCAATGTCGAGGGATCTGCTCAGGCTAGGGATATTCTGCAAAACCCGCCTCGGATCAAGGTTGACTTAGCCTTTCTCCTCAGTGCTATACCTTGCCTCGAACAAATCGAGAAATCAGCTGGCCTAAAGGTACTAGAACGAACGAACGCCGATTTCCTTGCAGTCTCGTTCCCAGTCAAGAGCCTTGGAGGAAGAGAGAAAGGCATGCGAGAATACTACGAAGCCAGATTTGGCAGACTGATTGGAGAAAAGGATTGGACCTTTC
This sequence comes from uncultured Candidatus Bathyarchaeia archaeon, assembly GCA_964422605.1. Taxonomy (GTDB): domain Archaea; phylum Thermoproteota; class Bathyarchaeia; order Bathyarchaeales; family DTEX01; genus CAYRBK01. The sequence goes on along the minus strand of CAYRBK010000043.1, from coordinate 11,470 downwards.
AGCGGCTAGAGTTCGAGAGCGAACTGGTCTTTCTGGTGCGGAAAAAGTGATCTTTCCTAGGGGTTGCGGAAGTCGGCGTAGACCACGCCGCGTCTGTCTCTTTCTTCTTGCTTTTTGATCTATTCTCTTGAGCCGACTTTCTGAAGGTGCTTTCCTCCGATCTCCGTGAGCATACAACCCGCAGTACAGACCGCAGTAGGTTATAAGCTGAAGCGTTCCTGATCCGACGTAGCCTCTGCATACGGGATCAAACCATATATACTTCGCGCATATCTTTGAGCCTGTGACTAATATGGAACACCTATCGAGTGAGCTGAAGGTCGATCCGCTTGACTACGTTTCCCGTCTCAGGTCGCCCATTGGCGTCTACCTTGGAAGAGAAGTCTTCGACATGCAAACTGAAGCAATTCTAAGGAAGGGACTTTACGAGATGATCGCCGCTGGTCAGGCTGCTGACGGTAGTTGGGACCAGCTCTTCGTTCGCACTGCTAACAATCTCTGGGACTTGGCCCTTCTGGGCTTTGCCGCTGAGGACAAGACTGTCAGGAAAGGGATGGATTGGCTCAGGTCGATTCAGAGATACGATTATCATGGTTTTCCGGGCTTCTTCCTTTCAGACAATAGAAAAGACCCCAGTTTGATGCGTTCCACAGTCTACGGCGAATTTGGACCCGGCTGTTCCAACTTCTACCAGACGACCTATGCTGTGCATCTTTTCCATCTCTTCGGTTTCGACGATGATCCAGACATCCGGACAACCATAGATTCTTACTTAAGAATTTGGGGAGACAAAGGGAAGTACTGCGGCGTGTGGTGTACACTGAACGTGCTACGTATCCTAATCGAACATCCGTTCAGCAGAGAATCTGCGCAGGTCGAGAGGGCCTTAGAAGTCCTAGCCCGAAAGCAGACGGATGTAGGCGGATGGAAAGAAGGACGTCAGCAATATCCCTTCTACCACACTTTCCACGCCCTATCGAGGTCACAGCACTCCTTAGCGAAACAACAACTCGAGAAGGCATTCCCCTCAGCTGTCAGAAGGCAGAACAAGGATGGTAGCTGGGGTACAAAAGCACAGGAAACCACAACATTCCTTGTCTTGGACGCACTGAATAACCTCGACGCTGTCTAGATCTTCCTAGTGTGGAATAGAACCCTCGATCTGCAAGTGGGACCTTTGCCTCAGGAAAATCGTGGTCACTCCCACTTGCCTTAGCCTTTTCCTGAGCTTTGCGTCGTTTGTGGCGACAGCGCACCTCCATTCTTTAGACGTTCTGACGATAACATCATCGTAGCTTTCTCCATGCACCCTCTCAACCTCAACGACTTTGCAGCGGTTCGCTAGGTCTAGGGCGGTGGCAGCTTGGCTTTGAATCTTTGTCGACCTTTTCTGGGTAAGGCTTTGGAGTTCCTCCATTGTCGTGGACAGAATAACTGGCTCGCATTTCCCAAGGAGGGTCTCCAGTTCCTCGAATACGTTGATGCGGAACTGAAAGGGAACGAAGAGAAAGTTTGAATCGAAGATTACCTTGACCATCAGGGTGACCACTTTGGCACTAGGGATTCCTCGAGACGCTTTTGACAAGGTCTGCGGCCAGTTTTACTGCTTCTTCTAGGCTTCTGGGGTTGGCTATACCTTTGCCAGCGATGTCATAAGCCGTCCCATGATCAACCGAAGTCCTGATGAAGGGCAGCCCCAGAGTCACCGAAACCGTCCCGTAAAAGTCAACGGTCTTTGCAGCGATGTGGCCCTGATCATGGTATAGGGAGAGAACCGCATCATAACGGCCTTCCAAGGCTTTGAGAAAGACCGTATCCGCCGGGACAGGACCGATTGCCCGGATTCCTCTGGCGTTGAGCTCCTCGACGGCGGGCACAATTTCTCTGGATTCCTCGTCACCGACCAGACCTTCATCGCTGGCGTGGGGATTCAAGGCTGCAACTGCGATCAAAGGCTCTTCCAATCCTATCCCCCTGAGCTCTTCAGCAATCTTGACGGCCGTCTCAACGATGAGGCCTTTCTTTACGGCTCTTATAGCTTCAGCCAGAGGCAGATGTCTCGTCAGAAAGAAGATTCTGGCGCCTCGAACCCAGAACATTGTCAAGGGGTTCTCAACCCCACAGAGCGCAGCCAACATCTCAGTGTGCCCAATGTGGCGGCTTCCAGCCAGCTGGATCGCCTTCTTGTTGATTGGTCCTGTCGCTACAGCGTCAACCTCGCCCCTCAAAGCGTACTCTACGGCTTTCTCGATGTACTCGATTGAGGCTCTTCCAGACTGAATTGAAACCTTGCCAGCTTCCAACGTATCCGGATCGACATTCCTCAGATCCACGATCTCAATTATGCTTTCCTTGCCTAAAGCGGCTCTCGGAGAGCGCACAGTTTCGAAGGACGACCTAATTTTCAGTTTCAGTGCGGTCTTCTTAAGCAGCCCTAGGTCACCTATCAGAACGGGCTTGCAGATACGGTAGACTTTGGGCTTCGAAAGAACTTTGATAGCTATCTCAGGTCCTATACCTGCAGGGTCGCCCATCGTCACGCCGATGACAGGCTTCTCGTAGACCTTCACCGTTCAGCCCTCAAGAACAAGATTAGGCTACGCCGACATAAAAAGGAAAGCGCCTTCTTTCATGACATTATGACTGTACCCTTAAGCGAAGGTCTCGAGGAACGCGCTTCGCATCTGATACCAGCGCCTAGAAAGGCATCTCTCATGGCTTCAGCCACATCTAAGGCGGAGACCTTCGTGTCATCAACGACGGCGATGACGGCTGGACCTGCTCCGCTTATGGCCACTCCGGAGGCGCCTGCCTCGAAAGCCGCCTTCTTGACAGCCTTGTAGTTTGGGATAAGTCTCATCCTCGCTGGTTCGACTATCACGTCGGTCATGCCACACCCGATCATGGCGATGTCGCCCAAATGGAACCCAGCAACCACGGAAGCCGCATTCCTCAAGTTGGACACGGCACACTCAAGGGGTACAGACTTGGGGAGAATTGCCCTTGCCACCGCAGTCTTGCTCTCGGGAGTCTCTATGATAGGCATGGCCAAAGCCACTTCCAAGTTGGGAGGCGGATTCATACGGACCGCAACCAACGAATCACCCCAGACTTGGACCAGCGCGAAACCGCCTAGAATAGAAGCAGCCACGTTATCGGCGTGACCAGCGCCGGCTGCTGCTACTTCACCCATGGCGGCTATCTTCACAAGCTCATTCTGCGACAGGCCGAGACCCAAAAGGCGATTCAAGGCTACAGCGCAGGCAGCTGCAGATGCGCCGCTGCTTCCGAGACCCATGTTCAGCGGTATCCCCTTCTCAAGCCTTATCTTAACCCCGAAACCGCGTCCTCCAAGCAGATTCCTGGCGACGAGTCCAGCTGTGTTCTTGTCTAGGTCGGTAGGAATCTTCTCCGCGTCTAGGCCGGTGACCTCTAGGGCTATTCCTTTGTGACTGAGCTCCGCGGTTAGAACGTCGTGGAACATTTCAAGCGCCAAGCCGAAGACGTCGAAGCCCGATCCAAGGTTGGCCGAACTGCAAGGGGAAATAACCTTAACGCGGTTCATAGGTTTCAACGGCTTCTCTGCCTATCGATTCCCGTTTTTTCTTCAGATAGTACTTGTAGTTTGAATATGAGATTTCAGGTGGGCACCTGTGATCCACCAGGGGTATGAAGCCGCCCTCTTTGAGGATGGGCGTAAGCCTTTCCAGCTCCTTGTCAATGGCCTTTCCTCCTGCGATGAGCGCCATTTTGTCGACGCCGCCCATTAGCAAGACCCGGCGTCCAAAGGTCTCCCTCAGCCCGTATGTGTCGGTGAAACGCGCCTCCAAGGGAAACATGCAGTTTATGCCGCCTTTGAGCCATCCGGGCACGAGTTTGGTTATGTCGCCATCGCAATCCAGAATGTTTATCTCCGCGCCGTATTCTTTGAGGACGTCTGTGACCTTCCTGTATCTGGGAACCATGAACTCCTCGAAGTGCCGTACAGAAAGGAGAGGCCCCTTACTGTAGCACATGTCTTCCCACCAGGTGGCGCAGTCGACTTCAACTGAACGCAAAGCTCTTCGAATGATCTCGATCCAGAGGTCAACCAAGGTATCCATCATCTCCGCCACCCAGTCCGGGTCTCGATAGAAGGCTATGGAGATACCTTCGACACCCATCCAGTTCCGAAGCCAACCGTAAAGGCTGCCGACGCTTATCCCCAGGGGGTAGTCTCGGTCTTTGTAGCTCTCAACTATCTCGTTCCAGTTAAGAGGGAAACGTCCCGGCGTGTTTGGATCGAAGAAGGGATTCAACCTTTCCCAGTCTTCCCTAGTTCTCAAGGGATAACGGATGTAGTGGGGCGGCGACGAAGTGCTTACAGTACGCACGTATATGCCGCCTATGCCGTCGTCTACAGTCTCCCTGTCTCCTTCTCTCTTGAGTATCCTTCCGCGTACTGGGGGCCAAAACCCGCTTGCTATGGGCAGCCACTCACCGCAGTCCCATCCCTCCAGACCGAGGTAGAGTTCAATCTCCCTGTCGTCTCGTTTATCTAGGGGAAGGCCTTCCGCATGCCACCGGTCAATCGTCTCGGTCCAGTAACCGAACTCGTAATCTGGCACCCTGTCGACATCCTTGAAACGGAAGGTTCCAATAAAACGCTTCCTATGATTCAAGCATACCACCTTGATTGGATATATCTTTCTGACTACCCGTATTTCGTGTTTACCCTTATTTTATCATTCCGAACCCGATGAGCCGCCAGCGACCCATCATCTTTCGACTTACAGCCACTCGGGCAGATTCCTCTGCACAGATGGGACGGGTGAGCTGGAGCTCAGCTGTCTCGCCTTTGATGCCGGTGACCTTGCCAACCGTGGGTGCAGTGCCGACATCGAGAAGGAGCTGTTCTCCGATGTTGATGTTCTTGACCTCGACTAGCTCTTTGGTTCCAATGGCGCGCTCAAAGAGATGGATCTCCAAGGTCACCTCAAACCTTGTCAGAGGTAGAGTGCCGGGCTTTCCGGCGAGGTTGCCAATCAAACCGTCAGCCTTCGTTAAGGACGGGTCCAAGAGAGTACCAACCCCGACTAAGCCCCCACCATATGCCTCTTTTGTACGTCGACCTCCAGCGTGAAGGCTGACTATCTCAGTGGATAGCGTCTCATAGGATGGTGATCCCTCTTTTGCGCCGCCGATTCCTGGACGTATCTCCAACTCGTCCCCAACGTTGAATTTTCCTTGAAAGATTGCGCCGCCGATCACTCCTCCGACAAGGTCCTCGATTGGTGTTCCAGGCTTGTTCACATCGAAGGAACGGACCACGTGCATCCTCGGAGGCTTCGAAGTATCTCGAACTGGCGTTGGAATATTCTGCTCCAAGGCATAGAGCAGCAGATCGATGTTCACGTGGCTTTGGGCTGACAGGGGGATTATCGGCGCCTTCTCAGCAACTGTCCCCTTTACGAAGTCTTTCATTTCTCGGTAACTCTCCAAGGCACGTTTCCGGTCGACAATATCGATCTTATTCTGAGCGATGATTATCTTGTCTATGCCTATGATCTCGATTGCGGCAAGATGCTCACGCGTCTGAGGCTGAGGGCAACGCTCATCGGCAGCGATGACAAGTATAACACCGTCCATGACAGCTGCGCCTGAAAGCATCGTTGCCATCAAGGCTTCATGACCCGGCGCATCCACAAAACTAAGCGCGCGGACAGACTCTCCCTTAGAGCCACATCTTGGGCAGGTTTCCTGAGTTGAGTAGTTGCGAGGGCTCTCACATTTGGGACATCTGTAGATCGCAGCGTCGGCGTAGCCGAGTTTTATTGTGATCCCTCTTTTGAGTTCCTCGCTGTGCCTTGCAGCCCACACCCCAGTAAGCGACTCAACCAGCGTCGTCTTTCCATGGTCAACATGGCCTATTGTGCCTATGTTAAGCTCTGGCTGTCTGGGGAGAGCCGGATCCTTCATAAAGCTGCATCTCTACGATCTGGATTCTTCTGGTTTATAGGAGTCTCGACAATTTTAACCTTTCCATGGGACCCCAAGGGAGAAGCTAAGCCATCCGCACTCTAGAGCTAGACCCTGATACTCAACGCAGTGACCCAAGCTAATCAAACAAATCATCCGCTCTGGCCGCCTTCCACAGAGGCGAAAAAGAGCATCTTCTAAGCCGTGTTGATCTGAGAGGGGCAGGCGCTCCCGGTCACTCTTGCCCTTCTAGGGAATGCCTTACCTCTTCTTGAGTGTTACGAGATTTCCGTCGATCGAGATCAGCCCGAAACGTTCCATCATCCCAAGCTTCTCTTCAACGACTCTCTTTGTTTCCTTATCCTTTCCAAGCTTGTCAAGGATCTCTTGCTTGGTTGCTTTTCCCTCATTCTTGGTTATGATTTCGTATATCATGTAGTCTTGGATCCCAGACAATGCCCAGCACCATACATATTTGTCTAAGTCTGCTCTCCTCTATGCGTGTTCCTGAGACGTCGCCTCTCAGAACAGACAGAGGAATGGTTCTATCATGTACCTAGACGGACATTAACCTTTCGGATCGGATGGAACTGTTTACAGTGATTCGGCGCCATAGCGCCCAGAGGTTTCGCCTCGATCCTGCCGAGCAAGAAGTTTTTATAAGAGGGGCTAGTCTTTACAGGGTGAAGCAAGTTTCAACTTCGGTGATCAAAGTGTCCTACTGCGACAATTGCGGCTTGTTGCTGCCTGGGGGCGCAGCCTACTGTCCTTATTGTGGAGCGCGGGTTGAGAGAAAGCTAGAAGTTGCTATGGCGGGCAGAGAGTCCTTGGTTAGAATCCTGCAGGCCGGTGTGCTCGGCGCATTCTTCTCCGTGATGATCTCGTCTTTCTCGCCTCAGAACATCAACATGTATTTCATTCCTTCATTTCTTTCGTCTTTGCT
>CAYRBK010000043.1:0-4469 GCA_964422605.1 uncultured Candidatus Bathyarchaeia archaeon | reverse complement strand
GTCATCTACAGCCTGAAGAGGGAACCAGAGGAAAGCTTAGCGTCGACGCCTCACAAGGTTTAAATACTGAACCATTTAGGTCTTCATACTAGTCGACTCAATATCAAGTGACTTAGATGAACGTGCCTAAAGAAATAGCCACTTACTGCCCAAGATGCAAGACGCATACTTCCCACGCCGTCTCACTTTACAAGGAAGGAAAGAGAAGAGCCCTCGCCAAAGGAGAGCGCCGCCACGAACGTGAAAGAAGAGGGTACGGAGGCCAGAAATATGCGATTCTGAAGAGAAAGTCAAAGACAACTAAGAAGCAGACCTTGAAGCTCAAGTGCAAGCAATGCGGGTACACAATCCATAAAGAGGGCGTCCGCCTCAAGAAGGTGGAAATTCAATGAGAATGGTAGGAGAGAACGCTGGATGAGCGAATGGGAAACGATCATACCGAAACCACGAAGCGTCTTTCTCCAAGTGAAATGCACAGACTGCGGAAACGAGCAGTCAATCTTCAGTCACGCCGCAACAGTTGTCCATTGCAACATCTGTGGCGCGACGCTCGCTGAGCCGACTGGTGGAAAGGCGAACATCAAGGGCGAGATAGTGAAGCTACTGGAGTGAGGATAGGGTATGTCTTCGCCGGAAAAGGACGAGTGGCCTGAGGTTGGAGAACTCGCAGTTACGACCGTCAACAAGATAACCCGCTACGGCGTCTATGCCACGCTAGACGAGTACGGGAAGGAGGGCTTTCTCCACATATCAGAAATCTCCACAGGCTGGGTAAGGAACATCCACGACTTTATCCGCGAAGGCGAAAAAGTAGTACTGAAAGTTCTAAGGGTAGACGTTGACAGAAAGCATATTGATCTTTCGTTGAGAAGGGTCACGAAAGGTGAGAGAAGGGAAAGAATTCTCCTCTGGAAAAGAAGCAAGAAGGCAGAGAGCCTCCTGCGAAGCGCCTCCCAGAAACTGGGCATCTCCCTGGAAGAGATATACGCGAAGACATGGGTCCCTCTGGAAGAAGCCTTCGGGGAGATACATGAAGGCTTGGAGAGAGCTACGAAAGAAGGGGTTGACGTTCTCTTGAAACTGGGGATACCGAGCGACATAGCCAATGTTCTTGTAGAGGTCGCGAAAGAGAAGATCAGAATACGCACCGTGAAAGTTAGGGGGCACCTGAGGATCAGCTGCACCAAACCGGACGGCGTTCTGAGGATAAAAGAGGCTCTTCTTAAGGCTAAAGGAGTGCAGGTTACACCCGGAGCCAGTATCAGTCTAGATGTGGTTTCGCCACCGAAATACCGGATAGAGGTTACCGCGAGCGACTACAAGGAAGCCAATGAGATAATGAGAAAGGCTACGGAAACCGCTGTGGAAAGCATAACCGAGGCTGGAGGACAAGGGGTCTTCGAAAGAGGATAGCCCTTATGGTTTGGTTGGCAAGGAAATGCACAGAATGCAAGAGGTACACGCTTAGGAAGGATAGATGCCCCTATTGCGGGGGAATCGTGCGCATACCTCATCCGGCGAAGTTTTCGCCTGACGATAAATACGCCAAGTACAAGGGGATGATGAGGAGCCTAAAGGAATGAAAGAGACAGCCATTATAGAGAAAGAGAAGGTCGAACTGAAAAGGCCTGTCCTCATAGAGGGTCTGCCGGGGTTAGGCTTGGTTGGGAAGATCGCGACGGAATACCTCGTAAAGCAGTTGAAAGCCACGAGGATTGCTGAGCTCTACTCGCCCCATTTCGCCTATTACGTCTTGGTTAACAGCAAGGGAAGCGTCAGACTTCTGCGTTGCGAGTTCTACTGTTGGAAGAATGAGACGGGAGAGAGCGATCTGATACTGCTGACCGGGGACAGTCAAGCGCAGACAATCGAGGGCCAGTACGAGGTGGCAGACGCGATACTTGGCTTTGCATCTAAGATGAATGTTGAGGCGATTATGACAATAGGCGGATATCGGAAGGAGGGCGAGGAAGAGCCTCAGACTCTAGTCTCGGCGACAAGCCAGAAGGTTCTGGACAAGGCTTTGGAGGCTGGAGCCAAAGAGAGTCCTCCTGGCAGCCCTATTGTGGGAACAGCTGGACTACTTCTGGGACTAGCAAAGATCAAAGGAGCAGATGCCCTATGTTTTCTGGTTGAGACCCCCGGCTACCTCCCTGACCCGAAGGCTGCGAAGAGCGTCTTGAAAGTACTTATGAAGATGCTCAAGTTCAAGGTCGACCTCTCGGGCTTGGATAAGGAGATCTCGAAGTCCGCGCACATCGAAGAAAGGATGAAAAGGATCGAGGAGCAGAGGAGAATTTCAGAAAAGAGAAGGCGGAGGATCGAGGAAGAAAAGGTCTCCTACATCAGCTGATTCAGATGAGAATCCGTCGTCAGAAAAGCCCTGGAAGATGACCTGAAGGCCCTGAACCGAGTCTGAGCAGTGCAAAGATTCCGGTTTCTAGGCCACGCGTTATACGACGAACTCGTTTTGTCTCTTTGAAAACTTCTGCAGGATTCTCTTGAATTCCTGGAGGTCGCTTACAGTGTGGTTTATGGCGCTGATGTGTGAATTCACGAGTTCGCAGATCTCCGGTTCCAGGCTGGCTTCCATCAGATCGTTCTCTATCTGGTCGACGATAAGTTCGGTCAGGTCGTTCCGTCTTGTAACTGACTTGAGAAACTCTAGAATCTTCGTTCGGAGCTCTTCCGCCGCCGGGTTCGGAAGTCTGCCTTCGTTGATTTGGTCAGCGACCTCATGTACGACGCCTTCTTCGGAGAGCGATACAAACCTCCTCGCAGCTATCTCGCCTCTCGGAGTTAGGAAGATTATGAGTGGAACCGTGTTTACGCTGTAGAGTTCGGTGAGCTGTTCGTTTCCAGGATCGTCAATATTGACTAATCGGATCTGTATGTCTTTCCTTTTCTGGCTGAGTTTCCTAGTCAACCTTGAGAGGCTTCGCTCATCTTCGCACATGTCGGAATAGAAGTACATTACCTCGACTTTGTTGTCGTTCAAAGCAGCTCCACATACCTAGTTTTGAGCGAGCATGAAGAGAAAAAAAGAGGGTTGAGCCTTTAGCCTGGTTGCTCCTTTCATATTTTTTTGGTGATTTCTTTGACAACACCTGCGGCGATCGTTGTTCCCATGTCGCGTATCGCGAATCGTCCAAGCTCTGGGAATTCCGTGTAGACTTCCATAGGTAGGGGACGCAGAGGTTCCAGCTTGACTATGGCGCTGTCTCCGGTTTTGAGGAATGACGGTTTCTCTTCAACCGTGTGTCCTGTCCTTGGATCAATCTTCCTGACCAGCTCCACGAACCTGCATGCAACCTGAGCAGTGTGGGCGTGGAGAACAGGCGTGTATCCTGCTGCTATGGCTGTTGGGTGGTGTATGACTATGATCTGACCGGTGAACTCTTTGGCCACGGTTGGCAGATTGTCAGGACGGCCGCATACGTCGCCTCTTTTTATGTCATTTTTGGCTACTCCTCGAACGTTGAAGCCGATGTTGTCTCCAGGTTCAGCCACGGGTATCCTCACATGGTGGGTTTCTATGGACTTCACTTCGCCGGTAACGTTCGCTGGCATGAAGACTACCATGTCGCCCTCTTTCAAGACGCCAGTCTCGACCCTGCCGACAGGCACTGTTCCGACGCCTGTGATTGTGTAGACATCCTGCACTGGCAGCCGAAGGGGCTTCTCAACTGGTTTCGGAGGCATCTCGAAAGTGTCCAAGGCGCTATAGAGGGTTGGTCCTTTGTACCAAGACATGTTTGGGCTGGGTTTGATCAGGTTGTCTCCTGTCCATCCAGAGGTGGGCACGAAGGCAATCTTTGCCGTGTTGTATCCAACCAGCCTAAGCATGCGGGTGATCTCGTTCTTGACCTCTTCGTATCGTTCTTTGCTCCAGTTGACGGACGGGTCGTCCATTTTGTTAATGGCAACGGCGAGCTGCCTAACGCCCAAAGTGAACGCTAGGAACCCGTGTTCCCTCGTCTGTCCTCCCGGTCCTACGCCTGCCTCGAACTCGCCCTTCTTGGCTGAGACGAAGAGGACAGCGGCATCGGCTTGGCTGGCGCCGGTGATCATGTTCTTCACGAAGTCTCTATGTCCAGGAGCGTCGATGATTGTGAAGAAGTAATGTGGCGTCTCGAATTTGAGGAAACGGAGGTCAATTGTTAATCCTCGTTCCCTTTCCTCCTTCAAGGAGTCGAGAACCCAAGCGAACTTGAAGGCGGCCTTGCCCATTTTGGCGGCTTCTTCCTCGTAGGCTTTTATGGTCCTCTCGTCGATCACTCCAGCTAGGTAGAGAAGGTGTCCCATGGTTGTAGACTTTCCGTGGTCTACATGTCCGATGATCACTAGGTTCAAGTGTGGTTTTTCTGGCTTGCTCATTCTTCATCCTCCAATCTTCAAACTATTCCTTTCTGTTTGTATTGAAATCGGTTAAGAATCAGTTCACACGGTTATTTTAAGCTTATGTTTCG
>CAYRBK010000042.1:2233-13971 GCA_964422605.1 uncultured Candidatus Bathyarchaeia archaeon | reverse complement strand
TCTCAAGCGAGGGGCGAAATCAGTTTCTCGGCTTAGGCGTATGTTGCCCTCCGCTTCATCTGTGTGTTCTGTATTGAGGGGTGTCAGCCTATTCAACAAGGTGTGCAGCATAGTCCACGTGGCAAGATAGGCTACAAACGCGTGGGGAGTTGTCCATCCCACGGCGTAGTGCATGACGCCTCTTTGAATGAGACACCATTCAGCCGCGGCCCCTCCAGCTCCAAAGAAGAACAAGTCCAGAAGAATAAGAGAAAAGCGTAGCGGCCTGTTTGAGTGACCTCCGTATCTCGACACGAATAAGGCATGCGCTGACAAGACATATAGCGCCCAAGATGTCCCGCCAAAGAAACATGTAAGCATCACTTCAATCGGCACAGCTAAGACAAAGAAGGAGCTGCCACTCGTGCCCCAGTACCCAAAAACTAGAGTGCCAACGTTCTCAAAGGCAAAGTCGAAGACCATCAGGAAGACTCCGATGACCAAGGCGATCTCTAGATTCCTCCTAGTGGCCTTCCGAAACTCCAATAGGAACAAGAGAAACGAAACCGATGGAATGATCCACCAGTTGAAGGGTATCGAGGAAGGAACAAAGAAAACTCCTAATCCGAAGAAGAAGACAATGAACTCCAGTGCAAAATCGTAAATTGATCGTTCGACGGTCATTTACCTGTTCATCCCTCACCTTAGCGGACATTTTACAGCACCATCAACGGAGGGATGATTTATAGGTTGCTGTAAAAAGAGCGTAGAATGCGGTTTGCGTCACAACAAGACTTAATAGTTGTGCTTGATAATTAAGAGGAAAACTTCGTGTACCGAATAGGAGATCTAGACATCAGATGAACATATTTCGCAAGGGGAAGCCCCCAGTCGACAAGCAAGCGAAGAATAGATCGAACTTCAGAGGCTTGTATTTTCTTCTGAAGAACTGCCGATTTCACCTCATAGCCCCATACATAAATGGGTTCGTAGTCTTATTTGGGTTTCTCAGCGCGTCTGATCCGGCTAATCTCTTCTCCATCGACACGGCGCTGATTTTTCTCTTTTCAGTCCTTCACACGGGAGCAATCTACTCACTGAACAATGTATATGATGTTGAATCTGATAAGAAACAATTGACGGCCGATAAAAGCTTCGCAAGGTGGAACCTGTCAGCCAAGAATCAGGTTGCGTTAGGAAACCTTTCAAAAGGAAAGGCGTCTATGTTTTCCGTTGGCTTATTCTGCCTATCAACCCTCTATTTCTATTTAGCCGGAGGATTACTGCCAGCATTTCTCGCCATAGCTATCTCCGTTGTCGGGTGGGCTTATTCGGCGCCTCCACTAAAACTGAAGAACCGATTTCTTTTGGATCTAGTAATACACGGCTTGTTCTGGGGAAGTTTCCTTTTTCTCATGGGCTCCTCGATGAAAAACATCGGTTCCTTGAATTCCTCTATGCCCAGCCTGATTCTCATCTTCCTTGCGTCCATTCTATGGGAGTTTCACAATTGCTTCGAGGATTACCACGCGGATAAAGAGACTGGGAACTATACGTCCGTCGTTCGGCTCGGATTGAAGAGGTCCTTTTACGTCTACGTGCTTTTGGTGAGCGTCGCCCTAGCCTATTCCATCTTTCTCGTACCAGTAATGTGGTCGGCAGCCGCGTTTCTAGGCGCAATGATACTATATCTTGTGAGCGGACTGAAGATTGCGAGGAAAAATTCTCTTAAGACCCTGTTTCTGCCTAGAAAACACTTCTACTTGGCTGATCTGCTCTTGTTTCTCTGGATAGCTATATCCCTGTTCTTCCGATGAACGGCTTCGAATCGATAAAGGAAATCCGGTAGCATGCGTCCTTAAGAGTATGAGGCTTCTGTACGATATCATAACCGTTCAAAGGAATCATCAGCCAAGGGACGGCTTGCGAAGAGAGTGATGAATGCTGTCGCTAACCGGATGGAAAAAGGACTGCGTTAATGCTCTCTAGAAGAGCTTTCAATGCAACGATCAGATCCCCTATTTTCCACGATGTCATGCTGCGCGAGCGCTGGTGGACAAAATCTTAAAAGCGTGTAGATCAGCTCTCTGATATAGGTTGAGATCAATGGTTCACTGTACAAAATGTGGCAGGCAGAACGAAGATAGCGCAAAGTTCTGCGTCAATTGCGGATACGAGCTCTCTCCCGAGAAACTGAAAGAGAAGGAGGAGGACCAGTGCTTCGGATCGAGAAGCCGCGGTAAAGAGGAATGTTTCGGTCTTCCGTACGGCGGCGTGATCGCTGGCGTAGTTTTTGGGCTCTTCATAGTAATCATCGGGTTCGCGACGCTGTTTGAGCTGGATGTTGGACGCTTCATCGGGCCCCTCGTAGTGGTCATTATAGGAATCCTGATCATAGCAGGCGCTATCTACGGGCTCAGCCGCAGACCAAGACGATAATGCTCGTTCAGCTAAAAGAATAGCCGCACTCGGCCAAACCGCAGCCGGCGCATGTCTGCCTATGGTTTAGCCGGGATATCATCACTCTGGCTATTATCCAGTAGGTAACTAAGGTTAAAAAGTACAGATCGAGGACGATACTGTCTACTTCACTGATCCCGATGAGGAGAAGGAAGGCTCCTAGAACGAATAGGGAATTTAGGCAGAAATGGAATGCGCCCCTATTCACGGGCAGGTTATACTGCAGTAACCCGCAGGTAACCCCCATAAATCCCAGCCCGAAAGCAAGCCTCCCCGCTTCGCCGACATTCAACCCAAAGACGATAAACAGCAGAGCTCCAAAGAGAGATGCAGTCGCGCCTATGATAAGTCCTCCGCAGCCCGCACAGTAAGTTTTCCCCCTCAACTCTAAGACGTGTGAAGAGAAGTTTCCGCACGTAGGATGATGCCCCTTGAAGACTGTGACCTTCTCCGCCGCGCTTTTTCGGGCTTCCTCGGAGGCATGATCGCTATGGACTCCAACATAGCTTACACGCGAGCATTTTGAGGGGTAGATACCTGCTATCGCGCCTAGGATGCAGATTGCTCCGAAAACCAAGAAGGTGAACTGCTTGCGGAAGGCTAAGGTCGCCGTGTATGCTGAAGTGCTGAACGCCAACGATGCGAGGATGAACAGCCCAAGCAACGATGTGCCTGTGTACGCGAAGGAAACCAGCCTGTAGCGGTTCAGCTTACTCTCGTCTCCCGTGCCTGATAGTAGCCTCACCGTCGCCCCGAAGACCTCGGCATCCTAGGCAGACGGACGTCCATTGGACATCTTTAAGCTCGTTCTTTTACGTCGGGTATCCTTGAAGGACCTTGTAGTCTGTCCTCGCAGATATATGTCGCTATCGCTTCTCTCGAAGGGCAAAGTAGATAATCGCGTTAGCTACGACTAACAGTCCAATGCCGACCACAAAGTAGGCCAATGTCGCCCTAGCAGTGAAAACGTCTGTGGCGTAGTTGCTCAACAGGAAGGCAACGAAGAACGAGAACAGACCTCCAAACAGATCTCCCAGAGCTTTTCTTGGGCTTCTCTCAATTATCATCCTCAGCACCGAGAGGAGAATTCCCCATATCCCGGTGGCATTGAAGAAGAAGACGGCAGCGTCAAGCAAGATTATCGGGGGCTTGATGAAAATTCTCTGATCAGCCATGCGCTGGAAATAATCAGCTACCACCGCGGCTTCAACAGGATACAAAAGGTATGTCAAAGCCAAGAGCACAAGGACGACGCCAGCCGACACGAAACCCAAGACCTCGGGGGCCTTTGGCGGTCGCCTTTCAACTCGCCTCACTTCGGAAGGCTGAACAGGAGCACCCAGAGCTGTGCCACATCTGGGACAGAACTTCGTGCCTGGTTCGACTTTTTCTCCGCATTTTGGACAGTTTGATACTTGGCTTCCGGGTTCAGGCTCTCTTTCCAAGATCGTCAGCACTCCTTCTTGAGTGTTACGTAGTATCGGTCTCATATTTACCTTTGCCTACGCAATAGATGCATCTCAAGTTGCAGTTCTGTCCTAAGGGAAGAAGGTTTTTAAGAGCCCAGCGTCGCAGACAATGTGAAGGAGGCTGTGACCAATGGTTCGATGCGCGAAATGCGGAACTGAAAACAAGGAAGACGCAAAGTTCTGCGTTCAGTGTGGAGCCTCTTTGCCCGCTGCTAGGGCAAGAAGCGAGAAACAGGAGAAATACGAAAAGACTGAGACAGATGTCTGCTTCGGTCCAGTTCGACCAGTGAGGTACTTCTGGCTTATTATTGGTATGTTGATCATTCTCTGGGGCGTATCCCAGCTCGTTGAGGTTCTTTTCGACGTAACGCTCAACATCTGGCCCTTCATCGTGATAGTCTTGGGACTGTACATAATCTACCGAGTTCTGTCACGCCGTCGCCCATCATGAGAGTCCCCCCGATCGCTGATGTCCGGATGTAGATTAAGGTCCCTCGACTTCGCAGTGTCACCAAAGCAGACAATATCCAGCACTCCAAGTCCAAACGCATGGTTTATTTGACCCACGACACACTTCCCTTATTGCATATGCAGCTAGCCTTCAGAAACGGGAACCTTCTTACGCCCATACTCGAGCCTTGGTACACGGGTCTTGAGGACCCTGCGGAGGCTCAAAACCGAGTTCTCACAGAACTGCTGAGAATGTACAGCAGAACGGAATATGGCAAGGAACACTCAGCCTCCGAAATTGGGAGTATGGTGGATTTCAGAGAGAGTTTTCCCAGTATTGGCTATAGGGGGCTCGTCAAATATCTTGACAAGGTGAAGGCCGATCACTATGAGGTCCTTCTTCCGGAGCCGCCTGTCTGCTGGGTTATGACACGTGGCTCGACGGGGGCTGCCAAAGTGTTGCCTGCAACACGGACGCATCTTGATCAGATTTTGACTTGCGGAGCTCGTGCATTTCTTAACTACTCTCAGAGGAAGCAGGATTCCGGGATTCTGACTGGCAGAATATTGAACCTAAACTTCCCTTCGAGAGTAGCTGAGATGGATGGAGATGCGGGAAAGGTGAGTTATGGGTACAGCTCTGGAACATACGCAAGGTTTTTCCCGTCACTCGGCAAAGCTGGCTTGGTACCACTGCAGGAAGAGATCGATGCCTTAGGTTCCGGGGTCACTCGACAAGACTGGGAGAGACGGTTCGAGCTCACCTATTCAAGAACGGCATCCGAGGACGTAACAGCTGCGATGGGGGTTGCCCCGGTTATACTTTCGTTCGCAGGGTTCGTCAGGCGCAGATATGGAAAACTGCCTAAAGATCTCTGGAAGGTCCACGCCGTCTTCTGCACGAGTGTGAGGAAGATTCATTACCGGTACGCGCCCAAGCTTCGGAGGTATTTCGGAGAAGTGCCGGTTGTCGAGATTTACAGCGCAACAGAAGGAGTCTTCGGTCAGCAGTTGGACGACTTGCCTTATGTTGTGCCAAACTATGACAAGTACCTCTTCGAGGTTGAGACGGGCAGAGGGGTGAAGATGCTTCACGAACTCCAGAGAGGCGAATGGGGAAGGCTGATAATCTCCTCGTGCATGTTTCCAAGATACGCTATAGGCGACATGATTGAGGCAATGGGCAGGAACTATTTCAAGGTCTTCGGCAGAGACAAAACCTTACACATACTGGAACATAGACTGTACCGGTTTCTCTTCGGATGGTTTCTCTAAGGCCGAGGGTGCCTCCTCGACGCGGTTACAGCAGCGTACACAGCGGCTATGATGATGGCTAAGCCAAGGACGAGAATGAGGAAGGGCCAGACGGTTTGGAGCCCAAGTATCCCAGCTATGGCGAGATATGCCGCTATGCCGACAAATACCAAGATCACGCCGGCTACCAGTGGTGCAGCTGGACTGACCTCTTCTTTCTCAGCTTTTTCAGTTTTCTCGGATTTCTCCGCCTTTTCAGCTTTTTCTGCCTTTGCTGCTTTCTCAAACTTCTCTAACCTTGCCCGTTCAGCGGCTATTTCGGGTTTCAGACTTGCGCCGCAGTTTGGGCAGAAATTCTCCTTCTCAGAAACTTCTCTCCCACATCTTGGGCAGTAGGGCATTCCATCCACCTCAGATTGGCATCTCTTTGTTCTTCAGCTTTCACATCTTCCCTAAAATCTTTTACCTAGCAAGCGGCTGCCCGCCTATGATTATGTTCATCCCCAAGAAGGTCTTGACGATTAGCAGAGCAATGCCTTTCTTAGACATTGCAGGAAGAGGGAAAGTATAAGTGTATCGAATGTGATGTCATATACGATATCGCCGGTGATAGCTTGCGAGAACCATCAATTCCGTTCAGACAGTGGATCAGGCACACCGCAAGCGTTCCGAAAGGTCTTCTCCGATACTATGTACTTAGGCTGCTGAAGGAGAAACCGATGTCGGGATCAGAGATTGTGGAAGAGATCGCGAAGGAGACAGGCGGCCGGTGGAGACCAAGTCCTGGCTCGCTATACCCCCTGTTGGGTTGGCTTCAGGAAAACGGCTACACAAGAGAGACGCCAACCGAAGAAACCGGGATGAAACGCTATATGCTCACTGAAAAGGGCGGGAAATTCTTTCAGGAACAAACGCATCTGAAGGAAAGATTGGAGAAAAGGCTGGAATCTTGGGTGCCTCAATTGTTAAGCGGGTTCTGGCTTAGCTCACACCCCGAGAAGATGCGGAAGCTCAGGGAGCCCACTAGGAGGTTCCTTAAGGCGCTTATCGGTCTTAGAGCGACGGTGGAGCACAATCCGACAGATCAAGCGCTCCGCGAGGTAGAAGAGTTTCTAGAGAAAACTGCTGAACGGATTGAAGAGATGAGCAAAGACTTAGGGAAGCGAAAACTAAGCAGGTGAAGATGGCTTCAGATGAAGGCGAAGACCGTGGGTGAGCACTCCTTAAGCCGTTTTCCGGCCACGGTAGCTGCGGTGCTTTTGGTAGCCATGGTTATCATCGAAATCCAGCTCCTCCTCGGCTTGTCACCAGACTTCCGATCACGTCTTCCATATCCCGTGGACAAAGCCATCAGCTGCACATCCTTGGCCCTCGGCCTTTTGGGAGCATACGCTCTTTCAAGGAACAGTGCTACAGGTGCTTACTTTGCTCTCCTGAATTCGGTGTTGGAGGTCGTCTCAGCGTCTTTCTTTCTTCTAAAGGTTTTCGCTGCGCCGCAAGTCAATCTTGCCCAAATGGTGTCTGCCGTCGCTTTGTCTGCCCTAGGGTTCTGTGTGATTGTGTGTATCTTCAGTGCAGGCTTTGACCGCCAGAGGTTAACAACCGCAACGTCCAGCGACCCGGAGCCGTTAGACCGTGAGAACGGACCTGTCGTGAGCGGGATGTATGCGCTGGAAACCATTGACGTGATGAAGAGATATCATCTGGGCCCGAATATCGTCTCTGCTGTCGACGGCGTCAACATGAAGGTCCGAAAGGGCGAGTTTGTGGCCATAATGGGGCCGTCGGGAAGTGGCAAATCGACCTTGCTGAACCTTATCGGAGCATTGGATAAGCCTTCTTCAGGCACAGTCTTGATTGATGGGATCGACATTTCTAGGCTTGATGACACAGGGTTGGCAACGCTGCGGAATGAGAAGATCGGCTTCGTCTTCCAAGCATATAACCTCATTGCCAGGTCCACAGTGTTGCGCAACATGGAGCTGCCCGCCCTCGTTAAGGGCTATCCTAGAGAAGAACGCTTAGATAGGATTAGTGACATTCTAGGGGTGGTCGGCTTAGGCGATAAGGTGTTGCGTAAGCCGAAGACTCTAAGCGGAGGAGAACAACAGCGCGTGGCAATCGCGAGAGCATTGGTCAACGATCCGGAGATAATCTTGGCTGACGAGCCGACCGGTAATGTTGACTCAAAGACGGGACAGGTCATCGTAGGCTTCCTAAGAAAACTCAACTTAGAGAAGAGGACTACGGTCATCGTCGTCACCCATGACCACGAAGTGGCTAAGATGGCCGAGAGAATACTCTATCTCAGAGATGGGAAGATAACTGGAGAGGAGATAGTCGGGAGACTGTTGAAATGAAGCGAAGACACGAGTTTTGGCTAGCATGCTTTATCCTATTCGTCTCATCGTTTAGCTCGGCCTCAACCTTGCTCGTTCATGGTCAGCCAGCTGCAGCTCTAGGTGTATCGAGAGCGGTTTGGGGCTCAGAGCCGGACAGTCCTGTTAAGGCCTATCCGGGCGACACGGAGACTCCTCTTACTGTTGAGCTGCAAAACCTTTCTCCAGATCAGACCATAAAGGGAGTGTCAGCCGTTCTCCATCTTGCAGGCCGTCCTTTCACCGATATCTACGGAAACCATAACGCCACAGCAACAGGTATGCCTACGGTCGGCGAACTGCTGAACCCGACTGATGAGATTGCGCCTAAGGGTTTTCTAACCTTGACGTTTACGTTGGACATAGATGAAAACGCTGTTCCAGGCTCCTACAGCTGTAACATGACAGTGTACTATTCGGTGGAAAGTGACCGCCAGTTTGTCGAAGGAGCACCACAAACACTGGTTGTCGAGTTCACAGTTTCAAAGATTGCCTCGACTGTGACAGTCACCACTTCACCTCCGACATCTGAAAAGGGCGAAACGGTCAGAATCTCGGGCTCCATCGAGCCTTCGAAGGAGAACGCAACAGTAACGTTGGCTTACAAGAAGCCGGACGGCACGAAGTTTGACAGAACCGTTAGAACGAATGCGGACGGCAGTTTCAGCGAATCGTACAGACCTGAGAATGAAGGTTTCTGGAGCATTAACGCAAGCTGGCTCGGCGATGAGAAGTATGAAGGAAGTTGGGCTTCAACCACATTCGAGGTCAGACTGCCCGTTTCTCTCGGCGTCGCCACATCAACGAGCCGATTGACAGGAGGTCTAGACAACCAGTTCAACATAACACTCAGAAATGAGGGCGAAGTGCCGCTCTCTGCAGTTGACGCCGCATTCACGGTTCCCTCTCCCCTGATTGTTCAAGGCACAGACCGTTGGATCTTCAGCTATCTCGGACTTGGGGACTCAGCGTCGATCGCTGCGAAGGTTTTCGCGCCGGATAGTTCGATCGGTACCACTTACGGCGGATCGCTTACTGTGAACTACCGTGACGACTATGGGGAAAGTCGCAGTGAAACCTTCCCTGTCGGCCTTATAGTCGTAGGACGAGTGGAACTGGTTCTCTACGGCGACGTGGTGACACCTCAGCCAGCAAAGAACGATTCACGGGTTGTTGTCACAACGACTCTGTTGAACAGGGGTAACGTCGCCGCACTGTACGTGAACGCCTCGATCCTGCCTAACCCAATCCTATATCTGACCTCAGAAAGCTCAGCCTATGTCGGCGAGGTTGAGGAGAACTCTCAAGCTCCTTTTACACTGGCAGCCTATGTGAATGCCGACGCTGAAAACGGGACCTATCCCATCACGGTATGGATAGCTTTCCGCGACGACCAGTACATAGACCATTTCGTGAGCAAGACAGTCTACGTGACAGTGGAGACGGGTAGAGAAAGCCAGACTCCTTCACAGGGCACCGAAGGTGTCATCGACCGTCTCTCCGGCGCGGGATTAGTTCTGCTGGTGATCGCGGTCGCATCAGTAGTAGTCCTGCTTCTTTACCGAAGGCATCTCGCTCGACAGCGAAGGAACTTGGAAATCTCAAGGCGGGGCTAGTGGATGAATATTCTACAATTGTTCAGCCTTTCCTTTGAGGCGTTGAAGGAGCGTCGCCTGCGGGCGAGTTTGACAACTCTTATGGTTGTTATGGGCGCAAGCTTAATAGTAGCCTTAAATGGGACTGGTAACGGCTTCAGCAACCTCGTCAATGACCAGTTCAGTTCCTT
Organism: uncultured Candidatus Bathyarchaeia archaeon; assembly: GCA_964422605.1. Classification (GTDB taxonomy): domain Archaea; phylum Thermoproteota; class Bathyarchaeia; order Bathyarchaeales; family DTEX01; genus CAYRBK01. Next base: position 4,195 of record CAYRBK010000042.1, on the reverse strand, counting down.
AGGCGCTAACGTTCTCATTCTGAGCCCACGCGGCGAGAACATTGAGATGGACAATGTGTTGGCCGATGGGATTGCCAGATTTCGAGGGGTCGCTGATGTGGTTCCCTACATTCAGCAGATCTCGACGATTGTGTCCCAAAGAGAAGAGCAGACATCGATCGCGGTGGGGGTAGATCAGTCGAAGCTTCCTCTGCTTTTTCCAACGATTAGCTTTGAAGCTGGAACATTCGTGTCGGAGTCAGACAGCATTGGCATCACGCTCGGCAACGAGGTAGTGCGTTCAACCGACGAAAGCGGAGCCTTCGCAGGCTTAGGTCAGACTATAAAGATCAGGTATCAGACCTATGAAGGCCAGAGGCTTGTGACCGTAGAACGTTCGTTCGTTGTTCGTGGCATTCTCGACTATATCGGCAGCGGAGTCGTACCAGCAGACCAAATGGTGTTCGTTTCAACATCGGCTGCCAGAAACCTTTTCAGCCGAGGCGGAAACTTCGACGGTTTCTACGTGGTCACGCAAGATCCGAACCTGAATGAAGAGGTGCGCCGAATGCTGCAGGACCGTTATGGCCGAGATATGATCATCATATCGCCGCAGTTGATAGCGAACATGATTCAACAGATCAGCGGAGGCGTCTACCTCTTCATAAACGTTGTCGCCATGGTCTCGCTTCTTGTCGCATCTGTCGGCATAGTCACGACTCTACAGACTTCCGTCATGGAGCGGATCAAGGAGATAGGGTTATTGAAGGCTTTAGGCTTCACTAATGGTTTGGTTCTCGGCCTCTTCCTCTGCGAAGCCCTAATCATAGGCATCACGGGCGGAGGTATAGGTGTCTTCCTCGGCATGGTTCTGTCTCATGGGATGAGCGTTCTTCTTGGTAGAAGCCTGCAGATAGAGTCCATAATGGGCGGAGGAAGACGAGCCTTCTCGTTGCAGCTTACTCCTGCCTTCGACCTCGGGAATGTGTTCACGACATGGATTCTGTGCGTACTGCTCAGCACGGCATCGGGCTTCTACCCATCTTGGCGAGCATCACGGCTAGACCCGGTTGTGGCACTAAGATACGAGTAGGACCCTGCCTAGGGGACATTGCCTGCGAAAAACGTGTGCCAATCAAAGAAGAAGCATTTCAGCGGGTTAACTCACGTCACTGGTAGCCGTTCCATCTGAGTACTTCTTCGAGGCTCCTCTTTGGAACGTGCAGCACACCTTCCTCGTCAAACCAGTATCTTATGTCGCCGTCTTTGACCTTATCCGCCACTGAGGTTTCTGCTGGATATCCTAGAGAGATCACCAGAACTATGTCGAGGCTATTGGGTACTTTCAAGACTTCTCTTAATCTCTCCCTGTCAACGGCGCCGAGCATGCATGAGCCTAGGCCTTCGTCGTGGGCGACCATCGAGATGCTCATTGCAGCTATGCCTGCGTCATGGCCTGGATCCTTGCTGATAGTCTTGTCTAGAAGCATGACAATATAGGCTTTCGGCTTTTCATCCTCGCTGTGCTTGTAGTCTGGAAGATAGCCGGCGTACCGTAATGTACTGAAGACTGGATTTAGAAGCTCTTCATCGTTGACGATTACGTACTTTAGTGGTTGACGGTTTGCCCCTGAAGGCGAAAGCCTAGCCGCATCCACACATCTCACCAAGACTTCCTTTGGGACGTTCTTTTGCTTGTACTTTCTTATGGTTCTCCGACTTGCTATCTTCTCGTAGATCATATTCCCGACTTCCTGAGACTTCACGGTTCACCAACCTAATGATCCAGCTTGCCTAAAAAATCTTTGTTGACAAATCCGAAGGCTTTCAAACATCCTCGGCCAACGGACTCCTATCAGTTGTCGAAATGGAAAACGGTTCTAGGATGTGAGATGGTGGCGGATGGGACAAGATTCAAAGGTCAGAAAATTCCGAGAGGGTCTCAAGCTTTACCATTGATTTTTCAAAGTCTGCGACAATGTG
>CAYRBK010000042.1:0-2133 GCA_964422605.1 uncultured Candidatus Bathyarchaeia archaeon | reverse complement strand
CCAACGCCAAACTTATAAAGGAGCGTCAAATCTTTGTCCAAACATGGCGACAACGGCGACCATCGAGAAACTGAAGCGCGACCGGAAGAAGATTGAGGATTTGCTCAGGGAGCTGGAGAATCAGATGAGAGAAATTGAGGAGAAGTACGCCGCGGTGCTGGAAGAGGAGAACAAGATTCACGAAGAGCTGCGCCAATGCCGCGAGGCCTCCGAATATAGCCGACTTGAGATGAGGCTGCACCCGGTTGCACGTAGAAGAAGAGAAGTCGAAGCCGAGAAACAAGCAATCGAGAGAAGAATCAGAGGATACCGGGGAGAACTGGAGAAGGTCAAGGCAAGGATAGAATACATGAGACCGAAGGGAGAGTTCGTCCCGCACAAGGAAGAGTAAACCAAGCAAACCCTTTGCCAAGAGGGAAGACCTGGGGTGCTTCTGCTTCCTTCGTCTTTTCTGAGGAGAAATGCACGGTTCGAGATGCCGCCAATTCCCATCTGACACGCCCAGGAAGACTACCGTCGTATGGGTTTATATGGGGCGGGTCATCTATGCATCGAGGTGGAGACGGTGGAGCGCTCTGAGGCACTTCGGACTGCTGAAGTGGCGCTTCATCAAGCTGGCTTCCAAGTTTCTCGAAGATGCACTGCGAGGTATAGCTGCTTCGATTTTGCCGCCAGAAGGGAAGAGCGTCTAATCTTCGTCAAGGCATTTCCGGACATCCGCGAGGTCTTGTCGTGTGACGCATCCGATATCCAGTCTGTCTCAAGGTGCTTCTCCTCTGTCTCCCTTTTTATCTCGGAGATGAAAGAGGGAGAGACGCTTCGGGATGACACGGTCTACTCGCGGTATGGCGTGAACATCGTCACATCGAAGACACTTGAAGATATCGTTCTCCGAAGCGCACTTCCCTTGGTAAAGGCGATTCCAGGGGGATATAGCGTCAGGATAGATGGCGGGAAGATCAGGGAACGGCGGCATGAGCTAGGACTGTCGATCGGTAAGTTGGCGGAGATGGTGGGGGTCTCGAGAAGAAGCCTGTATGGCTATGAGAGGAACATGGCTCGGGCATCCGTCTCTGCGGCTTACCGGCTTGAAGAGATATTGGGCGTACCTCTGGTCAAGACAATAGACATATTCGACGCCCCTCCAACGATGTCCACTGCGGGCAGCACGTCTCCCAGCAGATGCAGGAATATCGGAAACCGCTTTCTCAGATCAGTTCTGAACAAGTTGGCCCGGTTTGAGCTGAATGTGTCGGCTGTGCCTAGGGCTCCCTTCGATTTCGCAGCTGTCTGTCCTTATGCCGAGTTCAAGATAGTGGGAGGGGTCCTTGGCAAGCAGGAGAGACATGTCGAAGAACGGATAGAGGAAATCACCAGCCTCTCCGGGATAGTTGAGGCTAAGCCTTTGCTTGTAGGCAGCCAAGAGGTAGCGACCCACGGCGATGTTGCCTTTCTCAGCTATGACAAGCTTAACAGGATAGCTGACAGAAAGGAGCTCACGGCGCTGCTCTAGAGAAGCCTCCTCTGAGACGTGCCGTAGTCATCTCTAATCCTTTTGGCCGGTTTCCAAGATTTCCTGACGAACTCGGGGTATGAGCTGTACGTTTCCACCCATTTCTCGAGGAAGCTGACCGTCTTAGGGTCAGCGATGTAGCCTGAGCCTAGATCGCCGTATCTAGTTCTGAGCTCAGCGATCTCTCGGTCTCTTTCAACCTTGGCGACTATTGACGCAGCCGAGACCACTGGATAGGTCTTGTCAGCCTTATGCTCGGAGACTATCTGAACTTTGAAGTGAACCTCCTCGGCGATATGCTGTCTGAACCTGTCCGGTAGAACGTCTGAAGCGTCCACATAGACGATGTCGGGTTTGAGGTGTCGGATAACCTCGGCCATTGCTCGGGCTTCAAGTCTGTTTAGACGGTTCAGTTTGGTGCCAGTCTCTACAACTCTGTCGATCTCAGCTGGCGAAAGTCTCACTATGTGATGGCTCTTGACGGTCTTGAGGATCTCCTCCACGAGGCTTCTGCGTCTGCTTGGGGAAAGAATCTTAGAATCTTTTACTCCTAGGCTTACTAGGTTGGCTAGGCTTTCGTCGCCGACGAGGACTCCAGCTATGACTAGTGGTCCTATGAC
>CAYRBK010000041.1:0-14058 GCA_964422605.1 uncultured Candidatus Bathyarchaeia archaeon | reverse complement strand
GCTGTATGAATGAATGGGAAAGGATTGAGTATAAACCAATACCTGTCCGCACCCTGCTTGTAGAGATGAAGAACCTCTCCGAGCTCATGCTAGACCTAGCTTACTCAGCGGCACTCTTCAACAGCAAAGAGCTCGCTGAAGACGTTTTGGAGCTCGAGAGACGGGTCGACACCCTGGCCTACCTGCTCAAAATGAACACAATGATAGCAGCCAGAAACGCCAAAGACGCCGAAGACCTGCTAGGAGTCTCGATCGTCGCCCGCTCGGCAAACAAAATCTCTTCCGCAGCAGCCGACATAGCCCACATAGTCCTCCGCGACATTGGCATCCACCCTATAGTGAGAGAAGCCTTTGAAAAAGTCGAGGAGAACCTCGGCAGAATTGAGGTCAGCCCAAATTCAGCCCTAGTGGACAAGACGCTGGAGGATCTTGAGCTTGCAGCCAGAATTGGCGTCGACATAATAGCGATCCACAGGGGAAAGGATTGGGTAATCAACCCTAGAAAACACGAACTGATCCTCAAGGGAGATGTGATGATGGTCCGCGGAACACTTGGAGGAGTCAGGGAATTAAGGAATCTGGCGGAAGGAGCATCTAGGCAACTGCAGAGGTGACAACAAATGAGTGAAGAGCATTTCCGGAAGATAGTTGAATCGCTGGTGACATTGAAGGACACATCGGAACTCATGCTTGACCTAGCATACTCCTCTCTGCTGCTGAACAGCAGGGAACTGGCCCAAGAGGTTCATGAACTCGAGAACTACATGGACAATCTTCATACCGAGTTTGAACTCCTCGTTCTCTCAAGCGGCTTCAGCCCAGGAGAATCAAAGGACTTTCTGGGCTTGATAAGGTTAGGTGTCGTCACCGAGCAGATAGCCGACGCCGCAGCCGAGATCGCGGAAACCGTTCTGCGCGAACTTGAACCCCACCCGGTCCTGAAGATTGCCATCGCGGAAGCTGAGGAGACCGTTACCTCAGCTCGAGTCTCAGAACATTCGCCCCTAAATGGCAGAACTATGAAGGAAGCAAGAATCGCCGACGAGACCGGCATGTGGATACTCGCGATCAAACGTGGAAAGAAATGCATACGACCGAAGCCCGAAACGAAGATAGAAGCCGGCGATGTGCTCATCGCCTCAGGATATGCTGAAGGCGAAGACGACCTCAGGAAGTTGGCTTCGGGAAGCGAGGAACCGGAAGAGTACATTCCGTTGTTCTGATGGAAGGAACAGTCAGGCACAGTGATCCCCTGCACAAGACAGCGTCAGTGATCAGGGAATTCTCTCAGAGTAGGCAAGTCCCGGATTCTCCTCCGATATGCCCTTTGATGCTACGCATCGATACCTTGATAAACAGGTTAGCGGATTCCTACTGGACAGCCATCTGACGGATGATCAAGTTGCAGGTTTCGCTTCTCACAGGTAGAACAATAGATCAAGGCCGCGGAAAAGAATACGGCAAACTCTCAAAAGAGTACGCAGACAACGTTGCTGTCTGTGAGATGAACCCAAAGGACATGGAACAGCTGAAGGTACGTGACGGAGGCAAAGTCAGGGTAACCACGAAGTCTGGTTCCATTGTCGTGACTGCTAGGAAGTCTCGCAGAATCCAGTCTCCGGGCATAGTCTTCATCCCCTACGGTCCATGGGCGAACCTTGTCTTGGCATCAGACACCCACGGCACAGGCATGCCTCTGCTTAAGGGCGTTCAAGCAGAGGTTGAGCCAACCGAAGACAATGTTCTGAGTCTTGAGGAGCTTCTCACCCAATGGTATGGTGAAGAAAAAAGTCGTTGAGGTGACTCGGAATCCCAGTCATACCAAATATTGTATGTCCCCTTTGCGGATGCTGCTGCGACGATCTCGAAGTCACTGTGCGGGATAATAAGATAGTAGCCGTGAAAAAGGCTTGTGCCCTGAGCGCAGCCAAATTCGAGAACTACTCCAATCATCGCAATACAAGTCCTCTTGTAAGGAAGAACGGAAAACTGGTGAAGACTTCTCTGCGGGAAGCCATAGAAAGAAGCGCGGAGATTCTTGCCAACTCCTCTTACCCCGTGCTTTACGGGTGGAGCTCCACAAGCTGTGAAGCCACCAAGGTTGGGCTGGAACTGGCTGAGGAAGTTGGGGGCGTGATCGACAACACCTCAACGATCTGCCACGGCCCCTCGATCCTGGCTGTGCAAGACGTAGGTCTGCCGGGAAGTACTCTGGGGCAGATACGCCACCGCGCTGACCTGGTCATCTATTGGGCAAGCAATCCTTGGAGCGCACATCCCCGTCACATGGAACGTTACACAGCTCTATCCGAGGGTAGATTCCAGAGAAGCGTCTGGAGGCGCCTTCTGCTGGCTTTTCACGCGGAGTCCATCAGGAAAAGGATTCTGAGAGCAGCAAGCGTTGCCTTCAAACGACGTGCCCCAACTTCGCCTCTCAAGGAGACGGGTGCAAAGCCCAGTAGGCTTCCGGTCGAAGCGAGGAGAACGATTGTTGTGGACGTTCGCAGGACACGTACTGCTGATGTGGCTGACTATTTCCTTCAGGTTGAGCCTAGTAAGGACTTTGAGGTTCTCCAGGCGCTCCGGGCGCTAATCCGCGACGGAGAGCTCGACACCGAAGAAGTTGGAGGGGTACCTGTTGAAACCCTTGAAGAGATTGCTGACACCATGGTAGACTGCAAGTTCGGGGTTCTCTTCTTCGGCGTGGGTTTGACGATGAGCCGGGGCAAGCTTCGAAACATAGACGCGGCGATAAGGCTAGTCAGAGACTTGAACACGCGTACGAAGTTCATCATAATGCCGATGAGAGGACACTTTAACGTTACTGGAGCCGACACAGTCTTCACTTGGCAGACCGGGTACCCCTACGCCGTCGACTTCTCTCAGGGCTACCCGCGGTATAATCCGGGCGAAACTTCGGTCGTCGACATACTGCGGCGAGGCGACTCTGACTCCGCGCTTGTCGTCGCGTCGGATCCGGTCTCCAACTTCCCAAGAGAAGCCACAAGCAACCTTGTCAAGAACCCGTTGATAGTGATTGATCCTCATCTGTCGGCTACAGCGTTGATGGCAGATGTGGTGATTCCTTCAGCCTTTGTCGGGATTGAAGCAGAGGGAACAACCTACCGAATGGATCACGTCCCACTTCCTCTAAAGAAGATTGTTGAACCGCCTGAAGGCTGCTTTCCTGACGAAGAAATACTCAGAAGAATGCTGCAGAAAGTCCGCAACCTTAAGAGACCTATTGCTTCATGACTTTGACTTGATTCATCTTTGGGTACGATGATGGAACCTTCCGAAGGGCAGGAGAGTCCTGGAAATGTGCATTCCTCTACCTGTCTGTTTGGTGACACTCGCTGATTCCTTGGTGTCACTTTGGCAGCCCTGATTTGCCGGCAGATTGTCATGACACATGCCAAGTCAGGAGATATGTCCCAGAAGCAACCTACTCGATTTTCCGCTGTATTTAAGTATTGGAGACAATATCTTGTACTGCTGTTGCGTGGAGGTGCACGGCGCTCGGAAAGGTCTTGGTCACTTCGGCTTGGCCGTACGTTCAACACGTGCTCCACCTAGGCAACCTTCTACCCATTCTCTCCGCCGACGTTATAGCAAGGTATCACCGCCTCAGGGGAGACGAGGTTCTCTTCGTCAGCGGCTCTGATGTTCACGGCACACCGGTTGAGGTGGAAGCTGTAAGACAGGGAGTCTCGCCGAAGGAGCTGACAGAACGAAACCACAAGATCGTCGTATCCCTCTTCGACAGATGGGCCATATCCTTCGACAACTACACAACAACAGAAAGCCCCGTCCACAAAGACTTTGCGACAAGCCTTCACCGCAAAATAGAAGAAAACGGGTACGTCTTCACCCAAGAAGCAGAGCTCGCCTACTGCCCAAAATGCGAACGCTTCCTGCCTGACAGGTTCGTCGAAGGCAAATGCCCATATTGCGGCTATGAAGGAGCTAGAGGCGACCAGTGTGAACAGTGCGGAAGGCTTCTGGAACCAGCTAAGCTTGTGGATGTCCATTGTGCCATCTGCGGGGGGCAACCCATTTTCAGGAAAGTGCTGCATTGGTATTTCGACTTGCCCAAGTTTTCTGAGCAGTTGCTGGAGTACATTCAGAACAATGAGCAACTCCCCGACAACGCCCGCAACTTCAGCCTGAATTACATCAAAGAAGGCTTGAAGCCAAGACCGCTGACGAGAGATAGCGAATGGGGTATCCCTGCTCCATTCAAAGGCGCTGAGGGTAAGACGCTTTACGTATGGTTCGAAAACGTTCTTGGCTACGTCTCCGCAACCATTGAATACTTCAAGATTCACGGCGACGGCGAAAAGTGGAGAGACTTCTGGTTTGATAATGATGCAAAGACACTTTTCTTCATAGGCAAGGACAACATACCCTTCCACACATTAATCTTTCCCGCGTTATTGTCAGCTACTCATGAAGGCTATAACCTGCCATGGAACGTCAGCACAAACGAGTTCCTCAATTTCGAAGGGCAGAAATCATCCAAAAGCCGCAAAATTGGAATCTGGATAGATGAAGCGCTAGAGTTGTTCCCTGCGGACTATTGGAGATATACACTGATCGCCAACCGACCGGAAACGAAGGACGCGGACTTCACATGGAGGATTTTCCTCGAAAAGGTGAATTCAGATCTCAACGATACACTGGGCAACTTTGCTCACCGTGCTTTAAGCTTCATCAGCGACCACTATAATGGCAAGATCCCGGAACCGGAAAATCTCGACGAACTCGATGAACGTATGCTTGATCGTACAGGGGAGACCTACAACGAGGTTGAGGAGGACCTAGAGAGCTTCCAGCTCCAAGCTGCCGTACGTGAAGTCATAGAGTTGAGCCGCGAAGGAAACAAATATCTCAATGAGAAGAAGCCTTGGAAGACGGTCAAAACCGACCCCCAGTCCACAGAAAACACGTTATATGTTGCCAGTCAGATAGTGAAGGCTCTTTCAGTCCTCCTAGACCCATTCATACCATTCACAGCAAGGAAACTCCGGAGCTACCTTAGCCTGCCAGGAGAAGCCAAGTGGAAAGACGCGGGTCAGCCCCTTCCGGCAGGTCACAAGATTAAAGAAGCCGAACCTCTCTTTAGTAAGATTGAAGCCTCGGAGGAGGAACTGCAAGAGATGCTCGAAAAGGCTAAGTCTGTTCCGCAGAAAGTATCTTTCGATGAATTCTCAAAGATGGATCTGAGGGTGGGCAAGATAGTCAAAGTTGAAAAGGTTTCTGGCTCTGCCAATCTCCTGAAACTCTCAATTGACGTCGGCGACAACCAGCTAAGAACAGCTGTTGCCGGAATAGCCAGATACTATTCACCAAAGGAACTCGAGGGTCTTCACCTAGCCGTTGTGACGAATCTTGAACCCAGAAAAATCTACGGGATACAATCCGAAGTCATGATACTAGCTGCTCAAGACGACAAAAACGTCGTGGTTCTTCAGCCTCACAAAGCCGTTAAGACAGGAAGCAAGATAAGCTAACGCCTATCCGACAGAAGTACGGCCTAAGTGACTACGTTGACTCTCAAGATCGACCTTCACGTTCATACCTGTTACTCTGAAGACTGTGCTACGACCCTTGGCGACGTAATCCTTCATGCAAGGAACAGGGGCCTAGATGGGGTTGCCATAGCTGACCACGACACAGTCGAAGGCGCACTAGAACTAGTGAAAAACAGGACCAACCTCATCGTGATCCCTGGGATAGAGGTGTCGACGAAGCAGGGACATATTCTAGGATTGAACGTTACGGTTCCTATCGCACGTCAGCTAGACGTGAAGGAAACTATAGAACAGATACACAGCGCGGGCGGGATAGCCGTTGCGGCGCATCCTTCAGCAGTTTTCAAGAATGGCATGATGGGCATGGGCTTCGGCAGGAAATTCTCTTCATATGGGTTCGATGCGGTTGAGGTTGTGAACTCTTCATGTTTTCCTTTTTGGCTGAATGGCTTGAGTAGGAGGTTTGCTGTTCGTATGGGTCTTCCACAGACAGCTGGAAGCGATTCTCACCTTCCGGAAACCATCGGCTTGGCCTACACTCTTATAGAGGACACCGAAGCCGATAGAAACGCCCAAGATGTGATCCGGGCAATCAAGAAAGGCATGACTGTGCCCTATGGCAAGCCAACGCCTTGGAGGCTAAGACTCAGACAACTCACTGGAAAGGGAAAAAGGTAGATTGTCGGGATGGTTCAAGTTCTAGAGCTGGTACAAGCCCAAGTCCGTGCTGATGGGTTTCATTGCTTCCTCCGAGGCATCCAGTTCATATATCTCAGGCGCCAAAGAGCCGTATCCGCTAAGCAGATATCGCGATCGGACTCCGGTCATCACAAGTGTAACCTTCAAGGTTCCCGCCAAGCTTGGGTTCACCCTGGCGCCCCAGATGACCAAGGCGTCGTCGCTCATCATCTGCGTGACTATCTCGCCCACTCTGTTCGCCTCTTCGATCGTCATCTGCTCATCGCCTGAGACGTGGATCAAGGCTCCTTTCGCCCCTGCATAATCGATGTCAAGCAAAGGCATGTTGAGCGCCTTCTGTACAGCTTCTTCCGCCCTGTTAGGGGCATCTGATTCGCCTACGCCGGCAACGGAGACGCCGCCTTTCCTGACTATGGTTCGGAAATCCGCGAAGTCCAAGTTTATTAGGCTTGGGGATGATATTGTTTCAGTTATCCCGCCAATCATATTCGCTAGGACGCCATCGCCGACCTTGAAGGCTTCATTTATCGGCAGCTGTGGCACCAGTCTCATCAACTTGTTGTTGTCTATGACGATGACTGTGTCGCATTCCCTCCGCATATCAGTAAGCCCCTTGATGGCGTAGGCGATCCGTCCCTTCTCAATCTTGAAGGGCATAGTCACAACCCCCACAACAATCGCCCCCTTCTCCCGAGCCATCTTCGCTATAATGGGTGCAGCGCCAGTGCCGGTTCCGCCGCCCATGCCAGCTGTGACAAAGGCTATATCAATGTCCTCGAGGACTTCGGCCACCTGCTCTGCAGACTCCTCGATCGCTGCTCTTCCAATACTAGGGTCGCCGCCTGAACCAAGCCCACGGGTCAGTTTTTCTCCAATCAGAATCTTCTGTTTAGCGTGGGTAACATAGAGATGCTGCATATCCGTGTTGATAGCGACGCATTCTGCCGCCAAGTTGCCAGACTCCATCAGTCGGCTTACTGTGTTATTTCCGGCCCCTCCGACCCCGAGAACCACTATGCGGCAGAAACCTGGCTCCCGCAGCCCTTCTGGAAGGGTTTCTTTCCACGTGAACTGGAGAGCCTTGTCAGCTATCTTTGACATGCTTCTCTCTTCCCCACAACTCCATCGAAATCAGGTCTCGTATGGCCACTCTGATCGCTTCCGCTCTGTGCGGGTAGTATCGTTTGGTCACTAGTTCGTCTAGAGCGTCCAGATAGGGTTCGGGAAGATATATTGTGATAAGTTTCATTGATTCTCACCTGTGACCACAAAGATCAATGGCTTCTCATAAATATCTGTATAACATGATTCAAACATGATTCATACATGCATGTTACATCATCTTATAAAGCTATCCCAACTGCCCGAGGCGACCTCTCCTCATTCATGTAAAATATGCGGGAATGTGAACTCTTCATTGCAGCTGAAAGTATAATATCGGACGGTCGGCGGCGAAGGTCATCCTTATATAGAGTACAGGTGACGATTTGGTTGGTTGAATTGACCTCGAGCGAATTCACGGAGCTCCAACAAACTTCAAGCCATCCTCTTTCCCAAAACGGCAGAAGCATATACCTGGAAAACTACGGATGCACTGCAAACAGATTTGATTCTGAGGTTATGCTTGCTCATCTCATCAACGCTGGCTACCATCTGGCTACGGACACCAGTACAGCGGATATTATTCTGGTGAACACATGCGGCGTGAAGAAACCAACAGAAGATCGCATAATGGGAAGGATCCGTCTTCTAAGCCGACATGGCAAGCCGTTCGTGATTGCTGGCTGCCTTCCAAAGATCAACTTGAGGGCAGTTTTGAAAGATGCGCCTGATTTTTCAGCCTTGCTAGACCCCCAAAGCGTTGACAAGGTAGTCGAGGCGGTAAGATCTGCGGAGAGTGGCAGGAAAAACGTGGTCTACTTCTCGAGGAAGCCGATCGATAAGCTGCATCAGCCCAAGATAAGGCTCAACCCTTTCATCGAGATCATAGCGATATCCGAGGGTTGCGCTGGTAAGTGCTCCTTCTGCTGTGTAAGGTTTGCCCGAGGCGCCCTATTCTCGTACTCAAAGGACATTGTTGTGAAGAGGGTCAGTCAAGCCGTGTCGGAGGGGGTTAAGGAGATATGGTTAACATCGCAGGACAGTGGAGCTTACGGGCTGGATACTGGAACGAACCTCTCTGAGATACTTAGGGAATGCTCCGTTATTGAGGGCAGTTTCAGGTTAAGGGTTGGGATGATGAACCCGGATCATGTGATGCGAATGCTGCCGGTGCTTGTAGCCGCCTACAAGAACGAGAGAATCTTCAAATTCCTACACCTGCCAGTTCAAAGCGGGGACAACGAGACCCTGAGAAGGATGAACCGACGGTACACCGTTGAAGAGTTCAGAACCATAGTCCACACGTTCAAGGAGGCGATTCCAGAGATAACGCTCTCGACAGACATCATCTGCGGCTTCCCAGACGAAAGCCGAGAAGCCTTCGAAAAGACGCTTAGGCTGGTTGAAGACGTTCAACCCGACATCGTCAACATCTCAAAGTTCCTCCCGAGACCCAATACTCCTGCGGCAAAGATGAAGCAACTCGAAGCCGGTGAGGTAATGGATCGGAGCCGAGTGCTAACCAGGTTGGTTAAGAAGATATCCCTCCAAAGAAACAGCAGATGGTTGGGCTGGGAGGGCGAAGTGCTCATCGATGAAAAGGGCAAAGACTCCTCATGGATTGGAAGGAATTTTGCCTACAAACCGATTGTGCTGAAAAATGACCGGGATCTGGGTGGGCAGTTTCTGCACGTGAGAATTGCCAAAGCGCATCCAACCTTCTTGGAAGCCGAGATTGCCTTATTGCCCTTGAGAAGGAAAGAGGCTCATAGTTGATGCTTAGCCCATTTCATGTGTTGACCATTCTGTTTATTTTTTCTTCCATCACGTGTCCGCGACAGTAGACAAGTGCCTTCTTCACGCCTTCAATGTTCTCGGCTCTGTTTCTTATTTCCATTGCTAGCCTGACAACCATTGGGCAGACTGGGCTTGAGGGTGTGAAGTCGATTCTGAAGACTCCGGGTTCGGTCTCCCTTACGCTTCGGATCATCTTCATCTCTCCGAAAGTCATGCCGGTCTCGAAGTCCACTATCTCCTCAACCTCAGCAAGAACTCTGTCTCTCAAACTGACCATCGTCTTTCGCCACGCCGTTTCCAGTAGGACTTATCTAAGGATTCTCCAAAGATATGGATCTCTCCTTAATAAGATTACAGTCCAATCCTCATCTTTGATTCTGAGGCAAGTAATGTCTACCTAGTCAAAGGAGGAGAGTGCCTGGAATGCGATGGTCAACCGAGTGGAAAATGTTGACCCCTTAGAGTACACGACTTCAGCAACTGATCAATCTTGTTGGTTGCTTGACTTTCTCCTTCTCTGCCTGCTCGCTCAGTCTTCGGGTGATGCCAGTTCCTATGGAGATTCCGAAGGCTGCGGAAAAGCAAGCCAGAATGAAAGTCTCATGATGCAAGTCCTCCTTTTGGAACCACACTCCCCAGTACAGGAACTGGTGGAGCATCATCAGGAATCCCAGAACCGCGAACAGCGTGACAAGGACCAATGCGGCTTTATCTGGATGTGTCATATGTCAGTTTCACCTTGGGTGGCGTGCAGATCATTGTATGGATATGGTACCTCCTTTCCCGCATAATAAGCTTAAATATGGAAGATGATCTGATTAAGGTGTGGGATTTCAGGAGATTCTTTTCAGGCATATGAACTAGGAGAATCCGCTATGGACGAAAGCGCTGTCGAGGTGAAATATGAGCCCCTCAGAGAGATTGTGATATTGCAGCGGCATCTCTTCGCGTCTCTTGACGACTTGGCAAGGTTCGCCTCAGTTGTCGCAGCTGGGAAGACACCCGGCCTATACTGGGCCGAAGAGGTGGTTTTCCTATACTTTCTGCTTCCCGCCTCTACTGAGACGGCCGCCAAGGCCCTTATTGGGGAAGGACGTGTCTACTGGACCTTGGTTGGGTATGCGTTCATGCCGAGATATCAGCCTGTGATTGAGACTAAGGAGAAGATTATGGTGCCGGTCATCGACCTATCCTCTGACCCAGTGATAAGGAAGGTCGCAAGATGGCTTAGACAACAGAAATAAGTGGAGTCTTGGACAGCCACTGCTACTGTCTCATGGGTCATCTCAAGAAGAGCTCACCAAATGGAATGGTCCCCGCAGGGTGTGCGACTTGAAGATAGGTATCCTGACAAGAAACGAGGAATCGTGGTGTTCCGCTCAGTTAAAGAACTCACTAGTACGACATGGCGTCCTTCCCTTCTGTTTCAGCTTTCCAACTCTTGCAGCCCGAGTTGGGCTTGAACCTGAAGCAGAGGTTGGCGAAACTGATCTCCTAAGAGACCTAGAGGCAATCATTGTTCGACCTATTGGCCGTGGTTCCCTTCAGCAGATAATCTTCCGGATGGACCTTCTTCACAGGCTTGAAAGACTGGGCATGTACGTACTGAACCCGCCGTCGGCGATTGAACGTTCAGTAGACAAATACTACGCTCTCACTCTTCTCGAGGAGGCTGGTCTCCCCGTTCCCCGTACCATAGCGACTGAGGACGCGGGCAAAGCGTTAGAGGCATTTCACGAACTAGGCGGCGACGTCGTCGTTAAACCCGTCTTTGGTTCGCGTGGGATGGGTTCCACAAGGGTTTCAGATCCCGATGTCGCTGAAAGGATCTTCAGGTCGCTTGTCTTTCATCATGAGGTCCTTTATCTCCAAGAGTTCATCTCTCACGGTGACTATGACGTTCGGGTTTTCGTTTTGGGAGAAAGGGTCTTAGCCTCTATGCGGAGAGTGGCAGGGTCTTGGAAGACAAACGTAAGCCTCGGAGCAAGGCCTGTGCCCTATAAGTCCCCTAGGCAGATTGAGAAACTTGCCTTGGAAGCTGCAAAGACGGTTGGCTGCGAGGTAGCCGGCGTGGACATCCTCGAAACGGTAGGTGGTTCATTCATAATCGAGATCAATAGTCAACCGGGCTGGAGAGGCCTTCAATCCGTCACCAAAGTGAATATTGCAGACGAAATTGTCCACTATGTTCTCGAAAGAGCGGTGAGAAGGAGAAAGGGATGCGAAGGACGGCCATAGTTCTCGCTGGAGGAGTCTCGAAAAGGTTTGGTCAAGACAAGGCTCTAGTTCAGATCGCTGGCAAACCCCTCATTTCGAGAGTCTACGAAAGAGCACGAGAAGCCGTCGAAGAGGTCATAGTTGTAGCAAGTTCAGATGGTCAAAGGGAATCCTACACATCTCTTCTACCAAGTGAGACCAGATTTGCAGTCGATGTGGAAGGTTCGAGAGGCCCACTTGTCGGAGCCCTAACCGGTCTAATGAACGCTCGCGGCGAATACTCTATTCTCTTGCCATCGGACACACCCTTCGTCTCCGTGCATGTCATGAAGCTGCTCTTTGACATCTCTCAAGGCTTGGACGCCGTGATTCCCCGATGGCCGAACGGATACATCGAACCGCTCCAAGCCGTCTACAGAACCAACGCCGCGTTGACCGCATCAAGAGTGGCTACCACGAAAGGTGAGACGAGGCTGCAGTCCATGATTTCTATGCTTAGAAGGGTGCGATATGTCTCGACAATCGCCATAAGGGGGATAGATCCCCATCTAGTTACGTTCTTCAATATCAACGCACCAACGGATCTGAAAAGGGCGGAGCAACTGATCGAGAAGAAGATGGATATGTGAGAATCCTAGACGTACACTCATCGGAACAGGGCCTTCTCCATAGGCCACAAGAGGTCTCTCGCAGTTCCGTCTTCAGACTCTTCATAGCGATACCCTCGGATTACGGCGGCAGGTATCCCCTCATCCGCCTGGCCGATGACCAGTTCGGCGGCTGAGGACAACTCGTCAGCCACAGCTGTCTGTTTAACCTTAAGGGTGTAGCCGAAAAGGTCGGTCTCGCCCCTCCGGTCGCGGATTGGTTTCAAGCCGGCGACGCCCACGGCGACATTGATCTCGCCCCGCCGCAACGCACGTCCATGGGTATCTGAAATAATCACAGCAACGTTCTTCCCTGCCAATTCTCTTATCCTTTGACGAATTTTCTGCGCTGACAGGTCGGGGTCAACCGGAAGGGGAGCAACGTTTCTTTCTCCGGGAACGTTCGACCTGTCAACTCCAGCATTGGCGCAGATGAAGCCATGCTTGGTCTCTGTGATTATGTGGCCGTCTCCCATGCGGACGATTGCCTTCGTTTCTCGGAGGACTACCTCGACTAGGGCGGGATCTTTGTCGAACTGTGCGGCTATTGTCTTTGCGAACTCCGAAGGAGTTACGTTGTCGAGGTTCACAACGTTTCCTTCCGCTCGGGAGACTATCACGTGGGTAACCACTATCACGTCCCCATCTTTGGGCTGGACACCTTGCCTCTCTAGGGCATCACATATCAGTTTTCCAATGTCGTCGCCTTCCGCGATGATCGGTAGGCCTTCTATGGGTATGATCTCGACCTTGCCCATGCCAACCATCTCTGCTGTTTTCTATTTTTATTTTTCATAAGGGAAGATGCTTTTATGCGTGCTGGACCCTCCCTCGTAGCCCTATTCCTACTATCCCACGGGATAGGGAATCTTCTCAGTTCGAAGGTGACAAGGCTCACGTAGAATCATGAAAGGTAGGAGAGCAACAGCGATCCGCTAGCCTAATGAGAGCAGAGACTTGGATCAATGCGCTAGCTGAAAAAAGCTAAGACTTAAAAGATGTGGAAGACATCAATTGGCGTGAGGCTGGGTGCTGGTCAGTATGCCGTGCACTGTTGTGGTTTGCGGTTTTTTTGGAGACACGGGCAAGGGCAAGGTCATCTCATATCTCGCGCTTATGGACAAGATGGCCGTGACCGCTAGAGCCGGCGTGGGGCCGAACGCTGGGCACACCGTGGTCTATGGGGGCAAGACCTACAAAATGCGCATGGTGCCAAGCGGATTTATCAATGAGAAATGTCGGCTTCTGATCGGTCCAGGTGTGCTCGTGGATCCGAATATCCTTCTGAAAGAGGTGGAGATTGCGAACGCCTGGGACAGAATGGGCGTCGATCCGCAGTGTGCCATAATCGAGCCTAAGCATATTGAAGCCGACCGGAAGGGCTATCTTGCTTCTGAGATAAAGACTACAGGAACAGGCACAGGCCCATGTAATGTTGATCGGGTGTTGAGAATAGCTAAGGTTGCACGAGATGTGCCTGAACTTGGGAAGTTTCTCAAAGATGTCCCGTTGGAGGTTAACACCGCGCTGGACAAGGGAGAGAACGTTCTGATAGAAGGAACGCAGGGGACATATATCTCGCTCTGGCATGGAACCTACCCGTACGTCACCTCCAAGGATGTATCAGCTGCGGCAGCATGCTCTGACGTGGGCGTGGGTCCAACCAGAGTCGACGATGTTCTGGTGGTTTTCAAAGCCTTCACAACGAGGGTTGGCGGTGGTCCGCTTCCGGGCGAAATCAGCTGGGAAGAAGCTGAAAGGAGAGGTTGGGCTGAGTTGGCTGCGGTGACTGGGAGAAGGCGGAGGGCTGCGCCGTTCAGTTTTGACCTTGCGAAAAGGGCTGTTATGTTGAACGGGGCTACGCAGGCTGCTGTGACAAAGATTGATGTGGTCTATCCAGAGTGCAAGGCAGCGAAAACCTTTGACGAGCTCTCAGGCGAAGCGAAGAAGTTCATTGAAAAGATTGAACAGGAGATCGGCGTCTCGGTCACTCTGATAGGAACAGGACCGGAGACAATGGAGATCGTCGACCGTAGATCAGACTACTCCGAGAGATAGGCAAG
>CAYRBK010000040.1:5707-14149 GCA_964422605.1 uncultured Candidatus Bathyarchaeia archaeon | reverse complement strand
GACCCTCTATAGGCTAACATTGCGGAGCTAGAAAACTCTTTGGTTGTTGCGGTTAGTTAAGGACGCCTTGTCTTGCCGAGGAGATTTGCAGCATGAGATCGTCTTGCGTGTAGCCGAAGGGAGAAAGCATGGTCTGAATAGCGTCGACCAGAAGTTTGAGGTATGCTTCTGCGTCGTATTTCTCTTCAGCGATCAACTGTATGGGTACAACCCGCCTTTCAGGACGCTTATTATCAGCATCCAAGATCACATATTTTACAGTTTGTCCCGCTGTAACCTCTACGCCGTGAGCCGAGAGCTTCTTGGCGGCTATAGCTTGATTTATGTTGTTGACGTATCGATTGGGTTCTTTAGAGAGCTGCTTGCTGATGATGAGATCATCTACGTCGACGTTACGATTCAAAATGCTGCAAGCATATTCCCTAAACACGTTAAGTGCATCAGGGATGGATCTGATGAACTCTTCCGAGCTCCTTGCCTTTGCCAGCTCTTTGATCATCTCTTCCTGACAGCGTAGGATTATCTCCGGGGTGTCCCCGCGTCGAAGCTCGATGCCTCGCGCCTTAAGCTTTCCGTCCTGAAAGACGCCGTAGAACCGGTTCAGCACAGGAACCCCGAAATGAGTTTTCGAGGGCAAGAAGACAATCCAGCGGTATCGCCCCTCATAGGAGATTGGCAGCCCTGTCTTCTCAGTGATCTCCTCGCACAATTCGGCAAAGTCTCTATCGCTGGTTTCGTCCTTCTTCAGGTAAAGCGAGTCAACGATTCCGTGAACAACCTCGAAGCCTCTCCGCTCCGCTATTCGTACAGTGTCCAGCAGAGTCTTCCTTGCGAAGGCGCACGCAGCGATATGCGCGTCCACCTTTCCGAAACGGGCATTCCTATACCCCAGATAGCCGAAGCATGTGCACAGGATTATCTTGTAGGCTGCCTGCCTTTGATCATACTTTCTCTTCTCCGCGGGATCGCTTGACTTGTCCCGCATCTTCTTGTAGTAAAGCCTCTTCCGGAGCATTAGGTCTAGGACTTTAGGTACAATTCCCATACGCCTTTCGCATATATTGTAGCCTAACTCGGGAACGCGGTTCGTTGAGCCGGGACAGCACTGGCAGCCTATGGTTTCCGGGCTTATGTTCTTCTTCAACATAAGCATAGGGTACATGCTTGAGAAGTCGATTTCGCCTACATTGTCGTGGATGCCAACCTTAGGCTCGAAGTAGAAGCCTCCCCTATCCGCCACCAGCAAATCCATAGCGGTCTTAAAGTTTTCCGGCTCGCTCTTGTTCCAAGGGATCAGAACATCATCCTTCATGGCTTGGTAAAGTTGGATCGCAGTCATACAGGTTCCGATGGTCACCCTGGAAGCCCTATGAAGCGGAATCCTGCATGTTCTGGCAACTTCTATCAATCCCTCTAAACCATAGTCTGCGTAGAGACCACAGTTTTCGACATCAATATGGAGCCTTCCGAGAAGTCTCTGAGGCGCATCGCGGTAGTAAACCCGTCCGTACGAGAAATACGAGGTTCCTCTCTTCTTCAGGACGTTAATGTTGGCTTTCTCTCGACCCAGCACCAACTTCGAGAGCACATTGTTCTTCAGAGCTCTCTGAGCTAAGTAGGTGAATAGAAAGGAGTCTCCGCCGTTAGTGACGATGACGTCTGGGTCTTTCTCTTTGATGGTTTCCACAAGGCTCAGAATTTTGTCTCCTTCATCGGCAGAATCAACCGTAATCAACTCCTCGCCGAATTCCAACAGAAACTTGCCGATCGAATCCTCGAAACTTGGGACGCTTCCCTCCTCATCTATTTCGACCACGATCTTGGCAATCCTTAAGGGGGGAACCTGGTACTCCACGCTCTCTGCAGAGTCCATTAGCTTCCAAGAGATACCTCTATCCTGAACCAAAGCTTCAACATAGGCCAACGGAAAAAGGTCCTTATCGTACAGGTACATTTGGGAAACCGGTGTGTCCACATTCCAAAGCCTGTACTTCCCATAGTCTCCTAGCTGCCATATCGCCTTAGCCATAAACCTTAGCTCAGCAGAGCCCGGCACAGTTACCTTTAGAACCTTTGACCGTTCACTGTCCTGAAGCCCAACAAACTTCTCAGCAAACTCATATTTAACCGCGACTTCATTTGTGGGCATATACCATGTAAGTTTAGTCAAGTCTTCGTCGCTTTGGGCAGAAATATAGAAAGAAGGACTCCAATTGTCTATAACCTTTAGGCATCTTCCCTTCTCGGTCTTGATCCAGACCGCCATCTTCCCTGCCTTTTCTGGATAGACATCCAATATCCAACCTTTGACGCCGCCTCCGCTATTTAGTCTGGAGACTTGATCTGAGTCTTTCAAAGCTGACCTTGATCTCCTTCAAGGTTTTTTGGTGGCTGAGGAGGATGGACATGAACATTGCTTCAGTTATAATGGGTCTAGTGGCAGATCCGGCGGCTGAGGCATATCTTCTGCAGGCGTTCATCAACTCCTCGAAGGCAGTCTTGTCGTCTCTACGAAGCGCCTTCAGAAACCCTTCCCACTTCTTAATCTCGCTCTCCAAAACCATCCGGTAAGAAGGAACGGTTCTGCCCAAGGTTAAACCTCCATGAAGTCTTCCAGCAGAGTCCACGCATTCGGCTCGTTGAAGGAAAGGTTTACAGAGGCTGCAGGTTCGGAGAGATGCTTCTCCAAGGTTATCTTTGTATGGGGGTTTCCAGTCTCAATATTGGCTACAATGTCGGCTCGTCCCTGGAGGTATTGTTCAAGGCATTGTTTTCGTTCGCCTTTAGATGAGAGAGAGGTTGTCACTGAGACAAGGTTTTTTTCTCTTGTGAGGTTCCATAGAAAGAGGGTGACACGATTAAAGGTTCTCGTGGCTTCTAATATTCCGATGTCAGGGTCGCAGTATAGAGCGGCGATGTTTGAAATCACAACAAGTTTCGGTCTTTCCCTTTCAAGAATCTCGGGAAGTTTCTCCGTGATTAGTGCTGTTAGCTGATAGGCTGTGAAGGCTCTTGAAACCCAAATATTCTTCAAGGTCTCCTCTGCGTCTAAGCCGAAAAGCCGGGCGGCTTCAGAAATGAGGTAGGGGTCGAAGATGTTTCCGCCATCGACAAAGACTACTGATGGGTCTAACCCTTCCTCGGAATTAGGAAGCAGACTACAGACGCACAAGAGTTCTGAGAGGACATGGGAAAACTGGGAACCGTGAAGGAAAACAAGATGCCCCTGTTTCAATTCTCTAAAGAGTTTTTCTAACTCTTCGATGCCGAAGTTTAAGGGCCCTAAGCTGGAAATGGGTTGTTGGAGGGGGGTCATGGAAGACGATTGAGTTTTCGGCATCTTGCTTTCCTTCTAGATACGGTGTTCTGGTGCCCACTATTCTCGACAAAAAATTATTTAAGAAGTGTGTGCGACTCTGGGGAGGGGGCTCCTCTTTTCAGTAACCCGGAAAAAATCTCTTAAGACAACGCCTTCCTTCCGTACGTTTCCCCATGCTCATACATGGCAAATATGTTTTCTGCAGGCACATCTGGCCCTATGTTTGTGTCGGTGCCGAGTATGTATCCTCCGCCTCCCCTTCCCTCCTTGGCTAAGTCAATGCATCTCTCCACATCTTTCTCAACCGTTTCTGTTGTTCCGAAACGCAATGCAGTCGATACTTGGATGCTGCCTATGAGAAGCAAGGGTCTGCCGCTCTTAGCCTTCATTTTCGTGAGCGCCCCGAAATCTACGCCGTATTTCTCTTGAAAGCCCTGAAATCCATCTACGCCTATGTCTATCAGGTTGTTCACTATGGGTGTTATGTAGCCATCAGAGTGCCAGATGATCTTGACTCCTGCGTTCCTCAACGGTTCGAAGGCATACCTAACAAATGGAAAGTATATATCGTCCAACACCTTGGGCGAAATCATGGGTCCATGGGAGTAACATATGTCCGCGGCGACGAAACAGAAGGGAGCTATGTCCTCTTCTTTGATCGCTTTGGCAGTGATCTCATTATGGCATCTTGCCATTTCAGCGTAGTACGCATTAAGTTTCTTGGCAGCGTCTCTGTGACGCATACACATGACAATGTATGGCTTGTACCCGAAGAGTCGGAAGTTTCCGTCAAACGAAACGGTTTCCGCACTGCTCATCCAGAGCATATCTTCACCACATTCGTCTTGCGCCCTCTTCATTCTGTTAACGTATATCAGATACTGGCGGTCAGAATCGAAGTCCGCTCGAACATCCTCCGGTTTCGGAAGAGATTCGACATAACTGACCACTTTCTCTGCCGTGTATCCTCGCTCTTCTGTCGAGGAGACTTCCCAACCCATGTATCCATAGGCGCCATCAGAGTTACTCATCATCTCAGGGGGCTTTGGCAGCTGTATTCCGCATGTCACGTCAACACCGACGTTCTTAAGAGCCTTGAGAGCGGCCCTCATAGGGTTCTCCCATTCATTGAGGGTGAAACCATACTTCAGATGGATGCCACTGGCCTTTTCCAAGAACCTTGGGTTCTCGCACCAGCCTCCCCACATAGGGGGTCTGTCGATGCTCTCGAAGTTGAGCGCCCTGACTACTCGTTCTCTGCCCTTCAGCTGCAAATATCTCACCAAACCCTGAAGAGGCAAAAGACATTATATTGCTTTCGCACGGGATATGAGTTGCTCTTGCATAGGTCTTCATGATCGAATTCCTTGAAGAACATGTGGGCAGACGCGGACACAAGGCCGTGTGCAGCTCTTCCTAAGCCAACGAGCCGGAGCCTCAGATGTGGCAGAGAAAGGCGGAATCTGAGGTATGCGGTTACATCGCAGGAATAGACAATGGGGTGGGCGGGGTTTTCCTCTGCAGGTTCCGGAAGGAGCAATCACAGTAAGCAGACGCTAGAGCTCTTCAGGACCTCCTCAGCGTAGAGTAGTACCTCCTCCACGTTTCTGAACTCTCTGTCAGGGAGTCTTTCAAGCACAGATTGAGCATGGACCCTCGTACCCTCAGTCAGATCTATGACCTTCCACCATTGACTCTCTAGAAGTTCGCTTTTTGTCGTTGGGAATCTGGCATCTTCCATGAGAACCTTTCTGAGGGATTGCTGTCCTTGGGCTCCTGTCGCTGAGGAGAACTTTCCAGTTTGCCTGTAGATCTTGTAGCGAGCTGCATCCTTGTACATCCTCACGTTGTGGAAGGAAACTGCTGCCCTTTCCGGGTTCCTACTGGCTATCCTTCTGTCCACCTCTTCCAGCTCGTTGTCAGTGAACTGGTAAAGGTTTTGCTCGCCTTTGCCAAAGAGCCGCGTGTAGACCGTGTCCGACTCCGTAGCAGGATTGTCCTTGGAAAGATCTACGCAATGGACGATGCCGCAGTCTTGCATCAATGTAGTCACACTCGGCGGTATCGGTTCACCTTCTCTGCGTCTGACCTCCCAAACCATTTTGACGCCTTTCGGGTTGATACTTTCGAGGAGGTTTCTTATGGACTGGGTTTTTTCATTGGTGTAGTGCATCTTTGAGGGCGTTTCGAGGACTAGGAACCTTGAGCCTAGAACGCTGCAGATCTCGATCATCGTGTCTAGAGCCCGAAAGGCTTCATCAACTGGTTCCAACTGGTACTTGTGTGTCATGTCCTTGTGGCAACGAACGGAGAATTCGAAGTCGGGCGGAACCTTCTGCCTCCATGACTTAACGAGCCGAAGG
Source organism: uncultured Candidatus Bathyarchaeia archaeon (assembly GCA_964422605.1). Classification (GTDB taxonomy): domain Archaea; phylum Thermoproteota; class Bathyarchaeia; order Bathyarchaeales; family DTEX01; genus CAYRBK01. The sequence goes on along the minus strand of CAYRBK010000040.1, from coordinate 8,467 downwards.
CTTGGTACTTTGTAGAAGGTGGAGTTTACCTCGACGAAGTTGAAAGCCTTCGCGTATGCGTCAAGCGGCCTTAGCCCTGGAATCTGAAAGTAAGCCCATCCACCGCAGCCGATATGAAACTCAGTCATCTGCTCATCAACATTAAATACCTACAATAGGCTATTTTACCGTATTCGTTGATGAGGATCACGGAAGGATGGACCTTGTCAGATTTGCTCTTCGGCACAAGTGGCTGGTCGTACAAGGAGTGGGTTGGACCGTTCTATCAAAAAGCGGAGAGCATGTTTAGTTATTACGCTCGCTTCTTCAACACAGCTGAGATCAACTCAACTTTTTACCGTTACCCATCCGAAGCCACAATCTTCGGCTTGAACAGAACCTCTCCCAAAGATTTCGTCTTTTCGGCCAAACTGCCAAAGCTCATCACCCACGAGAAACGTCTCGACCCGGAGATGGGGGTCAAGAATGATCTTGTACGATTCCTGGAGCTGTTGGAGCCTCTCAACGCGCGTGGCAAACTGGGCTGCATTCTGATCCAGTTGCCTCCGAGCTTCGTTTACCAACGTGACCGTGAGAAACTCGGGGCGTTCTTGGGGTTGCTTCCCGACGGCTTCGAGTTTGCTGCTGAGTTCAGGAACCATTCTTGGATGAGAGACGACACGTGGAAGCTTCTGGAGAAACACAATGTCGCCTACTGCATAGTAGATGAGCCTTTGTTGCCTCCGGAAGTCCACGTTACGGCTGATTTCGCCTACTTCCGGTGGCACGGGAGGGGCCCAAGACCTTGGTACGACTATCACTATGCCAAGGAGGAGCTAGTGGAGTGGGTGCCACGAGTAGAGAAAACGAGCAAAGAGGTCAAAAAGGTCTACGGCTACTTCAACAATCACTACCATGGCTACGCCGTTGAGAACTGCATAGAGATTCTTGAGATGTTGGATGCAGCTAGACCTGAGCATCAGCAAGTCAAAGAAAGGATAATCAGGCACAACATGCCGAAGAGACCGCTCGCCTATGGAAGGAAGCTCGAGGAGTTCGGCTTCGCTGTGTCGGAACTGAGCGTTGAGGGCCTCTTGCTGAAACTGACGGACGCCGCTCGATTCGAAAGGGGAAGAGACATCGAAGACCAAGAACTCGCCATAGCAGAATCCTCAGAAGATATGATTAAGGCTACTGTCAGGGACTATGCGATTGAGCTGAGTCTTGATGGGAAGACTTTGAAGCACAACTGTGACGACTGGCGCAAGGGACTGACAGTAAGACGATTCTGCAAGCACGTTGTCAAGCTCTTCTTGTCGCTTCAATCAGACCAGGCAAGGGAAATCCTGAAAGACATAATAGAGAACAAGGACGTCTGGGCTTTCCAAGCATACGGGGACTGAAGGCTAGACGGTCCTTGACTAGCCACCCTCTACACAGGTGTTGTCTACTTGCAGCAACCATCGTCCGCGAGGAAACTCAGCAAGACCTCTATTCTAGGAGTAGGGACTGATGTAAGTTGTCCTGAACCTTCGCTACGAGATCGTTGAAATTAGAGGGAACCCCGGTGGGGAGAAGATCTGTACGATCAAGAGATGCAAGAACGCAGAGAATAGGATCGACAGCGAAAGAAATGGGCAACTCAAAGTTTGACGGCGTTGTTCTCATGAAAAGCTTCAGCGTCGAGAAAGATTCCCTCCGCAGAAAGATCTGGAGCCTCATGGAGGAGGGAGGCATCTCAAGGTTTCCCAAACCGGTCTTAGGAAGAATCCCGAACTTCGTGGGAGCTGAGATTGCTGCCGCGAGACTGGTGGAGGAGGAAGAATATAGAAGGGCAAGGATTGTGAAGGTGAATCCGGATGCGCCTCAGCATACGGTCAGACTCAAGGTTCTTCTGGACGGAAAGATGCTGCTGGTTCCCACTCCAAGACTGAGAGAAGGCTTCATGGTTCTTGATCCCGACGGAATTCCACGCGGGTCTTACGCAGAAGCCTCCACCATCCGAGGCTCTTTCAAGCATGGCAGACCGTGCCGATTGGATGAGCTGCCGAGAGTTGATATGGTAGTAGATGGGTCAGTAGCCATCTCAGAGGATGGCGTTCGCATAGGTAAGGGAGGCGGATACAGTGAACTCGAGTATGCGATTCTAAGAGAGGTTGGGGCAGTCGGAGACGACACGCCAGTATTTACAACAGTCCACGATGTTCAGATTGTTGATCACGTGCCCAAGGAGCCACACGACCTGACAGTGGACGCGATAATGACCCCCACTAGAACAATTAGAGTGAAGCGGAGATATGAGAGACCTAAGGGGATTTTATGGGGAAAGATTTCGCAAGACCAACTACGAAACATCCCGGTCCTTTTGGAGCTAAGGAAGGCAGGCGTACCTCTCGGCTAGGAACCTTGGAATCTGCAAGTGGAAGACTGATACCGAGGGAAATTGCCTGAAGTCTTACAGAACCTCAATGCTCTCTAACAATCTAGCTGTGGGAAAAATCGAGAATGCCGGATTCATACTAGTGAGTCCAGCACTCTTCTTTCGGTGACTATGCCGATGAGTCTGCCGCTTCTTGTCACCGCCAGCCTTCTTATCTTTTTGTCTCGCATCAGTCTCAGCGCGTCTTTCACGGATCTGCCTGCCTCTATGCCTACTAAGGGCGATGACATAACGTCCTGCGCACGCGTCTTTTCCGGGTCCTTCCTGCCCCTCGCAATCTTTTCAACGATGTCTCTCTCGGTAACTATGCCTGCCGGAGCGCCACCGCTCATCACAATCAC
>CAYRBK010000040.1:0-5607 GCA_964422605.1 uncultured Candidatus Bathyarchaeia archaeon | reverse complement strand
CGATGTCTCTCTCGGTAACTATGCCTGCCGGAGCGCCACCGCTCATCACAATCACAGCGCCAATGTTGTTTGCCACCATCTTCTCTATAATTGATGCAACCGTGTCAGAGAACAACGCTGTAACAGGGGGACTTCTCGTGACAGTTTCAACTGAGGCCGCCAATCCCAAAATGCCAACCCCCGCTATATGTTCCTCGGTTCTGCCTTTTATTCTTTTGGGACACCTCGGTGGCTACTTTCATCGCTGTCTCAGTCTCAGCTGCCAGCATAGACACGAGGATATCCTTAAAAGTGCAAGCGAATCCATATTGAAACCGATATGAAAAATACGCTCGTCTTCTCGACGACTGCTTTGATAGGATACATGGTGCTGATCTTCTACCTTTCAAGTCTCCCGGGCGATCTTCCCGCGGAAATCGCAGTATTGGAAGCGCCTAGGATTATCATGCATGTGGGCGAATACGCCATTCTAGGTTTCTTGATGAACTCAGTGGCCACTAACATGTCTGGCAGAGCCCTCAAAAGCATCTTCTACTCTTCAGTCTTCTCTTCGGCTTACGGAGTCACCGATGAGATCCACCAGCACTTTGTCCCGACAAGGTGCTTCGACATCTACGACATATGCGCTGATGCGACTGGGGGAATATTAGGAGCTGTCTCTCTCATCCTTCTGTTGGCTCTAGTAAGACGAAAGGCTTCAGCAGGATCAACCGAAGAAGCACACCTGACAGGCCAATGAGCCTAACCGTATCCAGCCTTTTTCAGGATTTCCCTCACCGACTGATATGCGGGCGAGGTTTGCGGGAGTTCCAGTAGAGATCTGCCCTCGAGACAGTAGGCTTCGACGTTTTTGTCGTAGAGTATCTTCCCCAAGTACCTCAGGCCTGGCTGTCCCTGAGCTTTGGGCTCTAGGCCTTGAGTGAACCTATAGCCTCCTACAAGATAGAAGTTTTCGAAGCCTATCTCAACCTCTTTCACAATCCGATAGGCTCTTTCCACATGCTCAAAGGATTTTTTGGACGGGTCCATTACGTCGAACAGATCGTCCACTTGAGATGTAATCTTCCGATTTAGATGCTCCAGACCAGCGGGAGAGTCAACGAGAACATACTTGTAGGCCTTGGTCAGCCGCTCCAGCGCTCTTTTCAGCGAAGCATCGGGTAGACAATAGCAGCCTTCAATCCATTTTGGTCCAACTGCCATAAGATCAAAGAGTCTCCCTTCGTAGAGCCCTTCTTCCCAAATCCGCGACTCAATCCTCTCGGATGGGGGCACGCCCACAGTGGTGCCTCCGCGCTCTATGAAGGTTTCGATGGCGAGTTCAGATATCGATTTCTTCCCCTCTTCCTCGAGGGATACTCCTACGGTTTCGGCTAGGTTCTGATCGGGGTCGACATCTACTAGAAGCAACGGAGCATGGTCTTTCTCGATGAGATACTTTGCCATTAGAGCGACGAAGCTCGTTTTGCCAGTGCCGCCCCTGCCAACAGAAACGAGTGTCTTCACCTAGTTTCCACCCTCCAAAATGAGCTATTCGAAAACTAATAAGCATTGCCTCAAGTCTGCCTGATGCAATGTTTATATCCATACTGGCGCATACTTAAGCTGGGCGTCTGCGATGAGCACTCATGAGATGAAGGGAAGGCATAAGGCGTTTGTTTTCATCGACGTGGAGCCCGGCAAAGACAGGGATATCTTGGGGAAACTCATGAAGTACGACGAGGTTGTTGAGGCTCATCTGATTGCCGGCCAGTATGATGTGCTCGCCGTGCTGGAATTTGAGCTTTATGGAGGCGAAATCTTCGCCTCTGCGCAGGAAACAATCTCGAAATTCGTAATCGAAAAGATCAGAAAGCTGAAAGGCGTCCGAGACACGAGCACAATCTACCCCACGTTTTCTGTAACCAAAAGGGAATGACTCTCCGGAAACATGAGGAGTGGGATCGGTTCAGCTACACTCCATGCCTCGAACGCTGATTACTGCCGTTCAATCAAACGCTTAATATATGGAAGCTGCTAAGTCACATCTGCTGTTTGGGAAAGGGAGGTGGCTGATTGGAGACGGTGACGCTGATTCTCAATGGCGCTCCATATGGGGATGAGAAAGTCTGGAATGCTTTGAGGCTAGCAAGAGCATTAACCTCGGCGGTGATAGGGTTGAAGGTGAACATATTTCTGCTGGGCGACTCTGTCACAACGGCGAAAAGAGGACAGAGACCCCCAGAAGGCTATTACAGTCTGGAGAATATGCTGAAGGATCTCATCGATCACGGCGTAGAGGTGATCGCTTGCAGCACTTGCACCGACGCAAGGGGGCTGACTCAAGAAGACCTTATTGATGGCGTTCGAATTGGGTCAACAGTGCTGGACCTAGCTGGATGGATCAAGGAAAGCTAGAAAGTCCTTACATTCTGACATGAACCAGACTGTCTTCTCACACGAAACGGACAAGGTGGAAAGAAGGAGGGTTATCCTTTAGGCTGGTATACCTCTTCGTTGGGTCTAGGCAGCCTTTCCTGAACTGGTGGCAGCTGTGGTCCTCCTCTCTTGGGCTTTGAGAGGTAGTAATAGGCGGTGCTTGAATAGTCGTTGCTGAGCCTGTTAGCATGACCGTGTTCTATTGTCGCCCTTATGCTTTTGCGAAAGCGGATCGGGTCTTCAATATAGTAGCGGTAAACAGTTTGCTTTCCCTTCCAGTTCCAGTCCTTTGTACCAGTGTACAGGATGACGCCGTGGTAAGGTGCATTGTACTCCTGACTTGGACCATAGGCGCAGTTGAACCAATCTTCTGTTCCTGTGCCATGCAGGGACGGTGGCCACCTTTCGCCGTCGATGAAGACCATGTCGTCACCTTCGCCGTACCAATCATTCGGGTTTCGCTGGAAACAGTCTATGTCGAGGTGGGCTCCGCAGTATACGCCGTCTCCCTCAGCCTCGAGGATGACATAGTTGTCCTTGCCGTCGGTGTTGAGGGTGCGCCGGTCTCTTTCGGCGTCTTTCAGGCTTAGACGATCCTTGTAGGCCCATCCGTCTGTGTCTGCCTCGCGCCGCCACTGCACATGGAAGTAGGCCAAGCCTTTGATGGTCTCTATGGACTGGTATTGTTCGTAATCAATGTAGAAATAGTGCCAGTAAGCCTCATTGCCCTGGTTCTCAACCTCAATTCGGGCTCTGCTTCTGAAGGGCATAGGCCACCATGAATTGAAGCCTTGGCCGTCTTGAGGGCTCATCTGCAAAGGCAACGAGACAAAGTTCCTGCGGGTTCCGTGCCCTATACCAAAGAAGTCTCCGACGGGGCATTCAATGCTCGGGTCAGCGCAGTCGTCCCATAAGAACCTAAGGACTATCCGACGTACGTAATCTTCTCTCGGTAGGCCGAGAGTCATCCAGACATGCTTTATGCAGCCTGAGCCCTTGATCTCAGCAAGGGTTCTCTTCTCGCCGGCTTTGATGTGCCAGGCGTCCATGTTGCCGCCGGTCGGGTCGAAGCTTGAGATTCTGTGGCTCGTGTAGTCCCTTAGTAAGGGAAGGGAAGCCAGACTTGAGTATCCGATCATTCTGCAACACCTCGCGAGTTCAGCATTAGCTGGAAAGGATATAAATCTTCGCCAATGCCGGGCGTCATGCCATGTCGGTCGAGCTGAGCTTTAGGGCATCTACACTTGACGAGTGCGATAGGCCACCCACCGATGGTGGCACCACCGATCCCTCCACGCAGAAACATCCGAGTTCTGCCGTACAATGCTTGGCTGGGCTGAAGGCCGTCGAGGCTGAGGAAGCTTCTGATTGTTCAAAATGTATTGCCCGTTCATAAACCCTATATCAGGGTTGGTTCTGAGACCTCATTTATGGGGAAGGCGGTGTTGAAGAGTCCCTTAGTGGCAGTCTTGATTCTACTTCTCGCCGTATCGATTTTCCTAGGGTACCAATATATTTGGGGGTTTTTGGCTTCGCAGGTTAAGCCGCCACAACCGGACTTCGAGGTCTCAGCTGATCCGGAGCAAGTGGCTGTTTACAGCTGGGAGGGAAGCTCAAACACCTCTGTGATCACGGTTAGATCTGTCGGCGGATTCAGCGGGAGGGTAACGCTTGAGGTTGGGTATACGTTCCTCTTCGGTGATGTGAGGCTTACCCTCAGCCCTTCCGAGGTGACCCTTCAAGCTGACGACCGGGCCTACTTCCTACTTACCGTGTATACGCTTACGCCCATCAAACCTGGGCAGTACTATGTCGACGTCGTCGGCAAGTCAGGAAGCATTGAGCATTCAATTCGCATAACCGTAACTGTTACGTACTAATGCCTGAAAGGATAGGACATCTCATCTGAGATTGAGCAAGACGTGGGACCTGTCATTGCGTAGGGGGACGCCTTTCTTGGCACGAAAAAGGTTTTTGCATGGGACTCCAATGCTTCATAGGTCGCTGAAGAACGGGTACGCCTAACGAATATTGGGTTGCAGAGGGATACGTGGCGGGTGAGCCAACATGGCGGATCTGGACATAGTCTCGTTAGGTGAGCCAATGGTTGAGTTCTGTGCTTCATCAAAAGGTTTGCTCAGAGAGGTCAAGTTTTTTGAGAGGGGCTGGGGCGGGGACACCTCGAACGTGGTCGTTGCGGCAGCAAGGTTGGGCAGAAAGTGCGGCTACATCAGCAGGATCGGAGCCGACGAGTTTGGCAGGAGCTTTCTGGAGTTGTGGAGACGGGAGAAAGTCGACGGGTCCCACGTGATCGTTGAGGAGAGCTCGTTCACTGCCGTGTACTTCGTGTCGATACTTGACGGCGGGAAACATGACTTCACCTATTATAGAAAGGGCTCGGCGGCCAGCCACCTCAGTCCGGATGATATTGACCCAGACTATGTCAGGCGAGCCAAGGTCTTCCATTCCAGCGGCATATCCCAAGCCGTAAGCGCCACCTGCAGGCAAGCCGTCTTCAAAGCGGCTGAGATCGCGAAAAAGTCCAAGGTTCTTTTCTCCTACGATCCAAACATAAGACCAAAGCTTTGGCCACTCAAAGTGGCGCGTGAAGTTGTTTCCTGTACTCTGGATATTGCTGACATAGCCTTGCCAAGCATCGAGGATGCGAGAGTAGTCACCGGAAGATCGTCTCCTGAGGAAGCTGCCGAGGCAATTCTGAAGAAGGGTCCGAGGATCGTCGCCCTGAAACTGGGAGCAGAAGGTTGCCTCGTCAAGACAGAGGAAGAAACCGTCAAGGTTCCAGGCTTCAGGGTCAATGTGGTGGACACAACGGGAGCGGGTGACGCCTTTGACGGAGCCTTCCTAACAGCCATCACGGAAGGACTCGACGTCAGGAAAGCTGCCGAATTCGCCAACGCCACCGCTGCGCTGAAGACTCTTGGAAAAGGAGCCGTCACGCCCCTACCCAGAAGAAAGAACGTTACGGAATTCCTGGAAAGGACCCGTTTGGAAACATAGCATTTCAGAAGTCCTCTCAGCAGGCCAGATATGGAGCATGGCTTTTTCCATTCCAGGAGCTCATATACCTTGCATACCGTTTTGATCAATCAAAGGAAAACCAATTGGTTGGCCAGATGGTGCGGGGAGCGGGATTTGAACCCGCGAACCCCTGCGGGACAGGCTCCTGAA
>CAYRBK010000039.1:1982-15520 GCA_964422605.1 uncultured Candidatus Bathyarchaeia archaeon | reverse complement strand
GACGTCGCCCTCACGCGGCGAAGATCGCCGGTCCGAATCCGGCCCGGCCCACCACCTTGAATCACTGTATTCTGCCTTCGTTTGCGCTATGGGGCTTGAAGTGAGCTTTTTCTGGATTCGTTCTGATCGTGAGATAGTCATGGTCGGCAGCTACGGGGTGCAGCTCGTGTCTAACCCTTTTTGAGCCTGTGTTTCCAGCAAAGGCTTATTGACTAACAGGGCTCTGTGAGTTCTTCAAGGTGGCTGTAGGCGCCTAGGTGCCTACCAAGTTCCTCGTTGAGTACCCAAATCAGGAAAAGATCAATGTTTATTGTCAGACTAAGAAAACTGGTGGTCGGACAAATCAGAGGAGTCTCTTTGACCAATCAGCGAGAAAAATGTCCGTTCGTCAGATCATGCATCAAAGCCTCCAAAGAAGTCGAAGCGTCTCACGTCTCATTGGAAACGCTGAATGCTGAAGAGACGCGTTTCGCCGGGCTGTGGAGCTTCGGCGGTTGGACTCGAAGAACCTGTCAGCCGTATCTGCCTTTTAGAGTATGGCGTATATGTCTCCGTTCTCTTCGATTTTCAGCTTGATCTTTGCTAAGGCTTCTTTAGGCATTCCCAAGAAAGGATTGCCGGTCTTCGGGTCGTACATGCCGTCGTGAAGGGTGCACCATATCTTGCCCGTGTACTTGTTCCATTTCACCTCTGCCTGCATGTGGGTGCACAGGCCGTCGTAGGCAAAGAAGCCTTCCTCGAGGTGTATAAGCAAGCCAGGCTTGGCGGTTCCTTTCTCGTCGCCTACGGGATACAGGAAGCTCTTCGCTTCTCCAACCGGCACCTCTTTCACGTTTGCCACGTAGACCAGTTTCTGGCCGACCATAACTTCTACCTCGCTTTTCCCTTTATCCTTCTGATGCTACTGCACCTTCTATTTAAGCATCTTCCTCAGATTCTCTACACAGCGCCTTGCACATTCGAGCGGCTTATAGGCATAGGACTCTTGCTCAACAATGTACCACTCTGTGCCGCCCACAGTCTCGCATAGCTTGAAAAACTGCTTCCACCGCATCTCTCCCTCGCCTATCAGGGCTTTCTCGTTCTTCGATGAGAACTCCTTAAGATGCACAGTGACTGCACGTCCCGGATAGCGCTTCACAATCTCCAACACCCCATCTGAGCTGACCTTCCCATGCATTGCGTTTCCGGTGTCCAGCTGCATCACCACATCGGGAACCGCTGCCCCGAAGAATATGTCCCACGGCATCTCCCCATCTATTGGCTGAAACTCGACTGCGTGGTTATGGTACCCGACGCGCATACCCTCAGGCTTAACCTTCTTGGCTATGTCGTTCATCAAACGGGCTGTCTTAAGCCAAGCGTCCTTCGAGCTCCTGTACTGATCTGGCAACCAAGGAACGATGAGGTACTGGTTGCCGATGGTCTTGTTGAACTTAACGGTCTTCTTCAGCTCATCGCCAAGCAAAGTGTCGATGCCGATGTGGGTTCCAGCCACCTTTAGGCCTAAATCGTTCAGCATCTTCCTCAGCTCGTCGGCGCTTCGGCCGTGATATCCGGCGAACTCCACACCCTCGTAGCCCATCTCCGCCACGGCTTTGAGGGTTCCGGGAAGGTCGCGAGCGCAGTCGTCACGCACTGAGTAAAGCTGCAACGCAACTGGTATCTTCACCATTTCACCTTACTCCTTTCTGGCACTATCTCTATCAGCCGCTCAATATTTAAGAATTATATCCATATTCGGAGCCAGCGAAAAGAATAGTAATGCTCCAAACAATACTGAGATGAGCTAGGCTTGCGAGGCCTTGAAGCAAAGGCTTATGAATCAGTTTGTGTGCATTTAGACGTTAAAGCCGCATCTGAAGGACCAAGATGGGGAAATGAAAAGGATTAAGGCATTGAGACTTGGCATAATAGGTTTTGAGGTTTTGACCATAGCCCTATGCGTGCTAAGCGTATACACTCTTTTCAATGCACTGTCAACCGCAATCTCCGGCGGGACCTTGAATCTAAACTTGGACGTGGACGAGTCGACCGGCGAATGGAGGTTTGTACTGAATGGGAACCCCAGAAACGGCGGTTTTCTGGGCATTACACTGTTCTTTGAGGTAGCTGTTCTCGATCTGAGCGGACAGGACATTGCGAGAAACTCAACATCAGTATACATACCAGCCGGAGGCGCCAACCAGTTTTCGCTTAGCCTCACTATCCCACCAGAATTGGTACCGGGCGGCAGCCTCGAGGAGGCCGAAGGGTATTTTGAGCTAAGGTTCGCCGTGAGGACACTTGGAGACCTAGTTGGGTTCACGAATATTCTCAAAATAAGGGGGCAGGCGCCATGAGAATCAACAAGAGGTCTATATTGTTTGGGGTTTTGACCTTGGTCATTTTCACAGTGTTGCCTCTTTACGCTCAAAACATGATCCCTCAGGAGTATCTGAGAGCCTTCTCCAGCCAAGGACTCAACGTGGCGGACCTTGTGAATAAGGTAGCTTTCATAGGTTTGGTCATGTCGATTCTTATTCTTCTTAAGGGGTTCTTCGAGAAGACCTCAGCCGCTTTCCTTGCTCTTTCTATCGTGTCTACGGTCTTCTGGCTTCTGATAGTATTCTTCGCTCTGGGCATGGGAAAGATAGAGAATCTCGGCTTGACAGTCATCTCATCGGAGGCTGGTGACGTCTCGAACACTGTGATCTTCGACATAAGGCTGTTCGCATATCTCGCCACCATCATAGTAGGTTTGAAGATAGTCCACTCAATCCTAAAGTTCAGGGAAGCCAGACTGAAAACGGTTGCAGTCCAACCGACCCAGCCCAGCCTTCCTACAGACAAGGCACAAGACCACAAACCTCAAACGCCAACTGAATAGTCTGCCAGATCTAGACTTTTGGATGTCAGATGATCCCGGCCCATCCTTTGTAGGCTTCAAAAATCCGCCTGAGCTCTTTCACAGGTTCGGCGTGCAGGTCAACCCTTAGACTGAGGAGGGGACGTGTCTCCTGAACCATTTTCTCGTCGGCCACCAGCAAGGCTGACGACATCTTCCCCCTTCTGTCGCCTCCAGCCTCTTCCCCAGCTTCAAGCGACCGCATTAGCCTCTCAGCCAACCAGCCTTCAGAACCTCCAAAGCTTTCTATCATAGCCTCCAGAACTTTGCCCGATGTGAGAGTATTGCCCGCGGCTATGCAGTCCTCTTCGATTATGTGACTGTTCCATGCTAAGGTCTCTTCTCCAGTGAACGCGGCTTTCCCACCATGTTTGTCAATGATCGCCACTTGTCTAAGCTCCCTCTGCGGATCTTTCCTAAGCATCGCTTCCAATGCTGCTTGGGGAGAAAGGCCCTTCTTCAGGAGCTTGAGACCGTCTATGCCATAGAGGACGTTCGTGTATCCTTGGGTGGCTATGGCCCCTACGCCAAGTTTCACATGCGGCACTACGCTGCCCACCGCCGGAACCGCAGTTGAGACGCAGATGCCAAGAGAAGATGTTCTGGGACATCGGGCAACTAGGGAAAACGTGCCCATAGACCTTTCGCAGACCTTTCTCCTTTCAGGTGCTTACGAACGTTCTATCTCGGCCCAACTGGTCGAGCAAAGACGGGGGAAGGGGACTTTCACTGATATCCTCTTCTTGATAAAGTATATATCTGCTCCCATACTCTTTCAACGAGAAATGGAGCGCCAAAGCGTCGTTATTGCACAAAGGAAAGGTACGTCACGCTTTGTGAGAATTCTAGACCATCTCTCATCCAAAGCTTGGGCAAGATACCTAGTTTATGTCTTCTCTGTCTTGTTCTTCTTCGCATTGATACTCATCCCGCCGATCGCTGGAATCTTCCAAAAGATCAGCCTTTTCGGAGAGGTTTACGCGACTCCTGAGCTTCTGGCAAGGGCTAATTCGGCCATCCTTTGGTCGTTCATAACAGCCTTCACTGTTTCCATCCTCGACTTGGTTGCGGCGTTGCCTCTTGCGTGGTTCATTGTCCGGAGCAGGTCGAAACTGATCAGCCTCGTAGATACTCTGACGGACATTCCTTTCCTGATTCCTACGGCAGCCTTGGGATACTCGGCTAGCCTCTTTTGGAGTAAGCCGGAAGGGGTCTCAAACCTCTTCGGAATGGAGACGTTTGTTCAGCCGGGCTTCTTGCTTGTGCTCTTGCTGCATTTCGCCTTTTCCTACCCGGTGATCGTCAGAGTTATGGTTGGCGAGCTCCTTGGCTACAAGGAAGTCTACGAAGTGGCAGCCAAAACGTTGGGCGCTCAGCCGTTGACGTCTGTAAGAACCGTGACCTTGCCGCTGCTCAAGCCGGCGCTGGTAGCTTCTTTCCTTCTGGCCTTCGCAAGGTCTCTTTCAGAGACTGGCGCAACTGTTATGGTGGCGGGAGGCTTCGAAAACGGCCCTGTCTTCATCTTCAACAATGTGGACAATGAAAGCGTTCTTGTCTACGTTAGTTCGCTTCTCATCGTAACCTCGGTGGGCATATTCTTTCTGGTAAGGCTGCTAGCTCCGAGACTTAGACTTCCCTTCAGAAGGGCTTGGCCGGACTTCGAGAGGAGATTAAGCAGCCCGGCTTCAGCAAAGCTCAGAGACGGGGGAACCATCGCTACTTTCCTGTTTTTCGTGATCATTCCTTCGCTCTTTGTTTCCCTTCCGCTGGTCAATGCCTTGGCGGATGGAACGTTGGGAGAAGCCCTGGGAGGAGTAGAGCCCTGGATTAGCTTCCGTGACAGCATGGTTCTGTCCTACTCGATTGGGCTCATCTCTACGGTGGTGAACATCCTGATTGGTCTGCCAGCCGCGGTATTGATTGCCAGAAAGAGGCTGAGGCATCTAACCCCTGTCTTTGACGCTTTGGTGAACATTCCGATCATAGTGCCTTCCATCGCCCTCGGCGTCTCCCTAAGATTCTTCTGGGCAGCCTTCGAGATACACGAGTTCTGGGTTCTGGTTCTCTCTCACACAACGATAACTTACACCTACTTTGTCATGTCAATGGCTGCATCCGTGGAGAGCGTGTCGCCCGATATGGAGGAGGTGGCAAGTACGCTTGGAGCCAGACCCTTTGCTGTGTTTAGAAGAATCACGTTGCCGCTCACAAAGTATTCGGCCTTCTCTGGCGCCGTTCTGGTCTTCACTCGCTGCATCGGGGAAACAGGCGCCGCCAGGGCATCTGCAAGAACCTTGAAGACAGTTCCCGTTCTTCTTGTGGATTGGATTCTTCATGGAACAGCCTCTCCGTCTGAGAGTGCTTTAGGCATCGGGTTCCTCATTCTGGCGTCTTTCGCAATCCTTCTCATATTGAGGATTGTCATAAGAGGGAAGAGGTGAACGTCGTATGCCATCTGTCCGTTTGGCCAAGGTCACAAAAAGGTTCGGCAGCATAACCGCCATTGACAACTTGGACCTCGAGATTGAGGATGGGGAATACCTTTGTGTCTTAGGTCCAACCGGCAGCGGCAAGACGACCCTGCTCAAACTCATCGCGGGAATTCTCAAACCGGACCAAGGCGAAATCCACATCGATGGCAAACTCGTTAACGATGTTCCCCCTCAGGAAAGGAACACGGCATACCTTCCCCAAGACTACGCTCTCTTTCCACACCTAAGCGTCATCGAGAATGCTGCTTTCGGGCCGACATCGAGGGAAATAGACAGAGAACAAGCCATTGAAATTTCGGGGAAGATGCTGGAGATGACGAGGCTGGCTGGAAGAGCTGGTTCTTTCCCGAACGAGTTAAGCGGCGGCATGCAGCAACGTCTCGCCCTTGCCAGAGCATTAGCGTCCGGCGTTAGCCTCTTGTTGCTTGATGAGCCGTTAGGAGCATTGGACGCTCGCCTCAGGGTTGAACTTCGATACAAGCTAAGGAGTTTGGTAAAGGACGAAGGGTTCACAGCCATCCACGTCACGCACGACCAAGAGGAGGCTATGGTGGTGGGAGACAGAATCGCTGTTCTAAGACACGGTCAGATCCAGCAGGCAAGCATTCCGTTCACGATCTACAATGAGCCGAAAAGCATATTCGTAGCCAACTTCGTCGGAGGCGCAAACTTTCTCGAAGGCTTTATCTCTGAAAGAGGACCGAGTGGTTCCTGGGTGCAGCTACGGAACGGGCTAGCGGTCCGCATCAAAGAGACAGGTTACTCGCCTGGAGAGAGAGTGGTTCTGGCGGTAAGGGAAGAGATGACAGAGATCGTTAAGCCTGCTAAGAGAAATGGAGAGACCAATGTCTTCGCAGGAACTGTTACATCGGCAAGCTTTCTGGGCAGCTTGATACGGTATGAGATTCAGCTAGAGAACGGCGATGTGGTCAACTCGAGAATGCCAGTCTCTCTGAGAAATGACAGTGTCTTGAGCGGTGAAAGAGTTTACGTTCGTCTTCAACCTGAAAACATAAAGACCTACCTCTCCCCTTCGGGGGGGTTATATATAGAGTTGGAGGCTGTGTAAGTGCCTTCAGTCAGACTGGTTAACATTGCGAAGAGGTACGGCGAGATTACAGCCGCGGAAAACGTGAACCTTCAGATCGAGAACAAGGAGTACATATGCATAATAGGACCAAGCGGCTGTGGCAAGACCACGCTGATAAAATGCATAGCTGGCATCATAGAGCCGACTGAAGGCGAAGTCTACATTGACGGCAAACTGTTGAACAAAGTCCCGATCCAGGAAAGGGGTGTCGGATACGTCTTTCAGGAGATTGCACTCTTTCCCCACATGAACATCTATGAAAACGTCTCCTACGGACCCTTTGTGAAAGGTTGGGACCCCGAGAAGGCTGGAAGCCTGGTCGAAGAGATGCTCAACATGATGGCACTTCGGGAAAGGGCTAAGGATCAGCCTAACGTGCTCAGCGAAGGGGCACAGCAAAAGACCGCAATAGCGAGAGCCTTTGTTTCAGGTTCGCTTTTGCTGCTCTTGGACGAGCCGCTAGGCTCATTAGATGCCAAGGTTAGGACGGTGTTGCGGCACGAGTTGAAGAGGATGGTAAAGGATCTGGGTCTCACGGCGGTCCATGTTACGCATGATCAGGAGGAAGCCATGGCGATCGCGGACAGGATCATTGTCATGAAGGCTGGAAGGATCATTGAGGCAGGTACCCCCGTGGAGCTCTATCTCAGTCCGAGGGCATTGTTCACCGCGAACTTTGTCGGCGAGGCCAACTTTATGGTGGGCGAAGTGATGCAAGTGACGAACAAGGGTGTGGATGTCAAGATGAACGGCGCTGTTCTCCACAGCTCCGGTAAGGTTGACTTCAAAGAAAAAAAGGTCGTGGTAGCCATAAGACCTGAATTCGTTGGGATGGAGAAATCGGGTGTCAGAAGGGAAGCATGGAAAGGCACAGTTGAAAATGTGATCTTCATGGGCGGCACCGTCCGGTACGAGGTTCGAACAGACAACGGCGAGCTGATTGTTGTGAAACGTCCCTTCGCCTCCGACACCTACAGATGGGACGCAGGAAGCCATGTCTATCTAGTCTTCCCGCCTAACGCCGTTCTCCTGTATCCCTACCCCAAAGCAGGGCTGGAGAAGGAGATCTCAGTAGAATAGGAGTGACGCCCGGAATCATGGTTTATATAAAAGAATCGGCTTTACTGTACAAGAAGTGTATGCCGTTAGAGGAGCGTTTCTGACATGGAACGCTGGTTCGAGAAAAGGCGCGTGAACAAAGTTTTGGAGATAGCCTATAGACAGATGACTGTGGCGCTGGATACTGTCAGCGACCTTGAGAGGGCTGTGAGGGCTGCTGCGGCTGGCGATGCGCAGACGGCCAGAACGACGATCGAACGGCTTTTCAGGGTTGAAGAAGAGATAGATGAGCTGAGGCGAACAGTCTTCGAAGAGTTGACGAAAGGAAATCTGTCCTTCCGCGAACGGGAAGATATAATGCATCTCGTCAAAAGGCTCGACGTGATGGCGGACCACGTTAAAGACTCAGCCAGAAATGTCCTAGTGCTTCTCGAAGCGGAGGTCCCAAAAGAAATATGGCAAGCCTTCCACGAAATGTCTGCCGGCATAGTAAGCACCGCCGCCGTACTGAGGGAAAGCCTGAGAAGCTTAGGGGAAGATCCCTCTAAGGCTAGAGCAATGTCGGAAAAGGTTGAGGACGAAGAGAACAAGGTCGATAGAAAAAATCTGGAGATAAAAGCCCTTCTGCTGAAATACGGAGAGAAGGTGAACCCGGCGGTGCTGTTGATCCTCAAGGACCTACTTGACTCGATGGAGGAAGCGGCAGACAGCTGCGCCGACACCGGAGACTATATTCGGGTCCTAACCGTTTCGTTCAAATGACTGGAAAGCCCCAATATTTCCAGCCCGATGAATGGATTTCGGGGACTGCCTCGCTATCTGGACTGCCTTCTTCTAGCGGCTTCCTCCAGTGCGGCTACACCCGGTAGTCTTCCGCCCATCAGAAATTCTATGAGAGCGCCACCCGCCGTGCTGATGTAAGACACTTTATTGGCAAGTCCAAGTTCTCCAAGCGCGGCTATTGTGTGGCCTCCTCCTGCCAGAGAGAAAGCCTTCGACGAGGCAACGGCCTCTAAGACTCCCCTAGTGCCTTTCAGGAACTCTTTTCTCTCATAGACTCCCGGAGGGCCGCTTATGACTATGGATTTTGCGTCTTTTATGATTTGGCTGTATTGTTTGATTGTCTCAGTTCCGATGTCGAAGATTGGGCAGTCTGTTGGGAGTTCCTTCAGGGACAACTCCTTTCTTTTGCCATCCACTTCCACAGCTACGTCGGCTGGAACCTTGATCTTAGCCGGGTAGGCGCCTATAAGGTCCTCTATCCCCGGAACGAGTCCTAGGACCCCTTGTTTTTCAAGGACCTCCATGTTCGGTTTTCCAAGGTCAGTCCCCTTCGCAACAATGAAGAGGTGCCCAGTAACTCCTCCAGTTATTACGTAGTCCGCAATCTTGTTCTCGAGAACGTACTTCGATATCCTAAGCGAGTCATCAGCCTTAGCGCCGCCGAGAATGAAGACGCACGGTTTCTCTGGAGCTTCTAGAACTCTGCCCAAAGCCTTGAGCTCACGTTCCATTATTCTTCCCGCAACGGTTGGAAGAACGGCGGAGAAGCCTACGACCGAGGCATGAGCCCGATGGGCTGCGGAGAAAGCATCGTTAACGAATACGTCAGCAAGAGGGGCCAGTGCTCTTATGAACTCGGATTTGGCGTGTTCCTCAGGCGTTTTCGACTTCTGCTCTTCAGGATAGGTCCGTGTGTTCGCCAAGACAAGGACCTCGCCGCTTCTGAGCTCGTTTATGGCCTTCTTAGCCTTTTCTCCATAAAGGTCATCCACATACCTGACGGTTTTGCCCAGTGCTTTGCCCAGCAGTTGAGCATGTTGTTCGAGAGGTACGAAGTCGGGGTCTCCGGGGCGTCCTTGGTGAGCCAGAACTACCACTTTGGTACCTTTCTCAGACAGTTCCCCTATAGTGGTTTCTCCATGAGCCCGGATTCTTGTGTCATCAAGAACCTTTTTGCTCTGGGGGTCTACTGGAGAATTGAAGTCGACTCTTACCAGGGCAACTTTGTTCTTCACTTTTACGTCGTCCAGTGTGAGAAATATAGCCATCTTCTTAGCACCCTGAATTGTAGAAAAAAAGGAGGAGGCTTTTAAGCCTTTAAGCTGAGATTGCCTAGAAGCCTGCTTTTCTTCCTATGAGCTCTATGAGTTCAACCATTCTGCAGGAGAAGCCCCATTCGTTGTCGTACCAAGCAAGGACCTTGACCAAGTTTTCAATGGTCATTGTCGATAAGCCGTCGACAACCGCCGAGTACGTAGAGTGGTTGAAGTCGCTCGAAACCAACGGCTCCTCTGTATAGACCAATATATCTTTCAGCTCGCCATCCGCAGCCTTCTTATACGCGTCGTTGACCTCTTGAACGGTTGCGGGCTTCTCTAGAACAGCTGTCAAATCCACTACGGAGACGTTTGGAACCGGGACACGCAGCGCCAACCCGTTCATCTTTCCTTTCAGGTTAGGCAGAACCTCGCCTACGGCTCTGGCCGCCCCCGTGGTTGTCGGTATGATGTTCACTGCTCCGGCTCGGGCTCTGCGAAGGTCCTCGTGGACAAGGTCTTGAATTCTCTGATCATTCGTGTAAGCGTGCGCAGTGGTCATCAAGCCTGTTTTCACCCCGAAACTGTCATCGAGCACCTTGGTCACAGGCGCAACGCAGTTCGTGGTACATGATGCAT
This sequence comes from uncultured Candidatus Bathyarchaeia archaeon, assembly GCA_964422605.1. GTDB lineage: Archaea > Thermoproteota > Bathyarchaeia > Bathyarchaeales > DTEX01 > CAYRBK01. The sequence continues at coordinate 5,314 of CAYRBK010000039.1, read as the reverse complement.
TCGAAAGGATGTTGTGTTTCCGCGGGTCATAGTCCTTCTCGTTGACGCCTAGAACTATCGTTATGTCCGGGTTCTTTGCAGGCGCCGAGATCAACACCTTTTTTGCCCCTGCTTGCAGATGCTTTGAAGCAGCTTCTCGATCGGTGAACCTGCCGGTTGACTCGACAGCCAGAAAGACATCCAAGTCTTTCCACGGTAGCTTTGCAGGATCTGTTTGGCCGAGAAGCGGAATCTTCTTTCCTTCGACAACTATCCCGTCGCTTTCTGCCCTGGCTTCGAATGGAAACCTGCCGTGAACCGAGTCGTACTTTAGCAGGTGCGCCATTGTCTTGGCGTTCCCAATGTCGTTTATCGCCACAAAGTCTATCTTGGCTTCTCTTTCAATAGCTGCCCTGAAAAGCAATCTTCCGATTCTTCCAAACCCGTTTATTGCCACTCTTACAGCCATCACATTCACCTCTAACTTGGGAACAAGTAATTGGCGTTGTCCTAATAAGTTTTCGCTCACGCCCCAAGCCGAGCTACCCACACATCTCGGCAAGATATTGCTCCAAAGACAGAGGTCATCTGAAGTCTAACCGCTCCTGACACCTCTCACCTGGCATTCTACGCGGGAACGAATAGCACTGGAAAGCTGGCAGTTTTGCATGTGTTTGCTGTCAAGCATGATTATTCTTCTATCTGGAAAAGTTCCTGGAGTGGTCTGTCAATCAGAGCCAGCGCAGTCTTCTCGGAGTCCTCTTTTGAATGGATTTTCTTGAGGCCTTCCAACACCTCATCTCTCAAGGAAAGTTTGAGTCTCTTGCTGCTCCTTACAAAGGTTACTGATAGATTGTGTCCGTTCTTCAACTCGATGTTACCTTTCCCCATGGTGCAACCCGTTGTAACCTGAACCCCATCAACAAAACAGGAGAACGGTGGGAAGAGCTCCGACTCAACAATGGCTCTGGTTCTGAAATGGTCTTTTCCGAGGACCTCGTTGGCATACAAGCCGGCCTTTAAGCCTAGAATGAGAAAGACGCCTAGGTGACCGTGAAACTTCACAGCCTCGTCGATTAGACTTCTAGGAACCAATTGAGTCAGTTCCGGTCTCTCCTCAGTTTTTGGATTTCTTAATGCCTTTCTTTGCGAGTGAGTGCAAAGCTCAATATCTGATCTTTGCATATCAAGGTTTATATATTAGTATTACCAGTTGTTAAAAAAGTATTACTACAACACAATTAGCTTGGCGCACTATCCGAACTTGGGGCATGTTGAGTTAAAGAGGTTCCTAAAGTGGCTGAAAGAAGTCGGACAAAGGTGTTGACCTTCGCAGCTGTTATGGCAGCCCTCTCCAATATCTTGTCCACGGAATTTTTGACCATTCCATTCGTGATAGGCTTGTTCGTTTCTAGAATCCACTTCAGTCAATTGCCAATATTCCTCAGCGGAGTGCTTGCAGGCTCCTGGGCCGGCCTATTGACGGGCGCTATCGGCGGGCTGTACATGGCTTATTCAACCAGAATCCCCTTCATCATTGGCGGGCTCGCATTGCTAGGCTTTTCAGCGGGCTTCTGCGCCAAAAGACTGAAGCTGAGACCGCTCTTCTCTTCGATCCTCGCATGGTGTGTTCAGGCACCATACGTCTTCGTAACCGACTACGTCTGGTTTGTTTATACCGGGCTGATGCCACCTCAAGGTGCTCTGACCGCTGTCACTACGATTCTAGTGAAGCTAACGGTGGAAGCCGTTGTTTCTTCTGTTCTGGCAGAGATACTTGCCCATTACATCAGACGAGCAGGACTATTCTCCGGTTGATCTAGCAAAAGCGCCTTTCTACCAGGGGAAAGTGCAGGTCTGCTGGCCTTCAGTTTACGGCTTCCATGTCAGGTCATATAAGGTCTGATGTTTAGGTAGACCAAAGGCCCCTTCTCTTCGTGCAGCCTTGATATCCTGTGGGAGAGGGTGCTGTATATGTCTATAGCTGTCACAATTGTGAGTTCAGAGCTGGCATACGTGCTTCGAACATGCTTGGCGATCTCTTCGATTATCAGGTTTTCAGCAATGACCTCGACCATGCAGACCTCGCCTTGACCCAGCAGCTTCCTGACAACCATCCTCTTCAGTTCCCTTCTGTGCTCGATCTCCCGGAAGAGCATCCTCGCCTTCTTGATCTTTTCCAAGACGAGAGGTGGAAGTCTAGGTTTGGCAGAAAGGACCTTAACCCGTTCTCTCCATTTCTCTAGCCAACGACCCACCCAGAAGTTGAGGAAAACCTTGAAGACCTTGGACTCGTGTCTCAAGGCTTCTTCAATCTTGCAGTAGACGGTGTCGTGGCCGGTTGTGGCCCATTTGAACTCTATCCATTGTTCGAGGTCTCTGCAGGCGTAGAGCACCATCTGGTAGTCTGAGGTGTACGGCTCAAACTGGGGGAGATATGTTTCGATCTGGTCTGCAAGCAGCGAGAGAAGCTTCTTCCTGAGGGGCAGTTGGCTCATCGGTGACACTCGCATAACTCGTACAAGAATGGGGAAGGTAAGATTTAAAGCTGTCTCCGGAACTCGGAAGACTCAATCTAGTCTGGGCAAGTGCCAACAGGAGAGCTAGGATGGGTGGGGGCGCCATAGTACTGAACACGTTCTACGCAGCAAACGGTAAAGTCGTCGTCACCGGCTCCTGTTGACATCATGCTACATGTTGTCAATCTCCCTCTGCAGCTTTCTGATGATTTTCATTGTATCCCGCGAGAAAGTGTAGCCTTCACCCGATCTACCTACTGCGTTCCTGTAGGTGTTGAAGAACAGCATAGGTTCTTGAATAGCGGCAATCAGTTCCCTTCTTCCAAACGCGTCTTCAATCCTCTTTGCCATGTCGCATCCGACCATATAAAGGGGGCCAGCATTAGCGTATAGAGCTTTGAAAATATCTTCCGCTCTTTCGTCAGTGATGTCTTGGCATACTCTCTGGATTCCGTCCTCAACCTTCTCATACTCCTCGTTGATTCTCGCCTCAAGGGCGGAATACTTGTGGGCAAAGCCAGAGGGGAAGGTGGCCAATGAGGCTACGCCTTCACCTATCAGTTCAGAGATGACCGAGTACACCCTCCCCAGATCTTTGGGACCGTCTTTGCGGAGTCTCCAGTAGATCTCTCTGCTCCTATTCTCTGCCTTGTGATGGATCTCATGAGCCATCATGGCTACTATTTCGTCCAAGTGGGAGAGGAATTGGCCTACATCCATTACAATTGCTCTTGTGTCCAGGAGGTTTACCCCATAGGCGTCGGCACCTCCGATCACCAGATGTATGTCGGCCTCGATTCGGGTTGACTCTGGAAGGTATCTTCGAGCCTTGCC
>CAYRBK010000039.1:0-1882 GCA_964422605.1 uncultured Candidatus Bathyarchaeia archaeon | reverse complement strand
TCAAGTGTCACCTTCACGTCGCGAAGGGCTTCTACGACTTTCTTCTGCGCTTCAAAGGGCTTGGCGCCAGCGAACGATGTTAGATGCAGATACTTTGCGCCAGCAACATATTCAAGGCTGATTTCGTTGAATTCCAATGAATCGTTCACGCCCGGATCTAGATAGAGTGCTCTTTCGCCCTTCTGATCCACAAACCCGGTAACGGTCCCGCATCTCCCCGTCTTCGAGACGACAATCCCATGGGTGTTGACGCCTTCTTCCCTGAAAGCGTTTAGAAGAAACTCGCCTTCCCTACCTGTAGCAACCTTCCCGATGTAGCCAGTCTTTATGCCAAGCCTCGCCAATCCGACAGCCGTGTTAGCAGCTGAGCCTCCCGGGGACTCTTCGAAGTCCAGGATTTCGCTTTCTTCGTCGGCTTCCGCTATGCGGTCCACCTTGTAGAGCCTGTCAACGTTCAAGGCGCCAAAACAGACGACATCCAGATTCATGCAACCAGCTCTCTCAGAAAGATTTTGTGTTTACCCAGCTTCCCGCCGTAGTTGCCTGCTGAGATTCTGACAACGCCATCGGACCGCGAAGCTGCCTCAATCCCAACCCTCATTGCTTCCTTCACAGAATCCAAGGTCAGGCCGTTTACTACGATTTCAGGTATATATCTAACCCCTCCCGGAACCTTCGACTCTTTGCCAAGTCGACCTTTGAGCGAGGGGCAGTAGGGATGATTCGTTGTAGGCCCTATCATTGGAAACTTCGTTTCGGTCTTTGAACCGGCGGAACAAATGCCGAACGGCGCAACCACTCCTTCAATCTGACCTATGGCTTCTAATGCTCTTTTCCCGGCTTGGGTGACCGCCTTCTTGGTTCTGCACATGTACCAGAAGTTCCCCCCAGATACTCCGCGTCCGTAGCCGAGGTAACGTTCGATCAGGAAGTCTGGAACCATTATCGGGACAACTATCACTTCGCGGCCGTATCTTTTCTCCGTCCATTCGTAGCCGTCCCCACAGTGGCCTATCCGCTCCATCGCGTCAACCTTGCCCACTGGCTTAGGGCAAGCATCAAAGACCGCAGTAAAAGGTTTAACCAGTATATCTTGGCGTATCCGGTAGGACAATTCCTTATGGAATTTCTCAACGGTCTCGTTCAGGGGCTTCTTCTCGTCTAGTCCACTCCAGAACTGAAGGATCACGCCGGGTCGCCCATCAGGCGTCTTTCCTCTGTCTAGGTATTGCTCGATGCTGCCTTCAACCCTGCCAATAACAGTTGAGGGGGTAGCCGTGGCATCCTGAGCAGCTCTCCTAAGCGTTGCCCTGTCATCGGCAGTGACAATAACCCTGAAATACAAGCCTTCAGAGGCCTCGGCGTAGGTATCCTCAACCTCCACTTTCACGAACAGCACCCCGCCTTCACATGTCTATAAACTGTTGCCGCTGCAGATAAATAGCTGACGTTCCTCGGAATACGGATTCCCTACTGTAAGTCTCCGTCGCTATTGAACGAGCAAGAGGCTGTAGTAGGTGGGTTTTTCATCCCGGCTTCTCAGAACAGTCAGGTTGAAGCCTGCTTTCCTCGCGGTAGAAAAGACATCGATGCCGCAGGATTCCATAGAGGGCCTAGCCAAGTCGGGGTATAGGCACGTTTTGAGGTTGCATTCCTCGCAGTATGTGCAAGGTCCGGCGACAAGCCCGAGGGCTCCGTGGTAGCCACTGAGAAAGATCTCCCTTTCGAGTCTGGTCACGGCCTCATGGCAGTCTCTCTGATCGTATACCGGCTCCTTTGGCTCAAACCTCAGCAGTATCGCCCAATCATAGCCTTTCAGAACTCTCCTAGTCTCTTCGGGCGTCGGACTGTAAGGCGGACATGTCAGGCGTTTTCCATAACC
>CAYRBK010000038.1:0-15727 GCA_964422605.1 uncultured Candidatus Bathyarchaeia archaeon | reverse complement strand
GCCACATGGTATCGTTGGAGACCGTTGCAGTCATCAGAAACGGAACCCGCCATTCTCTCCACTCGGTCAGGTTTGCTTGCCCTTCAGGATAGCCCTTCTTTACGCCTTCTTTATAGGATTCCACTATGTATTTCCAGGGTCCGTCGAGGTTAACTGAAGAGTTGGAGTAGTAATCGAACTGGACAAATCTCCCCAACGTTTCCTCTACAATCTCTCGGCTTTGATCGGTGAAAAGGTTCCAAATGACCGAAGAGAGAGCTAGGGCAGAGACCGTTACGATGATGATCAGAGAGGCTATGACCACCTCCTTCCTTCTATACAAGACTGCGGTCTCCTTAGCTCGGTTGGGTTGATAGCTATGTTGCGCGGGCGAGATATTATGGCTTGGCCCCTTCATATAAACCTATTTTCGCCCTTGCACACTGGGCTAAGCTCGCGACCCGAAGGAGGAAAGGCGCTGGAGCAGTACATAGATGCCAAGCCTATACCAGGCAGCGTCGACGTGCTAAGCTCGTCATCGTATTCGTCAGCGCTGAGATCCCAACGGGGAGCCCTCAAAGGCCAGTAAGGCGGTCTCATGCGCCACGTAAACGCAGAAATATGGGTTCGAATTGGTTATTATGATCAGAATGCGAATGCCAAGAGCGGGGTTGATTTTTGCACTAGTTATCTTGCCATTTGCTTTGGTCCCGCTACCCCATGTTTCCTGTGCTGGTGCTAGTTCGTTGACTGTCAAAGCCTATGTGTTGGACATTGAGACTGGGCTACCAATACCAAATGTGACAGCTTCATTCGGACTGACAACCCGGGAAGAGATTTTCTTCATAAGTGAAAGCGACCTTTTCACCCTTCAAGGCATTACTGCCGACGACGGGTCAATCGTTTGGACACTAGACACATCCGAGGTTCCTTCAGAACCGATCCGGCTTTTCATCGCTTCTCTGCATAGTCAACCGCCTGGAGTCTGGATAGTCGAGAGAATTGTTGGCGACAGAGAGTATAGTCTGTGGGGTGCCGGCGGGGAATGGGAAGGGCCGGGATGGATGGTGATTCAGCCTGACCAACTCCACCTCAATGTGTCTACATATGTCTTTCCGGTCCCAGTGCTTGTCGATGGTATCAGAGGACGATCAGAGATTGAAGTTAGCTTCTACCTGAGGCGGGGACGACTTGTGAACCTAACGCTTATCAACCCTTTCCATGGCGACGATCCTTGGTACCTGAGAGCTGTCCCATCCTTTCTTTGGAGAGGCTACTTTGACGAACGAAGCCTCTACTACCGCGCGAATCGGTATCTAGATGGGAACTTCGCTCCGGTAGACAACATGACGCTAGTAGTTGCGCCTCTCGATAGACCGTTGGAGGGAACCGCCTTCGTCGCAAGAGTCTCAGGATTAGGTTCTTGGGGACGTTTCGGTGAAATCCTGAGTAGCTGGTCTTTCGACTTCTCTTTCGATGTCGAGGAAGGTGACGAGCTGGATCTTACGCCTAGAGCCTTGCAGTCGATCTCTTGGAACTGTCAGAATGACATCTCTTCCATGCTTGAGGATCTGAAAGGACGTGGGTTCTCGGTCTCCAGTTACCGGGCTGAACTTGGCAAGATAGGATACTTCTATGAACAGGCCATTTCAGCGTTTGAGGAGCAGAAGACTTCGGAGGGGGTTGTGTTCTCTAGGAAGGCGGATGAGTTGTACAGTTCTCTTGTCAGCAGCGTTCAGAGAGTACCAACCCTAGCCTTACCGTCAAGCGGATGGATCATTCTCACGCTTCTTTTCTTCTCCTTCTCTCTCTCATGTTTGGCGACCGAGGAAAGGACAAAAGCCTTGATCCTGTTTGATCTCCTGTTCGTTGCTGTTTTCATAGTCTTTGTTGTTACACAACCATACCTAAAGTTGTTCCTTTCCAACCCTGTTGCATCGTTCCAAAGGATCGATACGGAATTCCTCAGCGCGTTCATGCAGATAGGCCTACCGGCAATCGTGGCAACCCTATTTCTAGCTCTGAGCAAACTTGTAAGGGATATCATAAGGCAGTCCTTTGGAGTAGCCCTAAAGAACCTTCGAAGAAGGAAGGTGAGAACGGTTCTGACGCTGACTGTCATCTTGGTTATCACGGCGTCAGCCATATGCCTCATATCCACAGGCTACCCACTCCGTTCCATGAGTGCCCGGATTCCTCTAGAGCCCCTCGTCGCCCAAGGTCTAGTCATCTACAAGTACAACTTCGGCGTTGCCCTCGCTAGGCCTCTATCCTTCCAACCTTTCGAGATAGACTGGCTCGCCCAGCAGGAATGGGTCGAAGCATCAACCATCTATGGCGTGAAACTTGTGACGGTATCTAACAGCACCCTGATGCTTCAGCGGTATAACCAGTTCTACCTTGCCGCCGTCAACGAATCCTTTCTAGGAAGATTCGCAAACGCGGCGGAGGTTTTTGGTTCTCAAGGGCTGAACGTCATAGGTCAAGGAAGTCTGTTGGTTGGCAAAAGTATAGCAGAAGCTTACCAGCTGGAAGTCGGCTCCGAGATCTTGATAGATGGTGAAGCCTTCACCGTGGGCGGAACCTTTGATGAGGCATACATTGGAGACAACCTCCTAGATATAGACGGAGACAGACTCCTCTACAGGGTGTACAATCCCGCCACAAAGACCATAGAAGTCCCGCCAACGGTTTATCCTCCGTATCCTCAGACGGGTTCAATGGCAGCATCGTTTCTTATAGGCTCGGTCGATGACTTCGGCACATCGAACCTTCCAATATACAAAGTTGGCCTAGTCGTGAACCCAGAGGCAGCAGACTACCTAGGCAAGATCGTGGAAGAGATACTGTGGGCTTCCTATGAAAAAGGAGAGGATTATGTAAGCACTTTCTCAATATACCAGATAGAAGGAGGAGAAGTCACTGTCAGATACCTGACATTCGAAACACTTACTTTGGTCGGATCTTGGCAGACACAAGTCGCTCCTCTGGTCATATGCGCGCTGATAGTCTTTGTGACGCTGCATGGATCGGTCTATGAACGAAGAAGCGAAATAAAGACTCTTTCAGCTCTTGGTCTGAGTCCCTTGAGGGTGCGTATGATGTTCCTAACTGAGGGTCTGACACTGGGAGTGATAGGAGGGGTTCTGGGCTATGTACTTGGTTTCGGACTCATCCGGCTCGGAAACATAACTTTGCTGGAAGGCATCGAGGAGAACGTCGCCACGGGAACTCCATTGCTCATATCGATGCTGATTGCGGTTCTCGTCTCAATCGCAGGGTGCCTCTTGCCCGCCAAGGAAGCGGTTCTTCTTGCCGTTCCCAGCAAAGAACTCTTGAAGAAATACGCTGGTATCATTGACGTTCGCGGGAACCTAGCGGTCCTAGACGTGCCACTTCGTGTGAGCACATGGAATCTGACTTCTTTCAACACTTTCATGAAAGACGTGGCGAAAAGGTATCCATCAACAAGTACTCCACATGGCCTGTTCGCTATCGATTTTAGCAGGAAAGAGACATTGGAGAGTGTGGACTATGACATCATCGTATGCTATGCCTCTGAAAGAACTGCCCACTATCTTGTGAGGGTAACCCTATTGAAGGAGACAGAACCAATGAGGATGAAAACCCTTATCTTCCCCTTGGACGGGAGCAGCCTAGAAGTGATGGATCGTTGGACGGTAGACCATGAGCATCTTCTTCCAAGACTCGCTCCGATCCTTCGTCAAGACCTCTTGAGCTATATCGAAAGAAAATAGCTGCTGAAACCAGCCCACATCGAGCGAAGGTCCTCCAGCATCAGGAACTGTGCGAAAGCGGGAACCGAAGAACCCGGAAGCTTTTTGGTCCCCAGAGAATGGTCAGAGTAAACACTAGGCCCGAGTGAACACCAACCTCGCGCAGCCAAGAAGCGAAGCGTTGCCCCCAAGCGCCGATCGCACTATCCTGACTTGCTTTGCTGCGTAAGGCTGGGCATATGAGTTGACTATGTCTGCTATGTCGCCTAGGAGCAGGTCTGAAGCCTCGCCCACGCCTCCCCCAATCACAACGATCTCGGGGTTAAGAATGCTGACCACATTCGAGACGGCAATCCCCAGATACTGCGCCGTCTCCTTCACAATGTCCAGCGCGATTTTGTCACCTTTCCTTGCTGCTTCGAAAACAACCTCGCTTGTGATTCGGTCGCTTTCGTTACCGACCATAGCCATCATCACGGTCCCAGCCCCTTTCCTCACTCTCTCAATAGCTCTCCTAGCAATGTTGGGACCAGACGCAAAGTGTTCCAGGCAACCTACGTCGTAGATTTGATTCATGAAGTCTTTTCCGAGTAACGTCCACCCAATCGCGCCTGCCACCATGCTTCCCTTGTAAGGCTTCCCATCGACCAGTATTCCTGCGCCGATGCCTGTGCCTATTATGATGTAGATTGCGTTTCTTGTGCCCCTAGCTGAGCCCAACCACTGTTCTCCCAGTATCGACGCGACCCTGTCATCCTCGACAAATATCGGAACCCCGATGCAAAAATCTTCACTAAGCATCTTTTCCAAGGGACGGTCACGCCACCCGGGAAGATTGGGCGCCCAGACTACAACCCCCGTCTTGCTTTCGACGATCCCGGGAACCGCAATTCCCACACCTTTGATGCTTGCTTCATCTAAGCCAGAGAGTCTGCTTCGGTCTTCGATCAGTCTTGTTATTTGCGAGACTAGACTCACAGCGTCTTTTCTGACTGTTGGTTCTTTCCGGGAGGAAATGATCCTACCGTCTGACATCACTACGGCGCAGAGGACTTTGGTTGCTCCTACATCAACAGCAATGGCGTAACGGGCCCGCGCCATCTCTGGAATCTCCTTTGAACAGCCCACCAACTAAGGCAGGTGGCTGGCAACTCTTCGTCTGAACTCTTTGACGTTCTCTTTAAGCATTTCCTCGTAATTGGCGGTGAACCGGGGAACGGGATTCACGAAGGGTTTGCCGCCTTTATCGATGATTCTCTGGGCGACAAGGCAGGATATCATGTTTGCGACGACTACGAAGCCGAGCGTCGACCCTGGACCTACCTTCTGGTCGAGCCCATCAACCTCAATCATGACATCCCCGTAGGGGACGCCTGTGTCGATCACTATGTTGGCTAGTTCAAACAGCCTTTTCCCACTGGAATGTCTAGACTGCAGCGCCTTCGAATGTGCCAGAGAGGTCACGGCTATCAATGCCACGCTCTTCTCTTTGGCTCCGAGTGCGACATCTACTATTACCTGGTTTATTCCTGAGTGAGAATAGATGATCATCGCGTCCTGAGGATGCAGAGCATAGTTCTCAAGAATCCTGGACCCGTAACCTTCAGTCCTCTCTAGAAAGCTGAACTGTCCTATGCCAATGTCCCCTGTGACATGGGTGAAGAACGAAAGGGGCAGCTCAATTATAGGGTAGAACCCCACTACACCTCCGTATCGCGGGAACATCTCCTCCACTGGTATATGAGAGTGACCAGCGCCGAAAAGGTAACAGACGTGTCCAGCAATGATGGAATCAGCTACGGCGTCAGCTGCTTTCCCAATATTCTCCATCTGCGTTTCTCTAATCCGCTCAATAATTTTCCTTGCATTCTCAACCCATTGCTCAGCCACGTTCAAACCCGTAAGCTCCCTCTACTTCACTATACTTTGATGGCCGCCAGCACGCCCAGACGAGGCATCTCAGCTTCTAACGTGCAATCTGGCGCTCAAAAAGGTTCCCCTTTCTACGCAAGACTTTTTTGAAGGTTATAGAAATACATTGGAAAGCGGGGCACAGCGAGTACGTGGTGCTTGTATGAAGGGATTCTTTCCGGTGTCGGTTTGGTATGGTCCTGGAAGGGTGACGCCAAAGCTTCCAGTCAAAACATGGGAGCGAGACATTGCTAACATCAGGAAGCTTGGTTTTAACTCCGTCCGAGGATGGGTTAACTGGGCCAACGTTGAACCTGAGATGGACAAGTTCAACTTTGAAGAGGTCGACCTCTTGTTGCGATTGGCTGAAGAGAATGGGCTGAAGGTGATTCTTCAGACTTACGTTGAGTTCGCCCCCGACTGGCTTAACTACCAGTTTCCTGACGCAAGGTTTGTGACCGAAAGTGGGCACGTAATCTCCTCACAGTGCTCTCCAGGGGTTTGCACAGACCATCCAGAGGTTAGAAGACGCGCTCAGATGTTCTTGACATCCTTGGCGTCTCATGTCAAGGACAAGCCAGCCTTCTATGGTTGGGACGTTTGGAGCGAACCGCACACGGTTCAGTGGGTTTACCATCCACATACTCAGACAGCGGGACCAGCTATGTTCTGTTATTGTCCATATACGATAGGCGAGTTCAGAGAGTGGCTGAAAGGGAAGTATGGCACGATTGGAGCGGTGAACGAAGCCTGGTCAAGAACGTTCAGCAGCTGGGACATGGTTGAGCCTCCAAGATTCGTAGTACTCCATTTCGCCAGAGACTACATGGACTGGCAAGTATTCTGCCTAGACAGGCTGGCAAGCATCCTGAAATGGAAGGTTGAAGCGCTAAAGAAAGGAGCGCCCGAGCATGTTGTCTCAAGTCATGCTGCAATATCCTCCATTATGGAAAATCCGTTGGGCGGAGCACCAGATGACTGGAAGATGGCTGAACATGTTGATGTTTGGGGAACATCGTCCTATCCAAAGCATGGCTTCACGCACATCGACTACGCTCGAATGGAAGCAGGGCTAGATGCTACTCGCTCAGCTTCTTCATCCAAAGGAAAGCCCTTCTGGATCGGTGAACATCAATGCGGTCATGGGGTTGCGGGGCTCAAGCTCGGCGAACCCGTGACTGGAGAGGACATACGCCTTTGGACCTGGAGCATGATTGCTCATGGAGCCAAGGGGATCAACTACTACCATTGGTATCCAATGAGGCGGGGTTTCGAGTCCACGGGGTATGGGATGGTGAACTTGGACGGAACCATCACGCCTAGGGCTGAAAGCACCGGGGCAATGGCCAGAACCATTGACAAGTATGCTGATATTTTTCTTAGCGGTCAGCCGGTGAAGTCTGAGGTAGCGATACTTTGCAGTATGCTGTCTCAGATAATGCTGCTGATCTGCTTCGAGAAGAGAACTTGGTTGCCAACCACATCACTCTTGGGCGTTTACAGGGCTCTGCTGGAAAGAAATATCCCAGTTGATTTTGTCCACATGGACGATGTTGCTGAAGGTAGGCTGGAAAGGTATAGGCTCCTTCTCATGCCATTCTCTTTGATGATGCGACGAGGCGTATGTAAGAGGATAACGGAATATGTCGAGAAGGGCGGGACCGTTGTCGCCGACGCACGGTGCGCTTGGAACGAGGAAACGGGGTGGTCTGCCGAAGAGATTCCAGGGTTCGGACTCAGCAAGGTCTTCGGCTGTAGAGAGGAATGGATCAGGAGCTGCGACAAACCGGAGATCCGCATCACCAAAGGCGACCCTGCAATCCCCTTGCTCTCAGTAGGTGACAGTCTTCTGGGCGCGTTCTACGAAGAGGCGCTGGACCCTCTGCCGAACGCAAGGATCATAGCAAAGTTTGAAGACGGATCGCCAGCCATCGTTGTCAGCAGATATGGTAGAGGCAAGGCGGCGTTCATCGGAACATGCCTAGGGATGGCGTACGAAGAGAATCGAAATGTAAACGTTGGCAAGCTAATAAAGGGATTTGCTGAATGGGCTGGGATCTATCCTCCGGTGGAGGTCTCGAATGTCTCGGAAGACCAGCCTGTTGAGGCCAGAATTCTCGAGGGAAACGGCTTCAAAATCCTCTTTGGCATTAACCACGGCGGGAAAGCAGCTAAGCCTAGATTCAAGATAAGGCTTTCCGAAGGGGGACCCGCAGCCTATGACATAGTAAACGAAAGGAAAGTGCGCTGTGAGTATGAGGAAGGCTTCGCAATGCTAGCTAGGGAGCTCGGGCCAAGGGAAATATGTGTCGTGAAAGTCACGTCGAAAACCTAGCAGCTAGATCCCGGCGTCGTCATTGATTGACAGTGGATGAGAAGATGGAAAGATTGATTCGTTCGTTCCATGAGGTCCTAACGAAAGGCAACATCGAAGCCTTAAGATCCATCTTGACAGATGACGCCATTCTGGACTTTGGACCGTTCAGATTCGAGAACCTAAGCGAAATCGAAAAGTGGGCCATCGGACTCAGAAAGATATTCACGCACTTCGGTTTCAGAGAAAGCAGCATCGGAATCATAGGGGATGAGGTGACCAGCGAGTTTACTCTGCGAGTTATTGGGCCAAATGCGGTAAGAGGAAGGCTTCAATGTCTAGCCAAGTATTCCGTGAAGAATGGCAGGATTCGTAGGGTCTCAGTGAAGCCCTCAAAGGGATTTCTAGAGATCACTTTCGGAGACATTATGCGAATGATGCTCATCTGAAAGCGTCCAGACTGTCGATCAGCATATCAATTCCCTTTCGGTCCTCCAGATTCATGACCGGATCCATCGTTACAACGAGTTCGAACTCGTGAAGAAGACGGCGTATCTTTTCCATATCTTTCGCCCTAGGCTCCGAATAACGGAAGACTGTGTTGCCCAAAAGGCAGAAGTCTATGCCCAATGTTTGATTCTTCAAGCGAAAACCTTTCTCGAAGCAGGGACGATCACAGTTCTCTGGGTCCTCGAGTCCCAAGAATCTGGCTGTGTGGCACCTTCTCGTCGAGGTTACAGGCGTGAGGTATGCGTGAATGGAAAGATCAAGCCCTGCCTGCCGCAGTGAGGCATAGTGCTGAAAACAGCGGGGGATCCAGTCTAGATCGGCATTTCGCACGCCGCGTTCAAGGTAGAATTGAACCGTCCTTGAACTGTTGAGACTCGTTTGATAGAATACCTCGGCCACGCTCCTTCTAGCCATGAAACCCACTTCGAGATTCGTTATTTGTTCCCATGGACATCTGGCAGGGATGAACACCAACTGCCTTCCTAAGTGCGGCACCAAGTTGAGGTGATGCTCTAGAAGGCTTAGAACACCCAGATCATTGAACACCAGCCCAACTTCCTCTTTCCTGTCTAGGAGATCGAGCTGCGCTCTTGTTCTGCGTAGACTGGTCTCTGAGATTCTGGGGGTGACATAGCTGAATTTCTTCCCAGCATCGTTTGCCAGCTCATAGGCTTCTTCTAAGCTCTCGGTCTCTGGGATCTTCCACTCGCAGAACTCCGATCCGTACCGTACTCCAGAACATTTGCTTAGGACCGCTTCTTTGAATTGCTTGAGGTTCTCTGCTTGAACTGTAACCCTCATTTCCTGTGCTCCAGAAACTTAAACTGGTATTTCAGCCAGGCAGGCCATGATAGCTGCCTCTTGTAAGGCGCGTGGAAAAGGGGGTTGTAGAAGCAGCGTCCCTGTTCGCAGGCGACTTCCTTAAGGTTCGCGAACATTGGAGGTCTCGGCAGGAAGCTGTTCTTCAGGTCTGAGACTCTTGTCTCGAACTCTTCGGTTCGGTTCTGCGCTATTAGATTGAGAAGTTCGCGGTAGACCTTGGTCGTACCTTCTTGGAAGGCCACAAAGTCTCCTCTGCCCACTATCTTGAGGCCAGCAACTCCGGTCTCCACTAGAGCTGGCAGATGACATATCGAACAGAACGTGAAGGCGTCGAGTACTGGTGCTTCTCCCAGCGCTTCTTTGGTTCTTGAGTCAGCAATCTGAAAGCGAAGCGTGCAGGGGTTCTTGAATCCGTCAAGGTCCTCCAGTGCCTTGGTTAGAGGAGGGTATCTGTAGTGGAAGAGGTAGCAGTTCACGTTTATGTTGGAGCATCCTGCGCCGTGCACAAAGACTTCTATCTCTACTTGACTGCTTCTGACGATCTGTGATATCTCAGGTATCGTCAAATGTCTCTCCAGAATCACTCTGCTGAAGCCAAGTTTCCTCAGGAAGTTAGCTGTTTCGTGATTCATGGAGGCAAAATACGTGCTTGCGAGTAATGGAACGCCCGGGTTTATCTCCTTTATCACTGAAAGAACCCCGAAGTCGCCAACTATCAGAGCATCAATGTCTTGTTCGAGGCATCTCAGTATATGTTCCCTCCAGTCCTTCTCGATTCTGTCGGCTGCGAAGGGCATGTTGGCTGTGATGAAAACCTTGACACCGTGGTCGTGAGCGTACCTTACCGTTGCTTTAAGTTCGTCATAAGTCGAGAGACAGTGTTCGGCTCCCCGGTAAAGAGAGAAGTGCTTGATTGGCATCTCGACATCGCAGTATAATTCGTCAGCCCCGGCCTCAATGACCTTGATAGCGCCTTGGAACCTCATCACTGGCGCCAACAATCTGGGCATATTCCCGCGCAAACGTTAACCCTCTGTCTCTCTAGCTATTCGGCTGGTGAGGTATAAATGGGATGCGATCCTCCATTGGAAGTAAAGATCCCTGGCTTTGCAGAGGAATAAAATAAAAAAGGGGATTGTTTCGTGTTTCCTATGGCACGTACTGGGTCATGAATTTGGGCCAGGCAATTGTGCCGAAGTTGATCAGCCCCGCTATTATCCACAAGGCTCCGAAGCCTATGACTGCTCCGGCAGCTGCTGGCATTACGTACTCCTCGAACTTTCTGATGCCTACGGTTCTGATGCCTACGGTCTTGACGATCAAGGCTATCAGGGCGTTCATCCAGTTGTAGTTTGGTAGAAACAGGTTGACATATAGGGCTTCAGGCGAGATGAAGAACCACGCGAACCTTAGCCTGATGAGGTACAGTGCGATGGCAACCAGTGCGCCGCCACCCATGTAGATGAGATCGTTCTGGAAGGAGAAGCTTGTTGGTCCCCATGAAGAGTCGCTCCAATAGGAGCCAGATGGACCCCAAAGAGTCCAACCCCAAAGGTTGCTGTTGTTGATCCCGCCTCCGTGCGCGGCGACCCAGACTGATAGGAATTGGCCGAGTACAACGTAGACCACTGAGCACACGATCAAGAGAGCGAAAACGTGTTTCAAGTTCAGCCTGTTGTAGTGAGCGATCTTGTAGAAGTTGACCTTGCCGCCCGTAGTCGCCGAGGTGAACATTATTGTCCAAGTCCCAAGGGCCCATGTAGTCCTTTGGTATATGTACCAAGGGTAGGATGGATTCGGGTTGTTCCAGTCTCCAAAGCTCTCCATTGGGTTCCAGTAGCCTAGCTTAGACCCGACGTAGTAAGGTAACTCTATTGCAGTGGAGTTGTCTGTGAAGGCTTGAGTGTGCCACCAGAAGACAGCCCAGATCCTTGCTATCAGAATGGCGTACAGTATCTGTATTACTACGAACCCGAGGTTCGTTATGAAGGGCGCCCCCACTGCTGTCTCAAGCACAAGCCACCCGACTATCACTGCTATGCCGAACCATGCCACACTTCTCAGCGACAGTCCATGCTCAACTATGTCCTCTCCTCTCAGAGTTGAGAAGACCTGTTTGATCCTGTGCCTTAGTGTCCAGACCATCCAGACCGCTATGCCCAACCCCATCCCGTAACTTCCGATGTTGGCGTACGGGAACGGTTCCATGTGTCCCGGAACTGGGTCCCATGGGTTGCGGAACTCGATTCCAGGCTCATACGGTATTAGTCTCATGGCGACTGCGAGGCCTTGGTAGATAACGCCGAACACAATGTACACGAATATTGACGTGTAGAGGATATCGTTTGGCAAGAGGAGCCATAGCAACGCTTGGTCGTAAGTCAAGACTCCTGTGGAATATGCGCCTGGGAACGCTGATGCCAAGGTTTCGCCGGGAATCCTGAGTGTCTGTTCCCCCCACCAAGCTGTCGGCAAAGTTACAGCTGCAGGCGGATAGACTTCAACTATGAAGGGCGCGAGGGACAGGATAAGCCCCACGACTATGCCTCCCCAGAAGACCTTGATCTTTGGGTCTTTCAGGTTGACTATCCTTGGCGCATTGGTTGTCGGATCGATCTCTTCAGCGTTCTTGAATAGGTACATCATTGGAACAGCCATCGGGAAGACTAGGCGTTCCTCCTCAACCCAGGGCTTTCCCACAAGGAACACGACGAACAGACCGATGAAGTCGTACAGTAGCAAGACGGCCATCCAGTAAAGCATCGGCATTGTCAACGCCCCCAAGTCAAAAGTCTGGCCCGGCCTCAAGCCTGTTAATATCGCACTACCAAGCACAAATCTCTGGTCGCCTGTTGGGAAGAGCCACGAGGGTGTCATGCGGTTCCAGTCTCCTGGGCCCTCCCGCCTCCAGAGCCACTCATCCGTCCCGAAGACAGACCCCTCCATCAAGACCGTCCAGTCGAAGACCCTAAGCGCATTGCTGTGTCCTCCACTATTCTTTGGTATGAACGAGTGTGATGCCAGCATGCCCATAGCGACATATATCGCCAGCAGTTCGCCCGCGTTCAACCTCAGCCTACCGCTGGCCTTGCCGAGGGCAACAGAAACGAGCACGACATAGAGCATCGAGAACACGAAGCTGCCATATGTGTCAGGCTTGTTTGTGTAGGCGCTGAGAACGAAAGAAAGGAAGAGCAAAGGTATCTCGAAGATCAGAGCGAATACGAACGCACGTGCCGAAAGTCCACGCCACACCTCAACTTCAGAGGTTTCCCTGCTCAAGTTTTAGATCACCGTTTCCCTCTATTTCTATCTCTATGAGCTATTTGTATATAAAACTAATCATGCCCTCATCTAGCGTTAGTCCGTTGGCTCTCGAAATCTTGCCAAAAGTTATTAATCCGAATGTTCTAGTCAGAACTCATGGGTCTCACGTTCGGCGGAAACATTAAAAGAGTTATTGAGGTCCTCGCACCTAGGATAGAAAGCTGGAAAGAGACTGGGAGGTTCACCGTGATCTACCCCAAAGACGCCTCATTCGAAGAGATGTACGTTGTGAGGACGACGATGGGGTGGTCGGCAAATCCCAAATGGGAGTTCACAGCGATAGCAACAGTCTTCGACGAAGACGAGATGAACGAGAAGAGGAAGGAGTTGTACAGAAAAATCTCATGCATGGACTGCAGAGTTGAGGTGAAAGGTCTACTCAAGCGCAAGCCTCACTTCTCGCTTTGGGACAACCGCAGCCGACTGATACCGTCCATAGTTCCAGACGGGACCTTGATAGACTTTTTGAAGGACAACTCGGACCTGTGCAAAACCATGGCAGAGACGCCCATAGAGGAGATTGTGATAGGACTGTATTCTGGGCAGAGCCTTTACGAGGCGCCAGACTATTACCTGAGCCCTGGCAAGATAGCTTGGAGTACAACGGTCACAAAAGGTCCCACAGGCGGCGATGTGATGCTTGGAAACATCGCGAAGAAAACATTCGACCTCCTTGATGTACTATCCCATCACCTGAAAGAGTTCGCAACGGAAATGGACAATGCCTAAGCGCTTCAGTAGGGCCATATCCAGGATGACCTACTGATCAACGTGAGGGAGACGCCGAGTCCGGTCGCAATACCCATACCAGCTGCAACCGCAGCTACGGTGATCCCTCTCACGCGAGCCCATCTTTCCCGGCCAAACAACCTTGATATCAGCAGATTGCCTATGACTGATGATACCAGAACCATCAAGGTGTAAGGGGGAAGATTTGTGAAGCCGCCGATTAGCGCCGCCGCTGAAAATCCGATCCCAGCCCTTCCTAGGGCTTCGCCCAGTGCAAAAATCAGAACCGAGATCAGAGTTCCGTAACCGATCCAATTCGCGTCTATGAGTATCTGTCTTGTCGCGAATAGACAGTCAGAAATGGCGTAGGTTGGGAAGTATATGAGGGTCCACGGATATACGAGAGACGGGATTGGTGCCATTCTCCAGAACAGGTCCATGAAGATGAAACCAAAGATCGCAGTGAGCACCACGGATATTGCGAAAGCCTTGAACAGGTCACGGGGTCTTGTCTCTGTCATGTAGGCAACCTTGATCGTCTGCACGGACCACGGCGTCGATGTGCCGGCGATCACGGGGTAAGTGATCCATCCAGCATATCCCGTATATCCGCTGAAGTAGAGCAGAGCTTGCCAGATCTGCCAAGGGTTAAACGGGATGCTGATGCCGATCTCGCCTACTACTCTAGTGGCCGCTAGGGGCATGACGAAACTCATTCCCAGCGAGATGAGTAAAGGTATCCATATCGGGACTTCAGGGATCAATATGTGATATAGAATTATCGATGTTAGGACTGCGCCGAAAAACATCAGTAGAAGAATTCGCAGGGGTAAGTATCCAGCTTCTCCTTTGCCTGCGACTACACGAAGCTTACTCAGGGCTCGAAATGAACCGACGACGCTCTTCCTATGTTTGATGAGCAATGCGAGAGCAAGTCCGAGGGCAAAGCCTATTGAAGGCGAAAGCCACGCCCTCAGCGAAGAACGTTGAATGATCGCGCCCAAGTTCATACCATAGAAATACTCTGCTCTCCACTGCGGGAAAAGATCAGGAAAGGTCGTTATCGAAAGACTGTTGAGCAGAATGTACGTTACTGCTGAGCCTATGAACAGGGACAAAGCTATCGGTACGGGGAGCATGAAGCCATATATGAAACTGGTTGGGTCAGTCGCTATCCCGATCATGGCACCTGGCAGGATTTTTTCAGTGAACCTTGTCAGATCGATCCAGAGTCTGGGAATCACAATTATCCCCGAAGTAAGAGGCACGACGTAGAGGAATATTCCGTACATTACTCCTGCAGACATGCTGGCAAGGAAGACGAATACGTTGTCTCGTTGTCTTTCAGACAAGGTGTTGACTAGCGAATAGTCGATTTCGGCGAAAGGGAAACGTAGAGGTTCAGCCTCGACAAACAAGATGGAAAAGATCATCGTTAGAGCAAGTTCAGCGATGAATGTCAAAGCGGCTAGGGAGACGCTTAGGCCTATTGGCAGCAACCAGTCGGGATGCATGAGGGTTCTGAGCTGGTAGACCTGCGAGGCTGGGGGAGGAGCCATCCATGTTGGGACAAGGTCGCGTATGGGTATTCCATTTACTGAGAAGGCGGAAGCTATGTCGGAATTCACGAAGAAGCCTCGGAAAACGAGCCAGTAGAACATAGTGAACCATCCTCCTCCTCCGACCGCGCCGAGGACGGAGTACATCATGAAAAGCTCTTGCTTAGAAAGGCGTTGCCCTTGCATCCTCAGGATCTCACTGAAGAGGATCACTATCACGTAGACTGCACCAGCCCCTACGACGACCATGGCGGAAAGATAGAGAAAGACACTCACGGGGATGAAGATCAGAGCAGCCACGACCATGGCGAAAGCTACTCTCCATGTGAATCCTGATTTGAACTCAATTCTGGTCTGCAGAGCTTCAGCCATGTCTCCCCACATCTCTGGGTCATTCTGTCCGGGTCGGAAAATATTATTAGGTGATATGCTTTTATATTTTACCAACTGCAAGGAACGCAAAAGCGGGCCGAAACCGGGGTCAAATCAGTTGAGAAAGGAGCTGTCAATTTTCTGTCTCGTTCTCTTCTCCTTCTCGTTTCTGCCCCTAACGCCGGTATCCAGTTCTCATGCTTCTGCTGGTTCTTACCCTAGCGCAAATCAAGCCTCAATAGACTGGGAGACGGCTGTTGACTACATTAGAGTGAGGGACCACGTATCTCACCTTTCAAGCAAGGGCTCAAGAGTAACCGGCTATCCGGGATACTATGCTGTTAAGGAATACATCAAGTCTGAATTCAGAAAATACGGTGAACGGTATGAGTTCGGGTTTGAGCTTGATGTCCAAGAGTACAACGTAACCGTTCCGTTAGAGTTTGAAACTCGGTTAAGGATTACTT
>CAYRBK010000037.1:0-15762 GCA_964422605.1 uncultured Candidatus Bathyarchaeia archaeon | reverse complement strand
TATCCGGCTACCAGTGCACTCAGCCTGAACTGGAGAAGCCCGCGATAGAATGATCGGATAATTCACATCGTTCAATCCAGACTGATTGATTCCGATAACTCCGATCAGCAGAACTCTAGTAGCTTTTTATCCTCTTCTATCAGTCTA
Source organism: uncultured Candidatus Bathyarchaeia archaeon (assembly GCA_964422605.1). Classification (GTDB taxonomy): domain Archaea; phylum Thermoproteota; class Bathyarchaeia; order Bathyarchaeales; family DTEX01; genus CAYRBK01. Next base: position 15,615 of record CAYRBK010000037.1, on the reverse strand, counting down.
GTAAAGGGTGAAAGAGAAATGAAGTTGGGATTGACTTCTCGCTTTCTACTATTTGCTTTCATCTATACGTGGGGTTTTGCAGTTTTAGCTCTGACTGCATTCCAAGGTATGGATCCATGGTTTGGAGTTGAACCTGAATACATAAGCGGTACACTAACGGCTTCTGCTATCATCTTCGGATTCTAGGGAGTTTTGATCCAAGAGGGATCTGGAGAGAAAGACAAACTAGAGGCTTATTGGCGGGCTCTTATTGTGCTCTTCTTCTTCTCATTGGCGACGTTAGTCTTGTCAGTTGTGAACATTTACCTTGTTGCCCTTCACAAAGTGCCTCCTTTTGTGGCTTTATGGGTTTGCTTGTACAGTTTTCTCTCAAACGCAGTTAATTTTACCATTGCTCTTTACTATCTGAGATTCAAGAATTCGTGAAATAAAAACGAAACCTATCGTTCTGGGTATTGTTTGCCTTTTTACTTTATCAAGTAGGCTCCGTGGGCTTCTTTGTGATTAAGCCTTTGGCTAAGAGATACTTCATATGAGCTATGAAGATGGAATCGGCGGCAAACTTGTGGTTGTTCTCTAAGGACTCTATGCATTCCCCAGATTGCTCGCAACATCGAAGAGCTAAATCCTTATAAAATGGCCATAAATACTAGGTTATCATGCCGGGAAGGGATGTTGACGACGCCTTTGAATGGCTAGTGTTGATATACGGCATAGTTAATGCCATAGTAGCTACTTATCCAGAATACTTCTATGGCGGGGCAGCACAGTACGGAATGCCTGCATCCGAGGTTGCCGTCAAGTCCACAGTTCTTCCCTTAATCATAACTGCTTTGGTATGGATAGTAGGCAAAATTGCCACTGACATTAGAGTTCAAGTTACAGCCAAGTTGACAGCATGGATGCTAGCACTAGGACTCGTATACGGAATCCTTTTTTCGTACTTAGGAGGAGCTGGATACATCCGAACAAGCGGCATCACGGTTGGACTAAACATGTTAATCGCGCCGATCCTACTCCCAATCATTACCTTCAGATTTGTGCTACCAAGATACAAGGAGATGTATCCGGACCAAAAATTCCTCAGAAGTAAAACCCTGCTCATTATCGTTTATATCTCGGCTGGACTTCTCAATCTTTCATTGCTTTTCATCTTGCCAAGACCCAGCTAATTACACAAGCTTCCAGAGTTTCCAACAACATCATAGCGAAACGGCTCATTTTCCACGGTCCACACGCCGCTCTAGAGATGAATGCGAGCTTTGGCAACGATGCTCTGAACCTCGACTACCGGGTCGAAAGCTTTTCATCCCTTCAAGGTACCGAATGTACTAGTCTTGTTCCGATAACCCTCAATATCAGATATATTGCTGATGCCAAGGCTACCCCCTTGACTTAAGGCTTATTAACAGTTGCTTCCTACCCATGTCAAGTAGGAGCTGCTGTGATGAGGATCGGCGAACCCTTCAAGCCTGACAGGGCTTTTATGAAGCTTTATTACGCATACTTGTTGATAGCTGACGCCATCATCTTCCTAGGAGTCATTCTGCCAGCGGTCATCTCAGCCGTTGTCTTTCTGCCTCTAGATCAATCTTTGACTGTTGTGGCTTCCCTAATTCTGCCCTTTCTTCTTGCAGTGTGGTTCATCGCCTACTGGATTCCCAAATACTATCTGTCAACATCCTACGTCTTCGCCGAGAGCGAGATTGTCGTCGAAAAGGGAGTCTGGTGGAAGCACAAGAGCACGGTTCCCTACAACCGGGTGACAAACATTGACGTTGTTCAGGGACCCTTGTCTCGACGATTCGGCCTAGGCAAAATCCGGGTTCAAACCGCAGGCTACAGCGCAGCAGGCGGCGGAGCAGGAGCAATTGCTGAAGCACAAATCTTCGGCGTCAAGAACTTCGAAGAGATAAGAAACTTCATATTGGACATGGTTAGGGGGGTTAAACCAGTTGCCGTCGAAGCTGCTGTCGAGGCAGAGGCAGCAGTGGCAAAGCAGGCAGCTCAACAGATGCTGGATGAGCTGAGAAAGATAAGGGATCTTCTGGAGCATCGTGATCAGTCGGGTTGATGGATTGTCTTAGATGTCATCTTCCCAAGTTCTCATTAAGGTGATAGGATGAACATCAGAGCCTTTAGACGGGAAGACGCCTCCGCTGTTTACAGGATGATTGAGGAGACGGAGGAATTGCATGTCTGCGGTCTCCATTATTCGGAGAAGGCTGTTAGGAACTGGCATATCGACCGGAAGAACGATGTGATATTGGTGGCAGAAGAAGACGACACTATCGTAGGCTTCATCTTAGCCATTGTGAATCAGCCGGAGCCCGAATGCGCCATCATCGAGAACATAGCCATAACCCCGAAATGCCGAGGAAGGAAGATAGGAAGCCAACTCCTCTCGGAATGCTTCCGCCGACTGAAACTCCGGAAAGTCTCCTTCGTTTCCATAAACGTCAAGGCGGATCTAGCCAGATCGATCAGCTTTTGGAAGAAACACGAATTCAAAGGCGACGAGCTGTACTTATGGATGTACAGGGAGATCTGACACAGATCCGGATAGTAGTCTTCGGCCCAAATTTCCCTATCTGCCTCTTACTGGAAGATGCATATGAGCTAGGTTAGCCGCACCCGTCGAACCTTTTGGCGACCGATTTGTCCTTCTCGCTGTTCCGCCAACAGACTTTAGCCTGATGATGCGACAGCTCTGTGGCATGCTGCGCACAGGACTTCGCAGTTCTCGACTGTGTCTTCCCCTCCCTTTTCTTGGGGAGTGATGTGGTGAACGTTCCATCCGCCTGCGGTGTCTTTGCCCGCATCAAGCCAGATTAGGCTTTGAATGCAGTGCCCCACGTGCCACCTGTGGTCGCTCCTTCTGCATTCGCATCTGGCCTTAGACCTTCTCCAAGCCTTTCTCACCACTTCGTCAGAAAAGGACCCCACTTGACCACCTCGTATAGAGATTATGGCTCTGTAGCCTTTTAAGGTTTCCACCCTCACGCATCTGGCAGCAAGTCCCGGTCTAACCTAGGGGTTCAGGCAACTGTATGTCAACGGAGCTCTGTCCGGAAATCCGGATCGTTCGTCAATTAGTTGCTTGATGGGTTGTTTATTTCCCAAAAGCCCTTAAATCTAGCCTGCTTGCTAGAATTAGTTTCAGATTAAGTCTATTTGGGAGCATCTGGGGCGAGGTGTTGGTGCGTGGGCTGGAGGTTTCGAGGCTTTGCCTTTTTGTTGTGAGGTGGACAGATTGGAGGATAGGATAGTCTGGAATGCTCGGTGGAGAGTTGAGAGGTTCCGCGATCTTGATGGTAAGGTGGCGTTGATGCTGATTAGTGGTGCCCAATTCGAAGATGCGGTGGCGTGCGCTCGAGATAGTTACCTAGGCGGGGAATTTTTTGAGGACAATGTGGCTCTGAATGAGGGGCTTGGCGAACTTGTCGATATCATCTGCGGGCTTGGCGCCCCAACCAAGTGGGACAACGCCAATGCCAGACTGGGCGTAGGCGACAGCAACGCCGCTGAGAACGCTTCGCAGACTGGCCTCCAAGGGACGAGCAAGACCTTCAAGGGGATGGACACAGGTTATCCTCAGCGTTCAGGCCAGCAGGCTGAGTGGCGGGCAACCTTTGGTTCGGCGGAAGGCAACCATGCTTGGGAGGAGTTCACGGTTGTCAACGCTGCCGACGATTCTGGCAAGAACCTCAACCGTAAGGTTGCCAGCAAGGGCACGAAGACTTCAGGCGAAACCTGGACGCTGAGCCTGAAAATAACGTTCAGCTAGGCGAATGGGGCATGAGCCAGCAAATCTTCAGCCGCCTTTTCTACAATACTGTTGACCTGACTAACGGATTGAGTGTTCCAGCATGCCCATCATGCGGAAAACCGTTCAAAACTGTGCAGACCCTGCGTGATTTGAAGGCTCTGTTGGCTTCAACCGCTGATGTTAACCGGCTTGTTGATTCAAAATGTCCGAGTTGCGGCGCAGTTCTTCGCCTCTACGTTGCCCTTCACAAACAGGCTGATGGCAGCCTCATGATATGTGTCCAAAGAAGTGACGAAGAAGGCGCTTCTGGCATTCCATCTGACTGGTGGGTTGAGACGAATTGACGCAGATCTTCAGCGACGGGTTTGAAAGTGGGGATTTCTCGGCGTGGACGAGTACAACTGGCAGTCCGGCGGTTGTGTCAACCCAGAAGCATCATGGAACCTACAGTGCAGAGTTCGACGCAAGCAACGAAAGAGCCAATAAGACCTTCGCGGGGCAGACGACGGTCTTCGTCCGTACTTATCTCAGACTTGGTGCTGTTCCCCCTTCTGGGCAGTTGATTCGGTTCCTTAACCTTTTTGGCGGCGCCTCTGAGATAGCCAGACTCATAATCATTGAGTCTACGGGTCTAAAATTGAGGCTCACCAGATATTATCCCACCACCACAACATTCAATTACGCATATAGTTTTCAGGCCAATACCTGGTACTGCATCGAACTGAAATTCGCCAAAAGTGTCTCGGGCGAGTATCGGGTATACCTCAACGGTAGCGAGGTAATAACAAATACGGGGATCGATACAAGCGGGGCTGGAGACGCCTCTGAAATCCGTGCAGGACAGACGTATAGCGATTACACGGTAACCAGTTGGGTTGACTGTGTGGTTGTCGCTGACGCGTATATCGGTCCCGAAGCAGGCGCAGCTCTCAAGGAAGTCACAGACACGCTCAGCCTTAGCGACGTGTCGTTAGCTCATAAAACTTTCGCAGTTCCTGACCTCGTTGGGCTCTCAGACGCCGCACCACTGACAAACCGAACCCTGCCTTTAGGCGATGCAATCTCCCTTGCAGACCAGATGTGGCGGGACAGGACCCTCGCAGTCACAGATGGTGTGAGCCTTTCCGAGTTAGTTGAGCGAATCCTTGCCGTGGTTCTCGCCTCTGCCATAGTGCTGGAAGGAGAGAAAGGGCTTGTGACACTGCATGGGGAAAGCGGCGTTGCGACTTTGGGAGGAGAGAAGGGAGAGGTGACACTGTGATGCCTGAAGTCTTCATGGTGCAGGGAGACCGCAAGCCGTCTGTTGAAGCCACATTGACGAACTGCGGTGACTTGACAGGAGCCTCAGCAAAGTTCATCATGATCAAGCCTGACGGCACGGTCAAGGTCAACTCGTCAGCCTTAATCTCAGACCCTGCAAACAAAAAGGTTCGGTACGATTGGGCTTCTGGAGAAACAGGTGAACCCGGCGACTTCTACGGCGAGTTTGAAGTAACCTATGCCGATGGGACGAAACAGTCGTTTCCAGCCAAACCCCGCACATTCACCTTGCACATCAGGAGTGAGCATGGATGACCTATTGTGAAGTGGCATATGTCCGGGTATTGTCTGGCGCGACATCTGACGTGGTCGGCGATAGTGACGTCGAGAACCTCATCGCCCTAAGCGACCAGCAGATAGACGACGACTTGGGAGTCTTCTCCGCTCCGGTTCCGTCGAGGATAAAGCACCTCTCAGCCCTTTTAACAGCCATCAAACTTCTGGAGAGGCCTGACCTCAGGTTCAGGCTTGGAGACTCAGGTCTCACTGAGCAGCAGGTCGAGCGGAACTTGGAACGTTGGCACCGCGAGGTCGAACGAATCTACGCCCACTACGGCAAGACAGTGCCTAGAAGCGGAGGCTCGTTGAAGGTGGTCTAACATGACTGACTTGGCAGATGTGAAACAGAAGCTCATCGACGTCTTGAAAGATGATGCGGCGTTGACGACTGTGCTCGGCCCAGATGCTTCTGGCCAGATTCCTGTCTGCGGGGAATGGCCTATGGGCAAGACTATGTGGCTTCCAAGCGTCACTGTGACGGACATCACAGACCGCGGTGAAGTCTCAGGGCTGAACGATTCTTTTGACGGCGGAAAAAGGTACGAGTGGGACCACGCCTTGATCCAAGTTGATGTCTGGGCGAAGACGGCTGCGTCAAGGGACGAGATAAGCGCGAGGATCAAGAAAACCCTGTTAAAGGCTTCAACCGAGTTTCGCGACATCGGGGTCTCGCTCGGCGCACCCATGATCGTAGCTTTGAACGAGGCAAAACGCCTGATCTTCCGCCACAGTCTGAGGTATGACTGCTTCTTCGTCACGGAGGCTGCGCAGACTTGAGCGTGTATGTCGGAAAAGACGTCACAGTTAAGATTCAGGTTCCAGTTGACGGCGAACAGAGAACTATACCGGGCACCTCGCCCTACAAAGTAACTCTGACTAAAGGTCCGATTAGTGATAGGGATCAGGATGGCGTCGCAGACGAGGTTGCGCATGTCAGTGTGGTTGATGGATCAGGCAACCCCGTAACTCCCATAGCTGTAAACGACACGACGAGGGAAGTGACCTTCGGATCAGGCGACGCGGGAGAAACAGTCTACGTTACCTACCGCTATGACTTGGACCCGTTTCTGGCTCAGGAGTTGACTCTTGAGCCGAAGCAAGGAGTGGAGGGGATTGATGGATTGGGAACTGACACAATTCAGCAGTGGGCCTTCTTGCTCAAAGAGTTTTCCGGCAGCATAAAGGAAGCCGTGAAGCAGGGGGAAGATCAGCAGCTGAAACGAATTGAAGCCTTAGCTGCGGTTCATACTGAGCCCTATGGAGTAATCGTAGCATGGAATCAAGGCGGTTCCGCGGTGAAGGTTGGATTGGACAAAGTGACCTTCCCAGAGGGGTCCATATCCTCGCCAAAGAACAGCCCCGTCTTCATTGTCACGCCCTTCAGGGCGATGACCGCGAAACTGATCGCGTAAGAGTCACAATGAAAGGAGGAATGAAAGAGAGATGAGCGTATATGTGGGCAAACAGGTGCAGGTGAGCATAACCAAGACTGTTGAGGGAGACATGGGCTCCTTCTTGGCGCAGGAGGTTACTTTCGAGCCGAAGCAGGCCATTGAAGGTGTAGACACGTTGAACAGCAACGAGGTTCAAGCGTGGGCTCCGGGGCTCAAAACCTATGAGGGCTCAATCAAGGAAGCCTTCAAAGTCGGCGCAGACGGCAAGAAGCAGCTGGAGAGGACTCCGCCCTTCCAGAGCAGCCTCGAAGAGTACACGGTGAAGCTGATTTGGGACGGAGGAACTGGCAGCAAGATAACCGTCACTTTGACCGGCGTAATCTTCCCAGAGCCTTCAGTGGCTTCGCCGAAGAATGCCCCTGCCTTCATAACGACAAGGTTCAGAGCCAAGTCGGCAAGCATAGCGATCGCTTAGGGTGGCTGAGGGATGGTCGAGGAGAAACGGCTGACCTTCGCGGAAGTTCTTGCGAAAAGCGAAGAACTGTCAGAGCGCCGCGTCTACGTTGAGGAGCTCGGCGGCTACATCCCGTACAAGGATCTTACAGTTGAGGATTTCGCAGGTGTCTACCAGCAGCGCGGCGAAGACCCTCTGGAGCTCAGCGTGCAAGCGTTCTACAGGGCGTGGAGCAAATCCGACCCGACTGTTACACTTGAAGCCGTTAAGACCAAGATTCCGCTGAGAATAGTCCTCAAGGTCATCAACGAGACTGTGCCCAACCTGTTCCAGACCGCCCCTTTACCGAAGCAGCCAGAGCGCCCTTTGGTAGAGCAGTCTATCTCCTGAAGAAGTTTGGGTTCAGCCTCGAGGAGATTGGCGGAATGACTTTGCGGCAGATGGGCTTCTGGCTTGAAGGCATGGTCTACGATGCTGAACTTGTTGCCGAGGCGGTTCAGGACGGTCGCCGAAAGGAGGTTCGCACCTTAGACGAGCTGGTTCAAGTCCTACCTGAATCGGAGGCTAAGCGGGATGGCGTTGGAGATCAACGTTGAGGGAGTCGAGAAACTAGTCAAGGCATTAAGCCAGATTCAAGGCTTGGACGAACCCTTAGCCGAAGTCATAGAGCTTTACCTAGGGAAGGTTGTTGATGACGCGAGGGCGCTTGTTCCCATCCGAACTGGACGCCTGCAGAGAAGCATAGGATTCTGGGGTGTCGAAGGCGGATATTGTATTGGGAGCGATGTTTCCTACGCGTCTTTCGTGGAATATGGAGCTCGCGGAAGATCGCCGAAACCCTTTCTTACGCCTGCCCTTTTCCAGAATATCCCGCTTTTGAAGGCCTCATTGTTGGACAAGATCGAAGCATGGTTCAGGAGAGGTGGCAAAGGATGAGTGTAGCCCTTCCAAGCTTAACGACCACGGTCAGAGCGATCGACGAAGCCAGCGGCGTCTTCAGAAAGGTTCAGGCTTCCGCCGAGGAGTCGATGGGTCAGGTGGAAGAGGCTGGCAGAAAGGTTGAGTTGACGCATAGGCAGATGACTGACGGGTTTAAGGGTGTTGTCACAGGGTTCAGCGGCGTAGCCACAGGCGCCCTTGCACTTTACGGTGCCTACGACAGAGTTCAGGACATGCAGGTCAACATCAGCCGAGCCAACCTTCAGGTCCAGTCGACGCTCAATTCGGTTGAGGATGCGCAACGTAGGTACAATGCTGCAGTCGCAGAACACGGCGTGGAAAGTGAGCAGGCGGTTGCCGCGCTCAAGGATTTGCAGTTGGCGGAGGAAAGGTACTCTGTTGCCGTCGAAAGGGCTCAGATGATACAGGGCAACCTCAACGAAGCCATGGTCCAATCTGCAATCTCAATCATTCCAACAGCAATCACGATGATTGACAGCCTCATCCGAGTCAAGCAGAGCTGGGCTGCTGCTCAAGCCGCTTTGAACATGGTTATGAACGCAAATCCAGTCATGCTCATTGTCACCGCGATCGGAGCCCTCATAGCCGCGGTGATCTATGCCTACAACACCTGCGAGCCTTTCCGCAACGCCGTTAACGCGGTTGGTTCAGCCTTGGCGACCGTTTTAAAGCCAGCCATAGACGTGGTGGCGGGTGCCCTTTCTTGGCTTTGGCATAACATCGTTGAACCTTTCATCAATGCATTAACCGCGTTAGGCAACGCTGTTCAGGACGTAGCCAACTGGTTCGGCAGCCTTTTTAGTCGGGCGGGAGCCGCCACAGATCAGGTCGATAGTGCAAGCAGAAGCATGGAACATCTTGCCAGCATTGTTGGAAGGCCACCTTCCACAGGCCTCATTGGGAGCTTCGAGTATCTGGACAAGGCTTTGAAGGACATCGAGCCTCCGGAGTTAGTAGTTTCTCCTGTTATCGGCATCATGGGGGGAGCTTTTCCTCTGGGAGCTCCAGTTCCTTCCTCATCCATTTCCCTAACTCTTAACGGACCTCTCGTGAATATTGAGGGATCCGCCGACAGGGAGACGGCGAGACTGGCAGCCAGCCTTGTGAGAAAAGAATTGCGGAACGTTCTCATCGAGGCTTCGAGTGAAAGCGCCCCTGCAACTCATAAGCGTATTCGGGTTGGTGGTTTGTTGAATGTTGCTTAGTGAACAACTCCGCAGCCTGCAGGACGAAGAAGTGCTTGTGGCGAATCCAAGTAGTTACACAACAACTTCTGGTCCTGATTGGGCAACCCTTAGGACGGAAAACATTACTCTAGCAGCCCAGAAGATTGTTTGGGTTCGATTCCGAGGAGCCTTTCAGGCGGGTGATTCGGCTTTTCTCGCCAACTCAAGAGTAACACTTGGCGGAGTGCCGCTGATGGCGACTGGGAAGATAGCCAACGGTGAATCTTTTGAACGAGAAATATACGTGATTCTCTCCGCCGGGTCCTACTCATTCGCTTTCCAGGCGTGCATCCTTGGATCAGCCGGCACCGTGAGAATCGACAACATTAGGATTGGAGCCTGCAATTTCCCTGACAAATCGGAGAGCATCTGGGACAGCGGAAACGTTTCCTGTCCAACGGGACAGACAACAACGGTTCTCGAACAACAATTCACCATGCCCAGCACACGAAAACTAGTCGCAGGCTCATTGAAGCAGTGCTCGTATTTCATCACGGTGTACATTGTCGGCGGCAAACGCAAGAGCTGTCCCAGAAACGTTGGAGAGGGCAGTCAAAGCGGCTGGTTCAACTGGCGAGTCTATCTCGACGGAACTGAAAAAGGCTGGAATGAAGATAACGACGATAATAGTACAACTGATCCCAACCCCGACTATGGTAAAGGAGCACATGGAAAAGTCTACGGCGTCTTCAATGTCGGCAGCACCCACACTCTGAGAATTGACTGCAACAATCAATATGGCCAGACGGCGGACTGCCGCGTTTACGTTCGAGTCATTCTCTGCCCCTGGATTCTAACCATTGTCGATTCCAACATTCTTGACCTCGACTTTCCGCAGGGAAGCACCCTGTACGTTATGCTTGAGCCGCTGAGCTCGAACCCCATAAAATCCGCGAAGATTGGGAAGGACCGGATTGTCGATTGGAGCGCAAACTACTACGCCTCGGTCTCGGGGCAGGGAATCATTACCCTGAGCTACACTTTTGAGATCGTTGACGTTCTCGGCGCCCTGCTCGTTGTCAGTGGGCATCACACCTGTATGAGCTATCTGGCGGTGGATGTGAGATGACTGTAACACTTGACACGAAGACCCTGAATGTTGAAGGCGGCGGCATAGAGGAAACAGTCGATCCGGTGGCAACCTTTGTCGACAGGTGGATCAGCGGCGAATACAGGAAGCAAGCCAAGATTTTCGGAACAATCCGGTCTTGGACCCTCCGATGCTACGAGAACAATGTGGCTTGGAGTGCCAGTACGGCGAAGCATATTCAGGATAAAGCAAAGCTGGGCGAGAAAGTCTCTTTCAGCATAGATGAAGGCAACCTCCACCAGGTAAGTGGCACCTATGTCTACATTCTCGGCGTGGATGTCCACTATCCAAGAGGCGCGAAGGCTTCAAGCTTCACACGGTTCTTCACAGTCAGACTTCAGGAGGCCCCGTAAGCCAGTGATAGAGTTCTTCAACGTTCTCGCCGCCATGGTCTGCGGCTTCATCCTCGGCTTAACCGTCCACAGCGCCTATGTGCACAGCAAAGGTCGCGGCAGCCTGACGCCTGCGCCTTGGGACCACGATGAAGAGGAAAGGAGGCTGGAATGAGGAGGTCTGACCTAAGGATATTCTTTGACGTCCTACGCGCCATCGAGAGGGGAACTCGGAAGCCGACGCGGATCATGTACAGAAGCAACGTCTGCCGGAACAGGATAACGCTGATCCTTGACCATATGGTGCGGGAAGGCTTGGTCGCGATCCAGCTGGAACCAAAGATGAAACGTGTCCGTCGCCTCTACGCGTTAACGCCGAAAGGTCTGGAAGCTATCCAACATCTCGCTGGCGCTCTGGAGTTGGAGAGGAAGGTGATAGGATGGAAGAGGATGGAGGACCCGAGGAGAGATGAACAGGAAAGTTGCGAACATGCTTAGAGGCGTGGAGCTCGGCGACCTGATTCGCGTTGAGTGGTTTGACGCCAGCATAGGTAGGAGCCTCGCCACCGGAACTAGAGTTGACATTCCAGTCAGGAGTTGGGGCATCTTCATTGCCGTCCTAGGCGAGAAGAGCAAGCACATCATCCTGGCTCAGAACAGCTTCAAGTACACGGACGGCGTCTACGACGTTGACTACACGAGCATCCCCATCTCCTGGGCGGCAAACGTTGTACTGGTCAACAAAGCAGAAGTCGACAGAGAGGTTGCTGAACGGCTCTTCCAGAGCTTCCTCGCGGGCAGATGCAGGACGATTAAAAAGAGGACGAAGAACCATGCAGAAATGGATCAGGAAGGCGTTGACAAGAAGAGCGCTTGCTAGTGGTCCCCGGGAATCAGCAATGCTCGTGGAAGTCGAGCCGTCGGACAAACTCGTCTACGGCGTAACCTTCGCCATCATCTCCTTGGCTTCATTTACAGCGCTTCAGATCGCTCATCTAGCTATTCTGGGCAGATGGAACAGTGAAATCTTCGCGGCGATGACAGGTCTGGTCGGCACAATCCTCGGAGTCTTCTTCGGAAAGAAGGCATAGGAGGCTAAGAGAATGGGTCGCGGATCACGTTGGACAGAAGCTGAGAACCAGCTTCTACAAGAAATGGTCAAGGAAGGCATGACTGTCGAACAGATTTACAGGTCGCGGATCTTTCCTGGAAGGACCTATAAAGCAGTACTAAATCAGATTCAGAGGCTTGGCGCTCATTTGAGTACTCAATCAAAAACTCTTTTGAGTACTCAAATCAGAGAGGCTGAGATGATAGACCTTGAAACGATGGTCAAGCGTTTCGTTGACGCCTTCAACAAGATCTGCGATGCAACACAATGCTCTAAAGAGGATCTCGAACGTTTCCGCATAATCTTCAGCTCGGCGCGGGTTTACTTCGACCTCTACTTCAAGCTTGAAAAGTTCAGCGAGGTGAAGAACCGTGTTGAGAGGCTTGAGGCGACAGTGGCACAGTTGGAGGCAGAAAAGAAGACAGAGAAACCTCAACAAGCGGCTTGAAGAAGTTGAGGCCAAAGTTCGAGAGTCGCTTAGAGAGAAGCATGAGGAACTGGCAACTTCACCCGTCACGTTCGCCGAGAAGGTTCTAAGCGTCAAACCCTTTCCATATCAAGCCAGCCTTCTAGAGGATAGGAGCAAACGGATAGTTGCATGCATGGGGCGCCAGACGGGAAAGACTACGACAATAGCGATGAAGGCATTGTTCTTCACAGAGGAAAACCCCAACGTGACTGTTCTGATAACGAGTCCAAGCCTTCGCCAGAGCATGATAATGTTCGACCGGATAACCTCGTTTGTCTACCTAACCGCCTTTCTAAGGAACAAAGTCGTCAGAGCCACAAGAACCGTGATCCAGTTCGAGAACGGAAGCCGAATCATAGCCCTGCCTTGCAGCGAGAACCTGCTCAGAGGCTACACGGCTCACATGTGCATCATGGACGAAGCAGCCTTCATGCCTGAAGAGGTCATTACGCAGATCATCTTCCCCATGCTCTCAACTACAGATGGGTATGCAGTCTTCTTGAGCACGCCTTGGGGTAAAGATCACATCTTCTACAGAGCCTTTATGAACCCAGCCTACAGCGTCCACAGGGTCAAGTCTGACGAATGCCCCCTGATCAAGAGCGAGTTTCTCGAAGAGATGAGGGCGAACATGACCAGGGAAGCCTATCTGATGGAGTACGAGGCGGAGTTCGTTGAAGCCTTGAACAGCTTCTTCCCCCAAGACCTGATACGACAAGCCATAGACCCCAACCTTGAGTTCTACGCCAGCCTAGAGACAGATGTCCCAGAGGGAGAATACTACGCAGGATGCGACTTCGGAAAACTCCAAGACCACAGCGCACTCACAATCCTTAAGCGTGAAGGCGAGAGCATCAGGTTCGTATATTTGTACGAATTCCCGCTTGAGACAGCCTACACAGAAGTCATTGGACACCTCGCCCGAGCCAACCAGAAGTTCAAGCTCATAGATGTGCAGGTTGACCAGACAGGCGTAGGCGAATCGGTTCTCGAAGAGCTGAAGAACCAAGGCGTACCGGCTGAAGGCTTAACATTCACCGTGAAGACCAAGGAGAACCTGCTTACCTGTCTCAAGATCGCCATGGAAAACGGCAGGCTCCGCATGCCCTACGATCGGAGGCTCTGCCAACAGATCAACGAGCAACAATACGCCTACAGCAAAAGCGGCCACCTGCAGTTCACGCATCCAGAAAGTAGCCACGACGACATGCTTTGGAGCCTAGCGCTTGGAGTTTGGGCTGCCACGATGAAGCGCGAAGAACCTGGCAGGCTAGTTGGAGCGTGGGGGCAACGTTGAGGCGCCAAGAGTCTTTCCACATAACCAGATACGCCCGCACCTACGACCGTACAGAGGGCAAGTTTCTCATAGACATCAGGTACAAGGTCAAGACCGAGGTCACGCCTAGAACCATCGGCGTTGCGGAAGCCTTCGGCATAGGCGTCGACGATTTCCGCCAACAAGTCATATACGACAACGTCACCCTCAAGATTGGACCTCGAGACATCGTGTACATCACAGGCGAATCGGGAAGCGGAAAATCAGTTCTCCTAAGAGAGATGGAGAAAGACCTTGGAGCAGAAGCCGTCAACATCGACGATGTGAAGCCTGACCAAGAGAAGCCGATAGTCGAAACCGTTGGAAGGAACCTAGACGAGGCACTGGAGCTGCTGAGCCGCGTAGGTTTGAACGACGCCTACCTCTTCGTCAGGCGTTACCGGGAATTGAGTGACGGCCAGAAATATCGTTACCGAATCGCCAGACTCCTCGAATCCCCAAGCCAATACTGGGTCATGGACGAGTTCTGCGCAACCCTCGACCGAGACACAGCCAAGATCGTAGCCTTCAACATCCAGAAACAAGCCAGACGGGTGGGCAAAGCAGTCATCGTTGCCACGACGCACACGGATCTCTTCGAGGATCTTGCGCCTACAGTCCACATTCACAAAGGCTGGGGAAGACGACTGGAAGTCAACTACCATCCGAATAAGCCTGACGAAGCCTGCAGCTTAACGCGAAGCCTACGCATAGAGGAGGGAACACTGAACGACTACAAGCAGTTGGCTGAATTCCATTACAGGTCAGGCAGATGCCCGTCGCCGCGCAAGGTGTTCTGTCTGAAACGTGGAGACGAGCTCTGCGGAGTAATAGTCTACAGCCACCCACCGCCGAACGTGTTTGGCAGAAGAAGAGTCTTGAAGGCAGAGTTCTGCAAGCTGAAGCATGAACTGAGCACAATCACGAGGGTTGTTTTGCACCCCAAATACCGAACAATAGGCTTAGGCGCAAGGCTCGTGAAGGAGACGCTTCCGTTAGCTGGAACGCGTTATGTGGAAGCCATCGCGGTCATGGCAAGGTACAACCCCTTCTTCGAGAAGGCTGGAATGCAAAGAGTAGCTGAGACCCGAGGAGACCGAACTCTGCAAGAAGCCGTAACGAAACTTGGAGAGTTAGGCTTCAAAACCTATGCCCTAGCAAGCCAAGAGACAAACCTAAACCGCTTAAGAGCCCTCAGCGGCGAAGAGCTGGAAAAGATTAGGGATGTTCTTCTTAAAGTCTCACAAGGATACTACAAGAGGCTGAAAGCCTCAGGCAAGGCATACGTCAGAAAAGAAGAATACGGCAGATTCATCACCGAAGCCTCAGCTGAAACCCTCGCCAAAGTCATAAGCCGACTCGCAGTACTAGCCCAGACCAAAGCATACCTCATATGGAAGAATCCAGCAAGCCAATTAACATAGGACTTGACACACTAGCTAGATAGATGTGATGATGCTTGGGTCACATAGTGGCTAGGACAACGCTTTACATCCCAGACATGCCCGGATCTGAGCAGGTTGAGCTTCTGGTTGACACAGGCTCGACATACACATGGGTCTCAGACGAAGCGTTGCGGGGGTTGAGTGTGGAAGCCAAGTTCGTCAGATAGTTCAGAACAATGGACGGCAGGCTCCTTGAAAGAAGAATCGGTGAAGTCCTAATCGAATTCATGAATGAGAGAGCCACGAGAATGGTTGTTTTCGCAGAGAAAAGCGACGCAGAAGTCCTCAGCGTCGACGCGTTAGAGGGGCTAAGACTCGAAGTCGACCCCGTAACGAAACAACTGAGAAAAGCCGCGGCACTGCTGGCACTCTGATCGTATTTTCCTGATTCTTCACCCGATACGCATATATGTGATGTGACAGCCATACTCTATATGATGGCTATGACGAC
>CAYRBK010000036.1:8523-16807 GCA_964422605.1 uncultured Candidatus Bathyarchaeia archaeon | reverse complement strand
AGTAATTGACATCGATGGCACCTCTTTGTTTCGGACCATGCAAACAATCTTCACTTCAGCCTCTCTAAATTGCACATTTTTGCTATCGATTCTCTTTTCCCCAGGGAAAAGAAGAACCCTCACTTCTGTGCCCTCACTGAACGCATCACTCACCTTTTTGACAAAATCTGCTGTTGCGTTGTTTATCCATATTGTCTTGGCCTTCTTCATCTCTTCTTTCAGATCTCTGAGCCCAACATCGAATTTCAGTATCACGAATTTTTCCTTCATCTCCATCGCCTCCTTACTGAGCGTCGCCTGAATCGACTCCAGAAATTCACCATAGTCTTTCTTGACTTTTTCGAAGACTTCATGAGGGTCAACGGCCTTGAACAGAAGCGGTATTCCAGAATAGATTCGTATCCAGCCCTTGTGCTCCAGCGACTCCAAAACCTGATAGATCTTTGTCCTAGGAACGCCGGATTTTTCAGAAAGCTTTGTTGCACTGTTCAAGTGGTCTTTTAGTAGACTGAGATACACTTTGGCTTCATACTCTGTGAGTCCAACTTTCTGCAGTTTCTCGACGACGCTTTCCATGAAGCATCAATAAGCTAGAAGAAACGTGAAAATAAATAGCTACTGTAACGCGATGGAGTTAATACTAACGCAAAAGTGCGGGGGACGGGGTTCGAACCCGCGCAGGCCTACGCCAGCAGGTCCTAAGCCTGCCTCCTTTGACCACTCGGACACCCCCGCCTCTTCCAATGGTATAAGACCGTTTATGCCGCAAAAATATTAAGCTTTTTGGTTGAATTTGCTGGTCCAAGGCCCTTCATTACCCATTCATGTCCTCCTTGGCGGGTACCAGAACCGTTCCGACCTCCAGATAGTCCAGTTCGACATAGCATATTCTGGTTCTGGGTGGGCAGAGGTCTAGAGCTGAAATATGAATCGCAGATTAGTAGAATTGTTCCCTTCAGTGGAGAAAATAGGGTTCCGCTTTTCCATTTTTGGAAAATCCCTTCCATTTCCGTCAGAATAGGCTTAAATACATTTCCGGAGAAGGTCTGGTACAGATAGTAGGTCAAGAAGGGACCCGAAAATGACAAGAAATGTGGACGAAGTCGAACTCGACGCCGAATTGCTTGCCTCTCTGATCAAAAAGCTGTATACAGAGCGGCGCAGGGCAGAGACAGTACTTAAGCCTAACCAGACTGGGAGGAATCACGCGTGGAAAGAAGAAGCTACTTAGAGATAGCCGCCGAAATACTCAAGATTGCCACCAAAGGAGCTAGGAAGACACACATCGTCTACAAGGCAAACTTGAACCATGCGATCGTCAAAGACTATTTAGGCAGACTTGAGGAACAGGGTCTGATCCAAAGAGAACTCGACTCTGGCAATACACTCAGGACGACACAAAAGGGCCTCCAGTTTGTCGAACAGTACCGGAACCTTCAAGTCCTAGCCCGTTTCTAGAAATCCGCCTCCTAGCTGGCACACGGCTGCGGAAAATCTGCTTGCGCATCATCGCTTGAGCAGGAACGGAATTCGGGGTCTTTGAAGAAAAACGATTTAAGCAGAGTCCACCAATTCTTGAACCGTACGGTGAATGCAAATGTCTGAGAGGGAATTGAAGGAGGTCGGCGTGGTTACCCACTATTTCACGAAGATAGGGGTGGCAGTGATAGAACTGATTGGCAAGCTTTCAGTTGGCGACAGAATCCTCATCCAAGGTTCCACCACAGACCTGGAACAGGCAGTTGCTTCCATGCAGATAGAACATAAAAACGTGCCTTCCGCATCACGTGGACAAAGCATAGGCCTGAAGGTAGAGCAGAGAGTGAGGGAAGGAGACAAGGTCTACCGGATCGTCGAGTAAGCGGGCTCTGCAAACCTCAACAGCCCAGATTGCCTCATAATCCTCTATTCCCACTTTTCCTCAAAGAGATATCATACTCAGTCGCTTCTGAAACCAAAGCAATATACCGTGGCAGCAGGCTCTACTGATCCTTTTCGGCATTACGACTGGACAGCTTTACATCAGCCTTTTATACCAGTGTACACGAAGCAGTTTGATGACGTCATCTCACCAACGTGTGGAGCCTTGGCATTGGGAGAATGAGTGTTGAGCGAGAAACTTCTCGGCTATAAAGGTCAAGTCCTAAAGGCTCTAGCAAAGGCTAAGGCGGAGATTGGGGATCTCATACGGGTCACGAAGGACGGGGAGACTTACGAAGGCGTTCTCATACCGAGGTCGGAGTACGGAGATGAGAAACATATCGTGATCAAGATTAAGTCGGGTTACAACATCGGGATTAAAGCCACACCTTCCACAAGGGTCGAGAGGGTAGGCGCTAAGGCGAAGCCGTCTTTCGTTCCTCCACCGCCGCCAACGCAGAAGCCGGGCCTACCGAACGTTACGATCATCAGCACTGGAGGAACCATAGCCAGCCGAGTAGACTACAGAACCGGTGCGGTTCGACCAGCAATCTCAGCAAGCGACCTCTACAGCATCGTCCCTGAACTCTCAGACATAGCTGTGATAGACACCAAGATACTCTTCAGCGTCTTCAGCGAAGACCTCACTCCGAAGCATTGGTCTGAGACGGCTAGGGCTGTAGCAAAACATATTGAAAACGGGGCTGAAGGGGTCGTCGTGACCCATGGGACAGACACGATGGGCTACACGGCTGCGGCTCTAAGCTTCGCCCTGCAGAGCCTGCCTGTTCCAGCAATACTTGTGGGCGCCCAAAGGTCCGAGGATAGGCCAAGCTCAGATGCGGCGGCAAATCTGATCGGGGCTGTTCTAGCCGCAGCTAAGGCTCCCTTTGCCGAGGTCGCTGTTGCTATGCACGAGACTGTGTCTGACGAGGCCGTTGTTCTCCACCGTGGAACCAAGGTCAGGAAGTGTCACACAAGCAGACGGGACGCATTCAAGACCGTGAACGCGAAGCCGGTGGCAAGGGTTCTCAATGGAGAAGTGGCAATGTTGACGGAAGACTACCTGCCCAGAGACTCTGAGAGGAAGCTCGTGTTGAAGCCTGACTTCGACAGAAGGGTTGCGCTCATGAAGTTTTTTCCAGGTTTGGACCCGAAGGTTGTCAAATGGCATGTTGAGCAGGGATACAAAGGTCTCGTACTTGAGGGAACTGGCTTAGGTCATGTGCGACGAGAATGTTTCTCTTCCATCCGGGAAGCAGTCGAGGCCGGCGTAGTCGTGGCTATGGCGCCTCAGTGCATATGGGGGCGCATAAACATGAACGTCTACTCCAACGGCAGAGACCTCTTGGCGATGGGAGTTGTCCCTCTGGAAGACATGCTGGCTGAAACGGCTCTTGTGAAGCTCATGTGGAGCCTCGGACAGACGAAAGACGTCGAGAAAATCAGAACACTTCTCACGACAAACATAGCCCACGAAATCTCGGCGAGAACCGTTGAGCCAATCCCGCCGCCCGAGACAGTACTGGCTGGAAAAGAAGAATAGATTGTTCAGTGCTGGCTATCGGGGCTAATCTCAAATGCTCAGTCATAGGGAACCTATGCGGCATAGCGTTCATTAGGCTGGTATGTGATCTCGGGATTCTGACTATCAGATACTTGACCAAGACTGCACTCATGTACTCAATAATGAGACTTCTCCTGCCAACAGAGAACTTCCGTGGACTTCGGAAAACGTGCCCTAAGCCAAAATTCAGCCCAATTTTGCGAAACAAGACCGAAGAAGGCTTTTCAGACATTCGATGAAACTCGTAATCGAGTACTCAAAAGAGGACTGAATAGCAGCCTTGAGCCGGGTCTATGGAAATCAGGAAAAGCGTGTGCGTACATCCGGCTTAGTGAGGCTGAAGCTGTGCAGCACACTCTTAAATACCTAGGACCATCAGATGAAATTCAGATGACGCCATGGTAACTGAGAAAGAAATCGAAAGATTGATGGCCGAAGCCCTGCCAAAGTGCCCCTTATGCGGCTCTGACTTAGGTTACATGGTCACCAGCGTCATCAAAGGCAGTGTCCAATGCAGATCATGCCGCGCTGAATGGTCTTCCCTCGATTTTGTCAAGTCTGAGAGGCTTGAAAGGCTGAGGATCAACGAACTCCCCCACGGCGTGCACTCCTATACTATGGGAAAGCATCGGTTGAAGCGGTATGAGGAATATCGTATCGGCTTCTGGAGATCATTGGGAGCAGTGGAAGAAGTAGAACGCAGAGCTCCCTCAGAGGAGGAAAGAAGGTGGATTGTGGAATTCTGCCTTGTGACAGCTGCAGCTCTAGTTGTGTTTCTTCCGGGATCAGGAACATCTGATATTGGCTGGGATGAGCCTGTCTATGTCCACGCGGGCCGAGCATATGCAGAAGCCCTATCCCTAGGGGACTTCTTTGGCTATGTTTGGTCTTGGAATCACGAGCACCCTCCCCTCGCAAAGTACGTGTATGGTTTCTTCTCCTTGTTGTTGACCCCTTCACTTGGGAGCCCCTATTTTGGAGCGAGGATCGCCTCATCAATCATGGCAGCTTTGACGGTCGCGGTAACCTACGCCTTTGCCAGTAGGGCGTTCAACAGGACCGTGGGAGCATTGTCAGCCGTCCTTCTAGCATCGACGCCCTTCTTCTACGGTATGTCAAGATACGTGAGCCTAGACCTTCCCGTGACCTTCCTTACCTGCGCCTCGATCTGGACGTTCCATAGAGGGGTTGAGGGTCGAAGCGCCACATGGATCTTTTCATCCGCTGTTCTCTTTGGCCTTGCAGGCTCTGCCAAGGTGTCAGGCTTCATAGCGCTACTTGTGCTTCTGGTCTGGCTTCTTGCTAGGTTTGGCAGTAGGCCTCTCAGCACCGTTGACAGGCTCAGAAAGCGGTACCCAAGACTCCTCCTGGCTTGTCTCCTCTACCTGATGATCGGCGCCATACTGTTCATCGCCCTCTGGCCTTGGCTGTGGATTGATACTGGCAGCAGGCTTCTCGGACCGGACGGGGTGTTGACCTACGCGGATCGCTTTAGGATTTGGGGTCACGAAGAGTTCTTTGAAGGAAGCGTTATCTGGCATCCGCCTCCATACTATTACCTCTACTTTCTTGCTGTCAAAACGCCCCTTCCGACTCTCCTCTTCTTTTCTGTGGGCGTTGCTCTCCTCCTCAGCTCCGGTACTCGCCAGCGTTCAGGCCAAGCCCTGCTTCTCGTAGCCCTTTGGTTCGCGGTTCCTCTGGTGGTACAGACTTACCAACAGCCATACGACGCCTTGAGACCCATACTTATTCTGTTTCCGCCCGTGGCAATTCTTTCGGCTCTAGGAGCTCATCATACAGCCTCATGGCTCGCGCAAATCGCGAGACCGCAGGAAGAGGAGAGATCATTGAGTGAACGAACTAGGCACCACATTAGCCTTTCTTCCGCTGCCAAAGTCTTGGTTTTCGCTGCTCTTCTCCTTCCATCAATGCAAGCGACAGTGTCAGTTAGGCCTCTGGAGATCGCATACTTCAATGAGCTCGCGGGAGACAGCGCAAGAATCCTCAATACTTTTGAGTCTTCCTTCTGGGCTGAAGGGTTAGGCGAAGCCGTCAAGTATATCAACGAGGTTGCATCCCCCGACGCCACAATCTCTGTCATAGGTGAGACGGCTGCCTTCAACGAGTTCCACAGAAGCGACCTCAGGATACTCGGATATGTCTCGCCTGGCGACCTTGCTTCGTACGGAGTGGAATACGTGGTTTTCCAGGGCTTCTATCTTCAGCATTTTGTATGGCCAGACAGAACAGCGTGGGGCTCACCCAGCTCAGCTCTCGACCTTTGGGAGCACATCCAAAGCAAAGGCTCGCTTGCATATGTCGTGAAGGCTGGAAACGCACCGCTTGTCTGGATCTTCAAAGTCTGACCACTGAGTTGATTGTGGACACTTGTAGAAAGCTTAAAATCGGCAAGATCTCTATAGACCCATGGGCAGAGTTTCAACTGGCGGTTTCAGGTCTTGAGTGATGCACAATTTTCCTGTGACTATACCAAGATAGGCCTCAAAGTGGGGCTGGAGTGTCACCAGCAGCTCGCAACCTCTGAGAAGCTTTTCTGCGCGTGCAAGCCGGAGCTCTTCAAAGATGAACCTGAAATGGCCTTCTTGAGAAGGCTTAGGCCGACTCAGAGTGAGCTGGGCCAGGTTGACCCCGCTGCCTACTTCGAGTTCCAGAAGGGCGTCAGAATACTCTATGAAGCTGACAGCAGAACCTCATGCCTCGTTGAGATGGACGAAGAACCCCCACACAGCCTAAACCAGGAAGCCCTAGACGCAGCGCTTGCGATTGCGTTGATGATGGGGGCAAAGCCTGTGGATGAGGTTCATGTCATGCGTAAGATTGTCATAGATGGGTCGAATACGACGGGCTTCCAGAGAACCTGCGTCGTTGCGCTTAATGGCTTAATCGAAGTTGACGGAAAACGAATTCCGATAGAACACATAAGCCTCGAAGAAGACGCGGCTCGAAAGACCGGGGCAGAGGACCTTACGGTCCGCTACCGAATCGACAGACTCTGCGTACCCTTGGTCGAAGTTACCACAGGGCCAGTTATCCATTCACCTGAAGAGGCGGAGAGGGTAGCCCTAGCAATCGGAAAGGTCTTGAGGGCTACGGGAAAGGTTAAGCGAGGTCTGGGAACGATCCGCCAAGATTTGAACATATCGATCCGAGAAGGCGCCTTGGTCGAGATAAAAGGCGTCCAGGAACTTGAACTCCTCTCGAAGGCTGTCGAATACGAGGTTCAACGCCAACTCAGCCTCCTCAAGATGAGAGACGAACTGAAGAAACGCGGGCTGAAAGAGGACGGAGTAAAAGAAGAGTTCGTCGATGCTACGACAGCCTTCGCGGAGACCAACTGTCGCCTCATCAGAAAAGCCATAAGCCAAGGCAGAAACGTCCTAGCCGTAAGGCTGCCGAAATTTGCCGGGTTCTTGGGGAAGGAGCTGGTGCCCGGCTTAAGGCTCGGAACCGAGATTGCTGATAGAGCGCGGTTCTGGGGTAGGGTAGGGGGCATCCTGCACACCGATGAGCTCCTATCCTATGGCGCAACTGAGGACGAGTTGGAAAGACTGAAGGGACTAGTGAAGGCAGGACTCGAAGATGCAGTTGTCATAGTTGCGGATGTCGAAGAAAACGCGACAGACGCCCTTCGAGCCGTGATCGAAAGGTCCAAAGAAGCCCTAAAAGGAGTCCCCGAGGAAACCCGTGCAGGTAATCCTGATGGCACAACTCGGTACACGAGACCCAGACCCGGAGCAGCAAGGATGTACCCGGAAACCGACGTGCCCCCAATTCAGGTGACGGGCGAGTACGTCAAGCAGATAAGCTCACGCCTTCCTGAGCCTCCAGAGCAAAGGGTTCGTCGGTTGATGAGTGAGTATGGCCTTAATGAGAAGCTTGCGACTCAGCTTCTAGATTCGCCGCATGGAGACTTGTTCGAGGTGATAGTCGAGGAGACCGAGGTATCGCCCACATTTATTGCTGCGACGCTTACTGAAACCTTCAAGGCACTTAGGCGGGACGGTGTCAAGATTGATGGGCTGACAGGGGATCAGATAGTTGACGTCTTCAGGCTCGTTGCTTCTGAGATGACATCGAAGGAAGCAATACCTGAGATCGTGAAGTGGCTCTCGGAGCACATGGATGCGAAGCCCGTCGAGGCTATTGGGTCTCTGGGTCTTGCCATGATCTCGCAGGAGCAGCTCGAATCAGCGGTAGACAGACTTATTGAGAAGAACAGCGACCTCGTGAAGGAAAGGGGAGCGAAGGCCTTCGGGTTCCTCATGGGTCTCGCAATGAAAGAGTATCGGGGAAAGGTGAACGCTGAGACGGTCAGCCAAATCCTCAGGAAAAAACTTCCGAAGCAATAGAGGGCGAGCCTGTTACCACTTTTCCCAATGGATAACCTCTTCTAATGGCTTCTTCTGTTTGGTCGGCGACTCCGCCGGTACCCCTATAGGGACAAGGGTGAGCAGCCTCCTATCTTCTGGGACGCCAAGAATGGCTTTCAGCTTTTGCTCTAGAGGCAATGTGTCGCCTTCTAACCAGCAGGACCCGTAGCCCAACGCCGTGCTGGCTATCAGCATATTCTCGACGGCTGCCGATCCGTCCTCAAGCCAGAACTCTGCCGAAGGGTCTAACACAACCGCCACTATGGCTCCAGCTTTGTCCATCCATTGGGCGGCGATCTTAAGTTTGTCGATCATCTTGCGGTCTGTGACCACGATGAAATCCCACGGTTGCCGGTTGTGGCCAGATGCAGCAAGCCTCCCAGCGTCCACTATCTTCTCCAGATCT
>CAYRBK010000036.1:0-8423 GCA_964422605.1 uncultured Candidatus Bathyarchaeia archaeon | reverse complement strand
TGCCAGAAGCTGGGCGAAGCCGAAGTAATGGTCGCCTCCGGAGTCAACGACGTCTTGATCACAAACCAAGTCGTCAGCCCCTCCAAAATCCGAAGGCTAGTCGGCCTATCAGACCTCGGGAACGTTACCGTGGCCGTTGACGATCTGGAGGTCGCAAAGGCAACATCAGAGACCGCGGCTAGAAAGGGGGCGAAACAGAACGTTGTTATCGAAGTTGATGTCGGCATCAACCGTTGCGGCGTTGAGCCTGGGAAGCCAACTGTCGAATTCGCAGAGAAGATCCTCAGACTCAAAGGGCTCAATCTCATAGGCCTCTTGGGCTATGAGGGACCCTTCTTCAATATTCCAGACTTCGCGAAGAGGAAGGAGGCTGCAAATGCACGGAATAGACTCTTGGTGGAAACCCGAGAACTGCTTGAGGATGCCGGAGTTGATATTGAGGTTGTAAGCGCCGGGTCAACAGGCACATATAACATCACTGGCGAGTATCCGGGCATAACCGAGGTTGAGGCTGGCTCCTACGTTTTCATGGACACCACGTATAGGAAGCTTGAGGGTCTGGACTTTGAGTGTGCTCTAACCTTACTTACTACCGTCATAAGTAGACCTAGATCATATAGGGCCGTCGTCGACGCGGGATTGAAGGAGATAAGCCAAGAATTCGGGATGCCTGAAGTGAAAGGGGTTGAAGGGATCACACTTCAAAGCCTAAGCGAAGAGCACGGGATACTGAAGCTTGATAAGTCGGACCTGGATTTGGGAGTAGGGGACAAGATAGAGCTTATTCCAAGTCACTGCTGTACAACTGTGAACCTTCATGGCAGGTACTACTGCTTGAGGAATGGCGTGGTGGAGGCAGTTTGGGATATCGCAGCGAGAGGGAAAATGTATTAGAGGATATGCACCACTCACGTGTCAAAGACAGACATTGAGACCGAGCCGCTTCTGCGCCAGTGTCCGGCGTTCTCATGACCATGCTTTGCGGAAGAGCCGAAGCCAGTTTCTCCACACGACATTCTCAACATCTTCATCAGCATATCCTCTCCGCTTCAGCATGTCAGGAATCTTCTGCAGGTCTGCTATCGTGTCCAAGTCGTGGGGACACTGATCCTTTCCGAATCCACCGTCCAAGTCGCTTCCGATTCCCACGTTGCGGCTGTCTCCTGCGAGTTCATGTAGGTGATCAACATGGTCCACTGCCGCTTCCATTCCCACAACGGTGTTCGGCGTCTTCCCTTTGACCCAGCCGGGATACAGCATCCACGCGTCGAAAGCCACGCCTATCACGGCTTCTCGCTCGACCAAGGCTCTTATCTGCTCGTCTGAGAACTGTCGATCTCCAGGCACAAGTGCCCTGCAGTTATTGTGACTGGCAATGACTGAGCCGCTGAAGGCGTCTAGGGCTTCCCAGAAGCTCTCATCGGATAAGTGGGTGACATCGAGAACCATGCCCAAGGAATCCATTTCCTCTAACAACTCCCGCCCAAGAAATGTGAGCCCTCCTCTTGTTCCAGTGCCGTGTGCGTAGGCGTTCACCCCATAGTGCACGATACTTAGGACGCGGAGTCCATCTTCCCACCAAGTTTTAAGGTTGGCTGGGTCCGTGATGGCGTCTGCCCCTTCCATCGAGATGACGAAGCCTAAAGGAGCATTTTCGTCTGGCGACTCTCGCCACACCTCAATATGAGCCTCCAGAGCTTCCAAGTCTTCAATCACTAGGACAAGCCCCTGCTTCTCGAGGACACGATAGTAGGCAAGTTGTCCCTGCCCAACGGCGTAGGAGATTGCTGGGTTGCTATAGCTCTCCGATACTCCGTCTGTGATGAGCCGAGCCAATACGGTTGCCAAGCAAATTCCGACCTCACCTTCGCGCATCTCGGGGAAAGCCACCGTGTTCATGGCTCTGCCCTTCCCGGTCATGCCAGCCTCCGTTTTCCGAATTTCAGAGATGCTCCGAGCCAAGTCTCGGTTCAATGAAAGGGCGTTGAAAGCCAAGTCGAGATGACCATCAATAACGAGCATTATGAAAGACTTCCCCTATTCTTTCTTCTCAGATGCTTTCTCTTGGCTGTGTTCGTCGTAGGCTTCCAGCATGGCCTTTATGTATTCCTTTAGTCTTTCAGGCGAAATGTCTGGGCTAATCGTCAGGTTCACTGAGAAGCTGGCTCCGGGATGTGGCACCTCAAACCTCGTAATGGACCGCGAAGCTTCCCTAGACGGCTTAGCCATTCTCACCGGTTCTTTGGCAGGTCTTGCGGGTTGCATGGGCGCAGATATCCCTTTGATCTGGAAAGCGTAGGAAATCATGTCTAGGAAGGCATTGACCCCAACCTTGTCCGCCCTCAGATCACCTATGACCCTCGGAAGTTCCACTAGAATTGCGTTCCGAGTAAGGTTTTCCCGTTCAGTCCTTTCGACAAACTTCGTTAGAACATCGTCCTTTGATAAGAACTTCATTAGCAAGTCCCTTGTGGGTGTTCCGTTTGGATCGATCCTGTAAGCATAGGCGAACTCGGCGGCTTCTCGGCTCATCCGGTACTTTCCCGGCTCCTTCTCGTTTTCATCGATGAAGCCCCAGCTTCTCAAGAAGTTGTTGTTGCGGCTGATATTGTGAAGTGTGATGTCTGACTTGTTCACTACTTCACTGACGCCGACGTATTCCTTGTCCCCGCCAGCGTTCAGATACGCGACCAGGATTTCGCAGAGCTTTGGGAAACTCAAACGCCGGGGAAAAGATTTGGGCACATCCAATCTTGCCTTCGCTCCGTATCTCTATTCTTCCTCAAGCATATAAAAACATAGAGACCTCTTAAGATGTTGCGATCTTCTGCATTGAAGAACGTGTCTATGTGGCAAATCTTTTAAATTATGGTGCATATTACAAGAACGGCAGCGATCCGAGATCGTTGCGGCTACGGACGAATCCTGTGGACGCGCAGACGGAGATGAAGCCGGGCCACTCTGCGAATGACTGACACGAGCCGAGTAAGAGATGGCGAAAGTCTGAGGAAGGAGGACTCACATGAGCGTTAAGGAAGCGAATCTTGAGGTCTTGGTGAAGTACGGGGATATAGAAGCAACATTCCGAGGAAAGCCAGACGACGTTATCCGGTCATTGTTGAGCTTCATCGGCAAGATTCTTCCAGCTTACGAGCTTCTTTCGGGGTTGACCTTGACGGTTGACTTAGAAAGGCTACTTGACAGCGTGAAGGGGCTGATAGCTTTCGCGCCCGAAGGACCTGTCGTAACTGTCCCCCGAGAAAAGATATCTGGAGAAAGAGACATCATAACGCTGCATCTCATCAAGGCTTATGTCGGACGCGCTGCAGGCAGACTGGAGAGAGACTCCCTTACGTCTGGCGAGATGATGACGCTGACCGGAGGGAAATCGGGAACAGTGGGCGCCAGGTTGAGCGAGCTGACTAGCCTAGGATGGGTTGAACGGATCGGGCGTGGAGAGTACCGGATCACCACTTTAGGCGTGAAAGCCTTTCTCGACGAGATACTGCCAAGAATAAAGCCTCGAGAGGAGCCCTAACATGAGCGAACAGAAGAGGCTTCGAGTACATATCGAGTTCGGCGAAGCGAAGGCGGATTTTGAGGGCGACATTAACCTAGTATTTGAGGCGATCGTCCGTTTCTTCGCTCAGATATATCCCAGTCTGGAAGTAGTCCAGAAGATCACCTATGCGCCAAACCTTGTCGAACTGGCGGAGAAACTGGCAGGCTTCGTGCAGATTACTTCGGAAGGACCTGTTTCCGCGGCGGGACTCGATCTGTCGGCTAGGGATGCGGTTTGCCTAGCCCTTCTGGGGTCGTACATTGGGAGAAAGCTGGGGATAGCACCCAAAGAGACCCTTTCTTCCGTTGAGCTCGCGAAAATTACGGGAAAAGCGCGGAAAACCATATCAAATGAGATACCGCGCTTGACTTCAGATGGTCTCGTCGAGAAAACTGCGGAAGGAGAATATCGCATAACTACCCTAGGCATAAGAAAAACAGAAGACACTGTGAAAGAGCTGAGGCCGTCAACGGTGAAACCGAACTCAGCTTAGCATGAAGATAGCCTTCCTCATTCCCCGCGAATGTTATTTAGAAGATGGGCTAGTCTTTTGACAGACTCTTCGGGTCTACGCATATCCAACCCCAAGAAAGGCATCGTCAAACCCAGATTCCTCATCTTCTTCTTCAGGAACTCGATGAAAAGTCCCTTTTCCTTCACGTATTGGGTTTCGCCATTCACAGTGCGTGGTGTGAACTCTACACCGCATGATGGTGAACGCTCCACGCCGATGACGGTCAATATCCTGATCTTCGGGTTGCAGGCCATAGCGGTTAAGGTTTTCAGTTGCTGAGCGGCATCCCTAGCTAGGTTCTCGCAATGCGACCGGAAGTCGGGCAAGCTCTCGTACTCATTCTTTGTCGCGGGAGCTCGCGGGTTTCCGAAGAAGCTGAACTCAGGACATGGCAGCTGAACCGCGCCAACATTTCGTGCAGAAAGAAACTCGATAACCTGACTTACAGGTCCTCGATTCTGCGCGATGCTCTTTCCGGGTTGCCACCACCTTGTGGAACGGTCAAGGATGCAATGGGAAAGAACCAGGACAGGAGCCTCTTCAGGTTCGCCGCCCCTCATGGCTCTGGGTTTCAGTCCGCCCACCTCTAGCATCCTGAGTTGAGGAAGGTTCTGACTACCCGGCATTTGGCGGTCGTTTCTGCACGTAGACGTATCTCCGGGGCTTTCCCTCTCGGGTTAGCAGTCCATCCCTAACGAGGTCAAGGAGGGCATGTGCAACGGCGGTCCGGTCGTAGTGATACCCGATCCTCGTCATCTCCCCGTGGATGTCGTTCAGAGACCTAGGTTCAACGAACCATCCTTCCTTCCAGATCCTCTCGAGTATGCCTCGGCAGGTCTCAGCTCGGGTTGGGGTGGGGATACTCTCAGCCGGGGAGGGCATAGGCTTGTTCGCGTATTCAGATACTGTGGAGAGTATCTTCTGCACAATCTCTTGGACTTGGTCTTCCCTGCACTCAATCTCGAACTCCATGCTGCCGACTTTCATGGTTATGCGCACTGGAGGTCTCTCTGTCTTGGATCCCGTCTCTTTTTTTTCAGACATTGATCTTCACTGTCCGTCATATGCCTTTGTGCATATTGTTGCATATGTTGTTTATTGAATTGCTCAAGTTGTACATGCGCAACATTTATATACCGACACCGCAGTTAAATTGTAAATTGGTGAATATTGGTGATTGAGCAACTACACTATGCAACAAGATCAAGATATAATTTTCCTCAAGTCTTCGAAGAGACAGGCTTCCCAAGGAGGCTTATGGACTTAAGCCTCAACTCCATGCAGAGCATAAAGGGGAAACACTTCCAGCCCTACGAAGCCGAATTCCCATCGTTCGCCGCGGAGAGACCTATATCCAGTGACCCCATACGCCTACACGGCAAAGCCTTCTCAACTTTGCTGACGCCTTTAGAGCCTATCAAGGACGGAACTACGGTGATTGGCATAGATGTCTCAAGCATAAGGGTCGGAGAGACCGAGACTGGAAGCATCTGCGCAATCAGGGGCGCCATCGTATGGAACGAGAAACAGCACTATCAGTATGTCCGTCTCGGACCTTTCCCATTCCATGTTACCGAGATAAGCAGATCAGAAGCTCCAGGCGAACCGAGGCTTGACGCATCCTCTGGTCATAGCGTGGATCCTTCAACCCCTGTTGAAACTCAGAACCATCTGTGCAGCTTGGTGGAGAGATGGATTCAGGCAGGCGTCTCCTTTGCGAGCAGCAGAAGCATAATCCTGTGGGACGGGTCCCTAACCGCAGGAATGCCCGGAAATCCGGTAAGCGCGATTTCTCACATATTGAGAGTTGCCCGGAGAAACTCCAATTCTGTTCTAGCCTTCTCCAAGGCGACCACAATAAGGTTTCTGGGCTGGAAGATAACTGACCTAGCTCTAAACCAGAAGCCGCCCTGCCTTCTAGAAGTTGAGAATCTCCCATTGTCCATATCAAGGACTACGTCTCTGTTGGGCAGGATCTTCGCGGCAAAACTGGCTGAAGGTGGATACTCGTTCCGGTTGGACATTGACAGAGCGCTTTCCCGCGAGTACTGCATAAAGGCTGTTGAGAGGCTTCTCGGTAATGAACTGATGTTTCAAGGCTATCCTGAGACCCTTCGTCTGGCTCACATCTACTCAACTTTCACAGCGAATGACGTTCTGGGCATTCAGAGCTTCCTAGCGGCGGAGTACGGGCTGAAGGTAGTCCCGCGGTGCAACATCCGCAAGACTCTCTTCGGACCTTTTGGAACGGGCTACGAGGACTAGAAGAGATGAGGCTCTTAAAGAAGGCTGGCAACACAATCCAAATTTTGAGCTTCCCCGACGAGGATGTGGAGAAGGGAGGATACCTCATCATAGAGGACAGAAAAGCCCAGAAGGCTCTGATCGCGCAAGTCATAGACATACAGTTTGCCAATGTGCCGGGCGTTATGGAGGAATTTCTCCGTCAGCCCGCCGCCGAGGATTCTACTTCGGGTGAGGATGTCGATCCGCTGGACATTATGTCGCATATACTGTACATTCAAGATGCGCGGTTACTTGTCTGCAAGATATATGGGACAGTTGCAGAAGACGGACTTAGGCTGGAGAATTCCTGGCTTCCCTCGCGAACCCACTCAAAGATAAGCCGATTGCCAACGGAGTCACTCATGGAACTGGCAAAGATCGCAAAGGAGCGTCCCATAAGCCTTGGGACTACCCAAGAGTCGTCGCCGATTCTGATAGACGCATCTGAGCTCGATGGAAAGCTGAACTTGATCACGGGAAAGAAGGGCACTGGCAAGTCTCATCTCTCAAAGCTGCTAGTCTTGGGTCTGGTTGAACACGGCGCCACCGTTGTCGTCTTGGATCTGAATGGCGAATACATAAACCTTGGTCTGAAAGCGGACGAACAGAAAAACGAGTACTACAATAGGACTCACGTGCTTTCGCCTAGCAAAGATTTCAAGGTAACCCTGTACCAGACAGACCTTTACGTCATCATGAGAATGCTCACCTATGCCCTTGACCTACCTGGAACCTCAGCGCGCGAGTTCCGGCACATATGGCGGTTCCTGCAGGAGAAAGGCATGCTTACACTGCACGAGCTGGGCGAAGCTATCAAGAGGTGGCAGTGCAACCAGCATGTCCGCGACGCCATGTTCTCCCGTTACTATGCGCTGGTTCATTCAGGCTTCTTCACGGACAACATGGCTGAAGCCATAGACCTTGAAGGACTGTTAAGAAAGACCGAAAGCAGCGGTGGCGGGGCGGTAGTAATAGACCTAAGCGACACTTCGCCGACGGATCGTCAGATGGTTGTTGAGTATGTTCTGGCAAAGCTTCAAGAGACCCTCTCGCAATGGAAGATCAGAGCTGTCTTCCTTTTCGCTGAGGAAGCCCACCTTTACCTCAGGGAGACATACTGGGACGATGTGGTTACACGGATGAGGCATTTTGGACTCTTCACAACGTTCATCACCAACCAGCCGAACACGATTCACGAGAACATATACCGCCAAGCGGACAACATCTTCCTTTTGAACTTCGTTAACGAGCACGACCTCGAAACAGTTTCTAGGGCAGCCAGGGTTGACGCTGAAACCGCGGTATCCCTAGTCCGAGACCTGCCGCCGCACCACTGCCTTGTACTGGGGAAGGTAGTGAAGGACTTCCCAATCATTGTGACAATCAGACCTCTGAACATCAAGACAATGGGACAGACAAGGCTCTTCTGGAACGGTAGCCGGTGATCCCGTTCACGCTCCGCACTGGAAGACCGCTATTCTTATAATTCCTGCCCCATCACATACGATGGAAGGTTGAGGGGCGGATTTTATGGCAAAGTTCGGTGTCATGGTCAAGCCTTCCGCATATCAAAAGATGGTTGAGCATGCGACTTTGGCAGACCGCCTGGGGTTCGACTCCGTTTGGGTTCCGGACCACGTAATCTTGGAGAACTTCAAAAGCATCTCTCTTGAGGCTTGGAGCCTACTCTCAACGCTTGCGGTGCAGACAAGAAACGTGACACTGGGAACATCGGTCACTGACCCATACAGGAGGCATCCCGCCGTACTGGCGCAGACAGTTGCCACCTTGGATCAAATCTCAGTAGGAAGGGCGATCCTAGGTCTGGGGGCAGGCGAGGCTATGAATGTCGATCCGTTCGGTATACCGTGGGACAAGCGTGTTACCCGTATGAAGGAAACCGTTGAGGTTCTCCGCAGGCTTTGGACAGGGGAGATCATTGACTACGATGGGGAGATCTTCAAACTCTCGAAGGCTTTCATACAAGTGCCGCTGGTTCAGAAGCCAAGCATCCCGATATATTTGGCTGCAAACTCGCCTAAGACGAGAAGACTGGTAGGC
>CAYRBK010000035.1:5233-18192 GCA_964422605.1 uncultured Candidatus Bathyarchaeia archaeon | reverse complement strand
GGCTACTCTGATCCAGAGGCAATGCTTAGACCTGAGGACATAGAGGAAGAGTACATTGCGCAATCGAGGATGCTGCATTTCTCCGAGTCTCTGCTCAGAAGAAACGAGACGCGCGATGCCGTATTCAAGGCTCTCAAGATCGCTAAAGACTGCGACGTTTCAGTCTCTTATGATCCGAACATGAGGGCAGAGCTCTGGGAAGACAAAAAGGGATTCCTTGAGACGCAAAGAGAAGCCCTGGATCTTGCTAACATCTTTCTGGCGACGTTGAAGGAAGCCTCGCTCATCGTTGGCCGAGGAGCTGTTGACGTGACCGCTGAAAGGGTTCTCGCCTTTGGCCCGGACATCGTGGTCATCAGAGGGAAGAGCTTCCATCAAGTGACCACCCCAAGCCGCAGCTTCAGAACCCCTGTTCTCAAGGTTAAAGCCGTGGACACATCGGGCGCAGGGGACGCCTTTGACGCTGGCTTCTTAACCGGTCTGATCAGAGAATGGCCTCTGGAGAGGGCCGTTTCACTGGGAAGCGCCGTTGCCGCCCTTAAGGTCATGAAAGCTGGAACGAGAGGCGGCTTGCCTCGGATGGATGAAGCGGCCAAATTTCTAGAGGAACAGTCGAAGTCTAGTTTTTGAGTTTTCTCATCGCGGGATGGATTGTCGCGGTGTCAGGAGCCTTCTGCGATGATTCCTTTTGCTTTGAGCTCCTTGAGGGATTCTTCAAACTTCTCCAAGGTTGAATAGATGTCTTGGTTGCTATGTGCGACTGAGAGGATAAACCTTGGTCCCATGGGATGGACGCCCTTGTTTACCAACATCTTTCCAAGGTTGAGTGACATGAACTGGTTCAACACTTTCATCATCAGCTGGAATTGCACAAAACCGTTGATGCTTGAAACCTCTAGCCATTCTTTAAACATGCCTATGCCAGCATAGGTTATGGAATCCGTTGTGCCCCAAGCTAGACCACTAACCCCAGCATCTTCGAAGCAATCGTTTAAGCCTGCTCTGAGCTTCTGGCCTATGCGGTTTATGCGTGGATGGACCTTGCGCTCTGATATCAAGCCGAGACATGCGTTGCCTGCCGCTGCGCATAGGGGATTGGCGTTGAAGGTTCCGGGGTGACTGACCCGCCTCGAATCCCAACCTTCCTCCTTCTTGATGTCGAGCATCTCCATGAATTCCCTCTTTCCAGTAACAGCTCCACCGGGATAGCCTCCAGCCAGAATCTTGCCGAGAGTCGAAAGGTCTGGGGTGACTCCGTAGCGCTCCTGTGCCCCGCCAGGGGCGTCCCTAAAGCCTGTTACGACCTCATCGAAGATTAGGACCACGCCATTCCTCTCGGTCATCTTTCTCAGTTTCTCGAGGAAAGGCTTGCGGGTCGGTAGCTGCCCCATCGATGCGCCACCTGGCTCCAGAATTATGCCTGCAACATCGCCTTGATCGATTGTCGACTCAACGGCTCCTATGTCATTAGGCAACAATGCGACAACACTGCGGCAGGCTCCCTCCGGAACACCAGAGGGGAATGAACCCTTCAAAGTGGGAGAGTAGACCGGATTGTAGTCCACAACTGTGTAGTCAAGCCAACCATGAAAATGCGAAAGGAACTTCACAATCTTAGGCCTGCCGGTGTATGCTCGCGCGATTCGGAGCGCCATCATTGTTGCCTCTGTCCCAGAGCTGGTGAATTCAACAAGTCCATTGCGAGCGCATGGCACCAGCCGCTTAACCTTCTCAGCCCACTGGACCTCTAGCTCGTGCGAAGCCCCAAGATGTGTTCCCTTGCGGGCCTGACTTACTACGGCTCTGGTGACAGCGGGATGAGCGTGCCCGAGAATGAGCGCGCCGTGACCCATCCAGTAGTCAATGTACTCGTTTCCATCCACGTCCCACTTTCTTGACCCTTTTGCTTTGACGCAGTATATGGGCATAGGTTCGAAGAAACGCGCATCGTGGGTTACACCTCTCGGAAAGAGTTTCAGCGCCTTCCCGTACAAAAGCCTAGAGTTCCTATGCTTGTCCAGATATTCCCTCTCGATCTTGCTTACGGGACCTCTGCCTGTGACCATATGCACCTCAACCTTTCCAGACCTACTAACCTAAGTGTCGCCACTGCTTTATGTCTTGCGACGGTTCTAGGAATCTCAACAGGACTGCGAAGAGCATAAGAGGAGACTCCAATCCTATTTATCTAGGCAGAATCTCCTGTTCGGCGAGGCTGATTGACCGTTGACCTGCAGCGTCTCTTTCATTGGACATGTCTCGGTGGACAGGGTTGAGAACATCAACGGCGTAAGCGTGCAGCCCGGCGGAGCAGCCCTATGTGCAGCTGTTGCCGCCAAAACGCTTATCGACAACGTCCAGTTGATCTCTGCGGTCGGTAAGGACTATCCCTTCATGGATGTCTTGAGCTCGTTCCCCCAGCAATATCTGAGAATCTCTGGGATGCGTTCCACGAGGTTCAGCATACGCTACGACAAAAGATGGGAGGCCCATTACCTCGAGGCTGACCACGGAGCCGGCTTAAGGATATCGCCATTGACATTGCCCCTGCACGAACTCGAACCGGAAGGAACCATTCACTTATCGCCTCTGCCGCCCCCAAAGCTGGAAAAGATCGTGAGAAGAATCAGGGACACTCTGCCTAAAGCGACCATATCCGTCAATACTTGGACAGGCTACCTAAGCGGCAGGGAAAACCGAAGAATCCTTAAAAAGTTAGCCTCTGATGTCGATTTCCTCATAGCAAGCGACACTGAAGCAAAGCTCCTAACCGAAGCCGAGTCGCTCTCAGTCGCTTTGAAACTTCTAACAGCCAAGATGCTTGTGGTCACTCTTGGAGAGTTCGGTGCCATAATTAACACTGACCAAGGTGAGGTTCGGATGGTGCCAGCCTTAAGGTTTCCAGTCGAGAAGATAGTAGACACGACGGGTGCTGGCGACGCGTGGTGCGGAGCCTTCTTGGCAGCATATAGTCTGACAAAGGACTTTGGGAGGTCGGTAGCAGCGGCTTCAGTGATCTCAAGCATCAAGTGTACAGGATGGGGTTTCAGCAAACTCCTCAATCTCAGGTTCAAAAGCGTAGACCAGATAGTCGAATATGTGATCGGACTGAGGGAAGGAAGCCTCCAAAAGAGAATTCCGGACTATTATCCGTAGAGTTGCTGCAGAAGAATGCTAGAGAACCCTTTCCGCTGTGATACCGATCATCTTCTGAACAGATGTCTCCAATTCCTTCGGCAAGCCGAATATACTTACGTCCATGAAGCCTCTGACTATGAGGGCTTCAGCTTCGCCTTCCGAGAATCCCCTCGCCATAAGGTAGTACACTTGCTCCTCTGCGATCTTTCCGACCGCTGCCTCGTGGGAGAGCTCCGAACCTTGAGCTTTTGCCATCAGCTCAGGGATGGCGTGGATCATCGCCTTGTCGGAAAGGAGCAGACCGCGGCACTCCAAGTGTGCCTTGCTGTGCTCATGTTCGCCTTGCAGGAAACCTCTTGCATAAATCCTGGCATTGTCCGTGGCTATAGCTCTTGCCACCACCTCGCCTCTGCTTCCTTCGCCTTGAAGTACCACTTTGGCGCCGGTATCTATGTAGGAATTTCCTGAGCCATATATGATGCTTCTGAAGCTAACCCTCGAGTCCCTGCCTCTGCAATAGGCAACTGGATACATCTGCAGGCTCTTGACTGGTTTGAAGCACATGTAGTTGCTTACGAAGACAGCGTTGTCCTCGATGAGTGCGGCGGTCCGAGGCCGAGTGTCGAAGTCTTGAGCCCAGCCATGGATCATCGTGAAAGTAAGCTTGGCTCTCTCTTTCACATAGAACTCAGAGACGCCTACGTGAAGTCCGCGATGCACATTCGAATGGACTGTGCATCCGGTTATGAGCTGGGCCTCTGCGCCGGGCTCGCAGATTACCACGTTGTGAACATTCTGGTTCAAGTTGTCGGTTGAGACGAAAAGGCATGCCTGAAGCGGGATGGTCACTTTCTGGTCTTCCAGGATTCTTATGAAGTATCCTTGGTCCCAGTTTGTCTCCGCGGCCGACGTGTACTTGTCTGAATCAACCTGAACGATCTTCCACCAGTAATCCCTAAGCCAGTCGTGCTTCTCAAGCGCCTCTTTAGTGCTCATGATCTCAACTTTGTCCCCGAACGTTCCCTGGACAGCCTTAGAGACCACTGAGTGGTCGAGCTGAAAATAGGAGGCAGCTCTGGACTTTTCTTCGGGGACTACGCCTACCTCAAAAGCCCGTTTTAACACGTCTTTCGGGAGACGCGGAAGAGGGCAAGGTAACCACATCTTAGGCTGCCTCGAAAACTTGGTCAGGTCCACATCAGGACCTAATGTAGCGGGCTTATCCCTTGCTCTTGCCGCGGCTTGCCTAGCTTCGGACATGTCATGCACCATGCGTATCCTTCATTCAATATCTGACCCAGAATCTTCACGGGTTCGCCCGAGCACGCGACAGTGTTGCCTATCAGCACATGAGCTCTGTCGGCGTTCACATAGCGGAGGATGTGGCCTAGATGTGTGATTATCAGAGCTGATCTATCCGTTAGCATCTCGTGGATAACCTTGCCTACCAGCTGGAGGTTTTCGACATCGACGCCCGAGTCCGGTTCATCGAGCATGACGAAGTCTCCGCCTTGCGCCAGTACTTGCAGAATCTCAGATTTCTTGATCTCTCCGCCGGAAAATCCGAGGTTGACATCTCTAAGGAGGAACTCGGATGGGAACTTCATCTTTCCGACAAGGTCATCTATCTTCCCCTTATCAGGCGCTAGGCAATCCACTATCCCGCCCAGTTTTACACCCCTGATGGCTGGGGGATTCTGGAAGGCTACGCCTATGCCCATCCCGACCCTTTCATTCGTAGGCAGGTATGTTATGTCCTTTCCTTTGAACCAAATCTCTCCGGAAGTAACCTTGTACAACGGAAAACCCAGAACGGCCATTATCAGCGAGCTCTTCCCGGATCCGTTAGGTCCGAAGAGGATATGCACTTCACCCTCCGGGATGTCTAGGCTGACGTCTTCCAAGATTCTCCTACCTGAGACTTCGACGGAGAGGTCCTTGATCTCAAGTATGTTCTCGGGCAAGATGGGCTCACTGCTTTACTTCTGGTTAGGCACATAGCTATGCGGCTCCTAATTAACGTTGCTAAGGGGTCCCGTATGCCTTTAGAGTCTTTGGCTTTACCTGCAGAAAGGGGTCCCGATGGACTGTTCACTTTGTGGCTGAAGCTGCCTTTCTGCCTCTTTGGAGGTAGGAAAGTATCTCGAAGATGACCTTCGCTGCCTGTATCGCCGTAACCCCTGAATCGTAGTGAGGTGTGACTTCAACGACGTCGAAGGCAACTACCCGGTTGTCACATACCTTAGAAAGAAGATCCAGAAGCACGGTGGTGGACAAGCCTTCGGGCTCTGGATTTTGGACCGCTGGAGCGAAAGCTGGGTCCAGAACGTCCATATCGACCGTCAGGTAGACCCGATCGCACCCTGTCAAGTGGGCGTTGATCTCTCTGGCGGTCTCTTCTACGCCGATCTGCATGATGCGATGAGGGGTTATGTGTGCGATTCCCTGATCCTCTGCGTACTCGACTTCTTCTTTGCAGACAGCGCGGGTTCCCACTTCGACCAACACGGAAGGCTTGATTACTTCGCTTATTCGCCGCATGACGGTTGCATGGCAGACACTCTGGCCGACGTATTCGTCTCTGAGGTCCAGGTGCGCATCAAAACTGAGCACAGCGAGATTCTTGTCGATGCCTCTTACAGTACCCAGCGATAGGGTATGCTCCCCTCCCAGAAATGCCGGGGTCTTACCGCTGTTCAAGACTTCGCTGGCTACTAGGCTCAACCTTCGCAAGGTTTCCTCTACGTCTCCTGTCATGTGAAGATCGCCTGCATCGTGGAGCTTCAGTTCCTCGAGATCCATTCCAGCTCTGAAACTGTAAGCCTCAATGTTGAGCGAGGCTTCCCTGATTGCGAGCGGTGCGAATCTCGAACCTGACCGGAACGTGCTTGTGATGTCAAAAGGAACTCCAATTATCACGTAATCGGCATCTGCAAACTCGCTTTGCAAACCGCCGAAAGTCGCCGTTGTAGATGTGTACAAGTTCAAATAGGTCGTCTTGCGTCACCTCGGTTACGTATTTTCGTGTGGTTCAATGTGGTACATCCTTACTATGAGAATGCTAATCAGCTTTTCTCATATTGTTCGTGGCGACGACACGGGCTCCTGTGCCCATAAGATTGCCGATGACGATGTCCCCCGCCTTGACAGGCGCCTCCATCTCGATTCTGGAGATGGCCTTAACTGCGTCCAACAACATTCGTTTCGGGATAGGTTCATCTGTTTTGACAGACACTACGGGCAGATGCCCATCTCTAACCTTCACGACTGCCATAAGGACCCTGCGCGGATCAGCAACCTCTCGAGCGGCATACTCTATGCCTTTGAAACATCTTGAGCCTTTGATGTTGACGATTTGCTTCGGCTCCCTTCCTGTTTCCATCTCGAGTTCGCAGCCCAAAGGACAGACGATGCATATCATTCTCAGTTTCCCGGTTTCTTGGTTCATCGTCTTACCTCATTGTCTAGGTTCAATAGTCACCGTTATCTTTCCTTCCTTTAGCTTCCGAAACTCCTTACTTGTGATTGTAAAGGTAAGCATCTCGGCTGGTTTGACCCTTAACTGGCGGAATTCAACCTCGATCTCAGGTACCTTCAGGTAGACATCCTCTTCGGGCTGCATGACTCTCCCATAAAATGACACTTCTCTCCTGCCACTGACGTATTGGGGCACCACAAGCCTTGTGTTCCTGCCTTTGACGACGGGTCTCCAACGGTCTGAGGACAACCTTCGGCTCTGGGTCAAGCCAGCTGCACTCTTTGCCGCCGCCTCTCCCTGCATTGCAGCATAGTCAACAAGATCGTTTATGGTCAAGGCATTGCCTGCGGCAAACACCCGAGGGATGGACGTTTCCAAAAGCTCGTTTACAGCCACGCTTCTGGTAGCCGGATCCATACGTGCGCCAGCCTTTTCCAGTAGCTCTACCCGTGGCGTTAGCCCTGCAGAAACGATTATCGTGTCGCACCTCATCTCGAACTCTGTTCCAGGCTTCTCCTCAAGCCTATCGCCCACTTTGACTATCTCTACGGCTTTGACGCGCCTCTTTCCAAGTATCTTTGTGGCCTTATGGCTGAGGTAAAGCGGAATCCCGAAATCGAAGAGGCACTGTTGGACGTTTCTTGCCAAGCCCCCCGAGTAAGGGAGCATCTCTACCACAGCTTTCACGTCAGCTCCCTGCAGGGCAAGTCTTCTAGCCATTATCAACCCAACGTCTCCAGAACCTATTATGACCGCTTCTTGTCCCGGCATGGCTCCGTGAAGATCCATCATGGTCTGGGCTTCACCAGCAGTATAGACTCCGGCGGGTCTATGCCCCACGATGCCGATCTCAAAGGAATTCTTTTCCCGTGCGCCAGTTGCGAAGATCACCGTCTTCGAATGGAACTCTGTGATCCCTTCGGGAGTGACCGCTCTAACGACTCTTCTGCCTTTGTGAGCGAGCAGCTCCATAGCATAGGTCGAGTTGAACACTTTGACGCCAAGACTTCTAGTTCTCTCGAAAAGCCTGATGGCAAACTCAGGTCCGGTTAGGTCTTCTTTGAGGTAATGCAGCCCAAATCCGGGATGAATGCATTGCGGCAGAACGCCTCCGGGTTCTTCCTTCTCATCCAACAGAACCACATTTGGTGCACCTAGCTCCCGAGCTTTGGATGCTGCTGCCAATCCTGCGGCGCCTGCTCCGAGAACCAATACGTCTGACAGGACTTTCTTCATGCCTCTTTCTCGCCCTTTCTTTCGACGAGTACAGTGATGTCGCCTATTCCGATCTCTGACCCTGAGCCGGTCTTTGTAGCGTTCCATACGGGAATGTGAAGTTCTCTTGCCAGTATCTGAGCAATTCGGAACTGGCAGAATGAGCCTTGGCAGTCTCCCATCATCGCTTGGGTTCTAAACTTGATCCCATCCAAGGTTGTTGCCCCCCTTCTTATGGCTTCCACAATCTCTGCTTCAGTGACCAGTTCACACTGGCAGGCGATCTTGGCGTGCAACTGGTTTTGCTTACACATTCTGTCTCTTATCTTATGGCTAGATTCTCTGAATGCTTTTCTTCTCCTTCTATAGGGGTTCCATCTTCTCTTTCTGACAAGTTTGGCTCCTCTATCCTTCATAATGGCTACGATCTCACCGGCGATGGCGGGTGCTGATGTGAGACCAGGCGATCTTATTCCAGCTGCATTGATGAAGCCATCTACATCATCGTACGCTCTAACTATGAAGTCTGCCGAGGGCTCTGGTTCCGCTCTCAGCCCGGCGAAAGCCCTTATAATCTTGTCTCTGGGGGGAAGTGCCTTCACGACCTTCTGGGCCTCGTTCCATATGGAATCAAGCCCCGCTTGGGTCGTGTCCGTCGCTTCGCTTTCTTCCCTGCTCAGGTCCTGCGCGTTCGGACCCAACATCAGATTCCCCTCCATAGTGGTAGTAACGACGACGCCCTTAGAGGTCTCGGTTGGCGTAGGAAATAGAATCCTCTCGGTCTTAGGGTAGGCATCTTTGCTGAAAAGCAGATACTCTCCCCTTCTAGGATGAATCCTGAAATGATCCACTCCGACCATCTTGCTGATCGCTTCTGCGTACAGACCTCCAGCATTGATCACCCAGTCTGCTTGAATGCGTCCACGACTCGTTTTTACCCCCGAAACTTGTCCCCTTGTTACTTCAATGCCTATGGCTTCGGTTGCGAGACGAAGCCTAACCCCATTGATAATGGCGTTTTCTGCTACTCCAATCACGGCTTCTGCTGGATGTCGTAACTGGCCCGCTGAAGGAGCATGCAAGGCTGCAACTGCATTGGTTGTTATGTTTGGCTCCAGTTCCTCGAGTTCCTCCCTGTCCCGTACAATTCCTAGGTGGGGGACGCTGTTTCGCTTCCCTCTTTCGAACAACGTCTCAAGCGCTCCAATCTGGCTCTCGTCTGTTGCGACTACGAGGTCTCCTGGCCAGTCTGCAGGGATGTCGAGCTCCTTCGTCCATGCCTTTCTCCATAAGGCATTTCCCTTAGAGCATAGCCTTGCCCTTACCGGGAATCTTTCCGGGTCATCATCATAGCCAGCGTGTATGATCCCCGTGTTGGCTTTGCTTGACCCCCAACCTACGTCGACCTCCTTCTCTATCAGATGAACCTCTAAGTTCCTGTACATGGACAGAACTCTGGCTATGCAAGCACCCGTAACCCCTGCACCTATGATAGCCACACGCTCGGTTCTAGGCATAGGAACCCCCCAGATCAGGAGTACAAAAGCAAGTAGTCACAAGGGGTTTTCTGCCCGTATGATATGCTCGAGCCCAAAGGAGGCTGAGAATGCAAGCCGACAACAGCGGTCACCCACCTAAATTCCGATTCCAGCCTCTCTAGGCCAGCGCATGGCTAGCTGCACTGCCTGCTTCCAACGTTTGTAGAGTCTTTCCCGTGTCGATCTGGGCATTTTGGGCACGAAGGTCGTGTCTACTAGCCATTTCTCTCTTAGTTCATCTAGGCTTTCCCAGAAGCCGACTGCTATGCCCGCGGCGTAAGCAGCTCCAAGAGAGGTTGTTTCGGTCACCTTCGGTCTCACAACAGGTATGCCTAGGATGTCCGCTTGAAACTGCATCATGA
This sequence comes from uncultured Candidatus Bathyarchaeia archaeon, assembly GCA_964422605.1. Taxonomy (GTDB): domain Archaea; phylum Thermoproteota; class Bathyarchaeia; order Bathyarchaeales; family DTEX01; genus CAYRBK01. The sequence goes on along the minus strand of CAYRBK010000035.1, from coordinate 8,461 downwards.
AATTGTTTCTTGCTCCTCCCCCATCAACTTTCACTGTTTTGATCGCCATGCGTGATTCAGCCTTCATGACTTCGAGGACATCTCTGGTTTGATAGCACTCAGACTCTAACGTTGCCCTGATGAGGTGAGCTCTCGTGGTCCCTCTGGTTAAGCCTACGATAAGCCCCTTTGCATACATGTTCCAATAGGGAGCTCCCAAACCCACAAAGGCTGGAACAAGATAGACATCATTCGTGTCTTGAACTGTCTGTGCTATTTCTTCAGTCTCCTGCGCAGTGCTTATGATTTTCAGGTTATCCCTTAACCACTGGACAGCGGCACCTGTGATGAAGATGCTTCCTTCCAAGGCGTAGACTGCTGCCGCATCATCGATCCCGTAGGCTATTGTGGTGAGAAGTCCCTGCTTCGATAAGGAAGGCTTCTGACCTGTGTTCAGGAGAATGAAGTTCCCGGTTCCGTAGGTGGTCTTGATCTCCCCTGGTTCAAAGCCCGCTTGCCCAAACAGTGCAGCTTGCTGGTCACCCAAGATGCCGGTTACAGGCACCTCTACTCCATCGAAAAGCTCCCGTTGGACGCAACCGTACGCCTCTTTGTTGACAGAAGGCTTTGGCGAAGGAAGGATTTCTCTAGGTATCTTGCCAATCTGTTCAAGCAGTTCGTCATCCCAACCCAGACGCTTGATGTTGAAGAGCATAGTCCTAGAAGCGTTCGAATAGTCCGTGGCATGAACCCCAGTCAGCTTCCAGAGTATCCATGTGTCCACCGTCCCAAAGAGCAAGTTTCCCCTCTCCGCTTCTTTCCGCGCCCCTGGGACGTTGTCCAGTATCCATTGGACCTTGGTACCTGAGAAATAGGCGTCTGGTATCAAGCCTGTCTTACGGTGGATTGCTTCGCCTAGCCCATCTTTTCTTAACTGGTCTACAAGTGGTGCTGTCCGGCGGCACTGCCACACGATTGCGTTGTGGATAGGCTTTCCGGTCTTCCTATCCCAGACGATGGTGGTTTCTCTCTGATTAGTGATACCGAGTGCCAGAATCTCCGCTGGATTCACCTTGAAAGTCTCTAGGACCTGTCTGATCAGTAGACGGACGTTCTCCCATATTTCTGCAGGGTCTTGTTCGACCCACCCCGGTTTCGGGTAAATCTGCGCATGTTCTCTGTACGCGTATGCGATGGGAACTCCATCGTGGTTGAAGACTGCGACTTTTGTACCCGTAGTGCCCTGGTCAATTGTGGCCACATATTTTTTCTGGACAGGCACCCTTATTCCCCGTTTATGATCGTGGTTCTTTTTCCGGAAACGGATCTTCCATTGGCCTTTCTGGTTTGAAAGCCATTAGCAAGTTATGCTTGATCTTGCCTCTTCTATGCTTGCCTTTTCATGCACTATTCTCGATATCGCCTTCACCATCGCGGCCGGGTCCTTATGCCCAAAGACGTTTCTGCCCATTATCACACCTTTGGCTCCAGCTTCCATTGCCTCATGCACTATCTTTAGCAATCCTTCTGGATCGCTTGCACCTGGGCCGCTCAGAACTATTATGGGTACCGGGCAGCATCTGACAACTTCCCTGAAGGTGTCTGGGTCGCCTGTGTAGTATGACTTGACTATGTCAGCGCCCAGTTCTGCTGCGACTCTGTCCACAAATTTCACGTGGTCGGGATCGGGCCAACGCCATTTGGCCTTCGGTCTGAAGTGATGTTCAACTATCTCCGGCGGAAGTGCCTCAACTACATGGGGCACCCCTAATCTTACGCATTTTTTGGAGACTTTTCCAACCCTCTCCAAGTTCTGGGGTTCGTTTTCAACGCCCATGAAAGCCATCGTTGCGACCGCGTCGGACCCGCATACTAGAGCTTCTTCAACTGAGGAGAACAGTCTGTAGTTCGTTATGTCGGGGCCGAGAGTTGTAGTCGCGCCGTCGAGTCTGGCGATGACCCCGAGCTTGCCCGCCATCTCTTCGTGACATAACCTTATCATAGAAGGGTTCATCAAAACAGCATCGGGCCTATAGTCGCCGCCCAGAACTCTTCTGACAGTCGATCTAATGTCTTCAAGTCCGCTTACAGGTCCCAGCTCAACTCCGTGATCCATGGCGATGATGGAAGTTTTTCCGTCTTCTTTGAAGATTCGCGCCATCCTCATCGTCTTCCCGACTGAACTCACAGCGCTTCCCCCGAGTTTTGGAAGCTAAAAGAGAGGAACCAGATAAAAGCGTTGTCCTTGGCCCAGTTCTGCCTGCAATATGTTGCTTGATCGCTGTTCGGTTCGTCCTGGGAAAGGGCGAAGTGGCATTCGTCGGGCTTTCCTGTGTCTTATGGGTTTTCTCTTAGAAGTTCTGAACACCTGAAAATCTTCATGTCCATATCGTCTATGTAATTCTGAACGTCGGATATCTCCTTAGCCACTTTCTTTGAGGATGCTTGTAGAGCGCTCACCTTGTACTCGAAGGTTTTCTGGTCGAGCTCGCCGACTGCAAACCTCACCTCTACCTCCTTTAGGTCCTCCTTTGTTTGGGATGCCTTGAGCTCTAGGTTGACGGCCTGTTCGATCTTGTCGCGCCTAACAGAGGCCCATCTTTCCGAGATCGAGTTCAAACGGTTCTGGCATAGGGCCTTTACCCTTTTGACTTCTTCTGGTCCCACTTCGGAAGAGAACTTCTCCTTGACGAAGGATAGATACCGCTCGATGATTGATGCCTCCTGTTCCATTGTCAAGGATGAGAGGGCTGCGTCTATCTTGGATATGATACCTTCCCATGAAGAGAGTGGAGCGATCAGGTCCATGTGGCCCTTCACGTAGCCATCGTATTGGAGTATGCTATGATACTCTTCGCTTTCGAAGTCTGTTAGCCCTATCTTCTCTTTCGTCCACTCCAGTTTGGCTTTAGCCTTTGCTAGCTCCAACATCTCCCTTAGCCGGAAGATTTCCTCTACTGACTTCGACAAGTGATCGCCCAGTTCATCCAGAATGAGCCTGTGCACGTTTTCCGCTATCTCGCCTGACTGAAGCATCTTTGCCAGCTGCTCCAGCTTCAGCGAGGTCTCTCTAATCCCCTTGACATAAGACTCGAATGCCTTGAGGTCGTCACTAACCTCGGTCTCAAGCTGGCTCATCGACTGCGTCCAAGTTGGAACCGGCTTCTTCTCGGGGGGACGGGGCTGAAACGTATCCAGTTGCCTTTGGGAAGAATCGGGCTTCCAGCCTCTTTGTATCTGGTCATTCGA
>CAYRBK010000035.1:0-5133 GCA_964422605.1 uncultured Candidatus Bathyarchaeia archaeon | reverse complement strand
GCCAGAGCCCTGTTGATGCCTAGCTCCCGTTCGAAGAATATGAGAACATAGGAGACTTTGACGATATCGCCTATGTAGAAGCATATCGTGGCTACCCAAAAGACAAGAAAAGCCGAGCCAAAACGCTTGAAACCCCTTATCGCGTCTCCAAAGGTGACTTGTTTCTCCGATGGAGCACGTTTTGCATGTGCACCTAGGAAGTATCTAGCTACGAACAGGCTGGTGAGATAGAGAATCGAGGAGAGATAGAAGCCTCTTCTGATCCCGTATTGCTGAGCGATGAAGCCTGCGACAGAAACTGAGACGGCCCATCCGACTGAACCTCCCATCCAGAAGACTCCCATTGATCTTCCTCTTTTCTCTGTCCTGGCTAGCTCGCTAACAAGGGTCATAAAGGTGGGAAACGCTTGCGAAGACCCCAAAACCTCCCCTAGAATCATGACTGCACTCATAGAGTATATGTTCTCGGCAAAGGTGTAAAGAATACAGACAATAGACATCGCCGTTGTGCCCACTATTATGTGCGGCATTCTCTTCCCGCTTCTATCTGAAAGGCTTCCCCAGAACAGCGCCATGACAAAACTTGAAAGATAGGCTATTGTCCAGATTGGGCCGATTGAGGTGACATCGGCCCCCAACTCCGTTGCATAGAGCGGAAGCATCGAAGACACGAAGCCCATCGCCGCCATGTAGAAACAGTTGAACAGGAAAGACCCGACAGCAACATAGTCCATATTCGGAGGCTTCCTTCTCTTCTGTTATGCTGTGAGACCTATGCACGTACGGGTCTGGGAATGGTTTCCAGAAGGTTCTTAGGTATCCCGTCGCAAAGGTTAGGAGTGCCGGGGAAGAGATGAGCCAGTATCATTGGATATTGCGTTTTTAGCAGTGTGGAAGTCAGCGCGCAGGCTTACCGGTTCTTTTGACCATTTCGAGCGCTTCTTTGGAGTCTTTGAGGGGCATGAATTCTAGGCCGACGAATCCTTCGTAGCCCAATTCGTCTATCTTCCTAAGGACATTGGCGTAGTTTACCTCGCCCGTTCCGAACTCGTGTCTCCCAGGAACGTCGGCTGAATGGAAGTGGCCTATTGAGCCTATATTCTTCGTTATTGTGGCGATGAGGTTCCCTTCAGTTATCTGTTGGTGGTAGATGTCGTAGAGAAGCTTGACGTTCGGACTGTCCACCTGTCTCAGTATCTCGATGCCTTCACTCGACGAGTATAGGTAGTAGCCTTTGTGATCGACTAGGATGTTCAAGGGTTCCAAGACCAGAATGACATCAGTCTTCTCGACTAGTCTAGCACCTTCCTTCAGGCTCTTTACGATGTTTTGATGTTGGGTTTCCCTGGGAACGCCTTTGATCTCGTTACCGGTTGTAACGATGAGTCTTGAGCATTCTAGTTTGTGGGCTGTTTCAACCGAGTCTTTTACGCCCTTGATGAACTCGTTCCTAGTACTGTAGTCGACTATTCTTGCAGATGGGTCCACGCCGAACGAGGAGATTGCTAATCCGCAGTCTTGCTTCCTTTCCAGAATAGCTTTGATGTCTTTGGACCGCCAGCCCCAGAACTCGAAGGCGGGGAATCCCGCTTCAGCCACAGCACCAATCCTGTCCAAGAAGGGCAGTTCCCTGAAAATCATCTCAACACAGACTGAAAGCCTTACCATGCCAGATCAACCTTTGACCCCCGAATATAAGCTAAGGAGCAGATAAACGTATCCTTTATCGGAAACGGTTAAATCGTTCGTTGCTCCAACAGAAGACTGATATGGGAATCCACGAACATCGAAGAAACAGTGCCTCCCAGAAGCTTTTCCTCTTGGGAGTTGTCTGCCTTCTCGCTTCAATAGCGTTCGGACCTAGTATCCCAGCGATTCGCGCGGAGACGACCAGTGAGACGAAGGTGTATGGTTACGTGATCGATTACGCGACACAGCAGCCAATATCAAAAGCTCAGATTGGCGCAGTTAACAGGACTACTTCGAGGTGGGAACCGACTGATCTCGTGCACCTTATGGAGCAGCAAGAGATGATCGCCGAAACCGATGGCTCCGGCTTTTTCGAGGCGTACGTTGACAGTTTTGGATGGTACACGTTCTTTGCAGGCTATGACAACGAGTCGACAATAGGTGTTGACTATGTTCCGGCGTACAAGGAAGCCAGAATAGAAGAAGCACCCTACTATGCCTCGTTCTCGCTTCTGCCAGGCGCATCGATTAACATAACTGATGATCCCTTGTTCTCTTTCGATGAGTCTGTGTTCCTATGTAGCATAGTCGACAAAGATGGGCTTCTGAGATTGACAAACTCCTTGAGGCAGTGGTGGGAGTGGAATCCTGAAGTCGGATACAGAACAGTTGCGGTTCCTGCAGACACCGAAGTAATGATCGAGATTGATGTCTTCAGAGTCTTCGAGTCAAGCTTCGAACGCTGGAACATTGAGAGAACCACCAACTTCTCCATACCCGTAGAAGGAGGATACTTGAACCTGAAACAAGGCGAACAAATCCCCGTGAACCTTAAGACCGCCAGGCTAGAAGCCGAAGCCTCGATAACAATGCCTATGTTCTTAGACATAGTAACAGCGTTTGCGGCGAAGGTTGGCATTCTCAGCTCCTACGAAAGGGTCAGGATATCCTCAGCTGAGGAATTGTTGACTAGGGCTCAGGCCTCCTTATCCGGAGGCGACTACGTTGCTGCTCAAACCGATCTGTACGAGTCGCGGCTGATCGTGGAGGATGTGGGACAAGCGCTTCGGAACCTGTTCCAGAACTCAGTCATATCCATCTATTTCATAACGCCGTTGATGGGGATCACATCTTCCACCCTCGGTGCCATTTTTTTCAAGCATAAGAGTCGCAGAATCGTAGCCAGCGTAGTTTTCTACGGTTTATTTGCAGCAATACTGTATTTTGCTTACCCTGGCTACACTTTTATCCAAACCCCCTACTATAACCCATTAGCCGGGACTTTCCTAGAGTCTTCTACCATGCCCTTACTCTTGGTATCCTCTCTTCTTCTGGGACTCTTTCTGATCAACGCACCGTACACTTATGGCGAGAAAACCAATAGACGCAGCCTATCTCTGCGAAGCGCCATACTTGCGACTTTCTCCCTGGCGGCTGATAACTTGATGCGTCGGAAACTCAGGACCGTTCTGACAACCATTTTCATGTTGATATCAGTTTTTGCATTCATACTCACCACCTCGTATTCCTATGAGGGGGGACTTGTGATTGAGCAGAAACCCGGAACTGCCCCGTCTGAAGGAATCTTTGTGTTTCAGCAAGCGGTTGAGAGGAGAATTCTGCCCTTCGGACCTGTCGATGAGGAGATTGTTCGGTGGCTGGGGAAAAGGCCGGAAGTTGCGTTGGTCGTCCCCCTCTTGGAGAACGTTCCGCAGATCGGCACCCCGCCTCCGCCCTTAGAGTTCCTCTTCAACCACGACATGAGCCTTAACTTTAGTGTCTCAGGCCTATTGGGCATAATACCCAGCCTAGAATCTGCTGTAACGAAGATTGAGCAGATACTCGACGAAGGTACAGACACAGGGAGATTCTTAGGCGACAATGATCTGACAGGCATATTGATCAGCCGAGAGGCAGTGGAAGCCTTACAGGTAAGTGTTAATGAAACGGTGAGGCTCTGCGGAACAGGCTTCACCGTGATAGGAGTTTTCGACAGCAGGAAATTCGGTGCTCTAAAGGATCTGAACGGCGATCCAATCATTCCGCAGGAGGTTCGAGTTCTCCAGACTCAAGGCGGCCCGGTTTACCTTCCCAACTATGTTGCTCCAGAGAGAGTCATTCTGGTACTTAGCGAATCCGCCGTCGAACTACCGCTGAGCATCGTCACCTCCAGGGTGGACGTAAAGACTCATAGAAAAGAAGAGGTCAGCTCTCTTGCGCGATCGCTAGCGCTAATCTTCCCCAGGGTTGAGACTTACACCTCAACGAATGGTGAGATCCAGCATCTCTGCGTGGGCTATCGTCAAGTCTCGCGAGGATTCGCCGAGAGCACCGTGTTACTAGGTTTGATGGTTCTGAACGTCGGGATTATGATGCTGAACGTGGTTTACGAGCGGAGGCGCGAGGTGATCACCATGTCAACAATTGGGCTGAACCCATCACAGATAACGGTCATTTTTGCTTTCGAGGCACTTGTGATAGCATTCGTTGCGGGGAGCTTAGGCTACCTTCTGGGACTGACTAGCTATGTCTTCCTAGGTCTCTTTCCTTCGCCGCCGATATTAAGGTATAAGGTTGAGGCTTTCTGGAGCATACTTGCCCTCTGCTTCTCCATATCGGCAGCGGTTTTCGGTTCCATACTGCCAGCGTCCAAGGCATCGATCATGGCAACTCCGTCGTTGCTCCGGAGGTTTATCATAACTTCGAGGGAGAGGTCGCGAGAGGGAGCGTGGACGCTTGACGTTCCGGTGAGAATCAAGGCAAGAGAGATCCGAGAGTTCTTCGATTTCATCGAGGGAAGACTGAAGGTCTACAACGATCCGATACGCTATGAAGAGAGAGTTGACGACATTGTGCGCGAGAGGCAGATTTATGGTCAAACCCAGGAACGCATGCATTTCGTATACAAATTCTCCGGCAGCAAAGTAATGACTGAGAACGAACTGTTCGCGGTTAGGGATGCTGCCTCAGATGAATTCCTAATAAAGTTGGCTTCCACAAGCCTTTTGCCATGGACTACCATAACTAAAGAGGCAAGCGCTAGACAGACAGCGTCTTTTGTTCGCCGCCTCACTCTGGAGTATACGGAAAGAGAGAGAATATAAAGAGAAAAAATGGGGGGAGTGCAGTGGTTGCGCTATCCACCAAAGGCTATGAATCTGACGATGTTTATGGCACTCACTAGGATTATGCCGACCATTTCGCCTGCTATTATGCCGAAGGCGCCTGGTATCCCGATCTCGTCGTATGCTTTTCTTCCGCCGACTTTGATGAGCGTGTACTTGATGATCCAGACGATCAGCGGTGTGAATGGTCCTATATGCCATGCCACCAGGTCGGTTGTGCCCAGGAAGAGACCGAGCGGTTCGATTGGCCACCAGACGTATCTCATTCTGAGGAAGAGGAGACCGCCGGATAGCAGGAACCCAACCCAGCCCTGTATAC
>CAYRBK010000034.1:0-18620 GCA_964422605.1 uncultured Candidatus Bathyarchaeia archaeon | reverse complement strand
TTCATGTGTCTAAGATGCGCCCGAACCCAAGGAAAGAGACACAGGCTTCTGAAAAGACAGTTCCTGATCTGGGACACATACTATGCCATAGAATGCCTCTATTGCGGCAGATTACACCCGGCTTTAGATAGACTGGAATTCCAAGGAGAGCACCCTTGGCAGTTGCATCCAGAAATGTTGAGGGAAAGAAGAGGCTTAAGCGAAGAAACGGACACCAGCAAGTACGGAGTGATCCGACGATTCTTTCCGGAAGATTACGTCGTTACTGACAGCATGGTCGGGGAGGCTTGGGACAGAGTTGCGGATCTCTGGTTTGGCGGATACAACGAGTTTGGAGACGTGAACAGACAATACGTGATCGATCCTGCCTTGTTCAAGATATTAGGCAAAGTTAAGGGAAAAACGATATTGGATGCAGGTTGCGGAAATGGGTATCTCTGCAGGCTATTATCAAAGAAAGGAGCGAAAATGGTTGGCGTGGACGTATCCAGAAAATCCATCGAGATAGCTCAGACTTTTGAAAAGAAAGAGCCTTTGGGCATAGAGTATCACGTGGGAAGCATATGCAACCTTTCCATGTGCGCTGATGCCACATTTGACGGCGTCGTCTCCAACCTTGTTCTCCAGGACCTTCAGAACCTCGACGGAGCATTAAGGGAGCTCCACCGTGTACTGAAGCTTGAAGGGAAGCTCGTTTTCTCCATAATGCATCCTTGCTTCTCAAGTCCCCCTGTGCACGGATGGGTCAGAAAACCTGTGGACAGTCACAGAAGCGAGGACTGGTTGTACTGGAAGGTTGACCATTACTTTAACCGAAGCATAGAAGAATGGACATACTTCGATTTTCCACCCACATATAGTTTTCATAGGACACTATCAGACTACGTGAATTCTCTCATAGGAAGTGGCTTTACGTTAACTGCTCTTGCAGAACCTGCCCCCACAAAAAAGGATGTAAGGGAGCACTACCGGGAACTGAATGATGGCGAACGGATACCTTGGTTCCTCGTCATTGGCGTGACCAAACCAGAATTCAGCCATAGCCAATGATCTCCAGCTTTTGTAGAGATCGCAGATTCAAACCAATGTTGTCATCTACCCGGGCTCGCCGGATTCGACTGTTCGATGGCTATTCATGCGTTTCTTTTCCCGCGTATGGGCGAGGGCTTGGATTGTTCACATGATCTATACGCGGGCTGTTTCCTCTGTGCTGTGCACGTGAATTCCCTGTGGAGCAGTCGTGGAAAACAGGGCACTTGTGAGTTACGTATCTCACCAGGATTTGGGGGTGCTTCAGATTTCCAGCTTTTTGTGCAGTTCGATGTACTTCTGTGTCCCATGCTTCGTTCTGTATGCAAGGAGCCCCGCTCTGTAAAGCGGGTCTTTCGGTCCTAGTTCTGGATCGAACTGTCCCACGAGGAGGTCGCACGGAAACTCTCCACAAACTCCGCAGTGTTCAACCTTATGCTTGGCTGCGCAGGGGTACACTCTGCATTCTCCCCAGAACATCTGTCCTTTGTTGGCATCGCATCCGAGACACTTAGGGGTCTTCTTCGCCGTGAAGTAGGGACACGGCGCACAATAACTACCGCAAGGTGAAAGGAGTTTTTCATCCATCATAGGTCGCGGTTGAGTACGCATTGCACCTGGGCTTTTATATCTAGTGGTGAAGCGGGTCAGGACCTCGCCTCTGTGAAAGTTCGAGAGGAAAAATGCTGGACCATTTCAGTTTTCCAAAAGACTGGACCTTCCAGAAACCTTCCAGCATCTTAAGCTCGACTGCTCAGAAAACGCTCAAGGTTGATTCTAACGCAAGTTTTCGGAAACGTGATGTTCTGTCTTCCTTCTGGTATCTGCCTAGAAGCCTTTCAGCCACCTTGCGTGCATATCTCAACTCCATGGTTGATGAAGGAATGCCTATCTCGGAAAGGGTCAGCAACGTGTAGTAGAAGGGGAAGCCATGCCACCTTCCGTCTGAAGTTCGCGCCTCTCTAATCTTGTCGACGCCCTGTTCCAGAATCCTGTCCCAATTGTCTGGCTTTGCTGCTGCGAGTGTACGGAGGAAAGCTGCAGTGCACTTGTGGCAACAGTAGAACCCGCTTCTTTCGGGACGAGAAGCGTCCTCAAGGATCTGACTGAAACCCATCAGCGCTTTCGTGACAGCTGGAGAAGACCGAAGATTCCATGCGATTGCCGTTCGAAGCGCTTCTTCGCCAAGAATGTGCCTGGTGCTTCCATAGCTTCCCAAGCACTCACCTGTCAGCAGACGTACACCTTGGACGCAATCTTGATCTGTGGGGGCGAACAAGCCGCGGTAGGAACCCTTCAACCCTTGCCTTGAAAGGACCCAGTCAAGCGCCTCCTTGACGTGGGCGTCTGAGCCTGTTCTGAACCCTTGGCGGACCTCTTCTAGGCGCCACAGTGTCTCTTGGAGAGACTCTGGAACAAGTATCCTCTCTTTCTCCATCTCCAGATCACTTCGTGCCAGAAACGATGTCCACCCATCTATATTAGCCTACTGACAGAGCAACGGAGAATCATTCCATCTGAGTAGAAGGGAAAGCGGATAATTGGGCATATCGAGAACCCAGAAAGTTGGGGGAGATCAAGGATCCCCTTCAAGATGGGTGTCTTTATTACTCAAGAGTGGTCTCAGTGATCATTCGCAAACAAGACCGGCAACAAGACTAACGACAATACTTCACTCTATCTGCTTCTCATTCTTTCCTTTCAATGAAGTAGAGTATCATAAGAAGGAAGCTGGCGAGAATCATGGCGTAGCAAAGGTCGCGAGCCCACCACCACGGAACCGTGTATCCGAAAGGCAGAGAGAACTGGTCGAAGCCCCAGCTTCTATGTATGTCTATCATCTCAAGTTGCCAAAGCCCCGCTACGAGAAGCATTCCGCTTAGGAAAGGGAGGCACCGATGAATCATCGCTTTGACGCTCAAAGTACACCAATCTTGGTACAACCTTCGTTTCGTTAAATCAGTTGTGAACCGAGGGTACGTTCTGGAAAATGTTAGGTCCGTTGTGAACTGAGGGTATATTCCAGAAAACTGTACAGGCCAGTCTTGTTCTGAAACTCTAGGCCGAGAAAGAGTGTGACTCTTAAGTATGATCCATTGCATGGACATGGTTCATTGGAAAATGTGTTTTCGCTCCGGGCTTGGGTAGGACTATCTTCTGCCAAAGAGTCCCATAATTTCTGCTTTGGCAAGTGCGTGTCCAGCCATAGCCCTTTCGACATGCTTTGTGGATTAACTGGTTGAGGTTTTGTTGGAATGTCTCTTTTTCTGTTTCTGGCGCTTCTCGGTTTACAGGTTCATGATGGTGTTGTAGGCGTATGTTTTTGCTGTGAGTTTTTGTGATGTTTTCCATGGTTTTTGCCATGCAGAACTCTCCAAACGTTCGTTTGAATGTGGAGTACGCTGTCTTCACGCTCCACCGTTTTCCGTAACTGTTCAGCTTTGCCCAGCGTTTATGGCCTAGGCGTTTGCACTGGGTTACGGCTCTTCTCCTAGCTTGTGAGGGGGTGTCTATACGGCTGTTCCTAAGTGGCTTAATGGCTGCCTCTATGCTCTCATGTTCAAGCATCTCGTACACCTTTGAGCTGTCGAATGCTCCGTCCCTAATGACCTTTGAGACTCTTCCGTGGGTCTCAGCTTTCTTCAGGAGCTCTGGGAGGGCTCTAGAGTCGTGTGTGCCGTCCGTCGTGACCAGCATGGCGAGAGCCTCCTTTGTCTCCACATCTACAGCGAAGAATATCTTTACATACCGTTTCTTCTTTCTGCATCTGCGTTCAACCCATCCGCCTGCCTTATGGACCTTCACTCCAGTCGAGTCTACGGCTATGACGATGTCGTCTGAACCTTCCAAACTTTCGTGTAGTGAGATATCTATTCCTAGAATGCGTCTCCTAAGGCCAGAGTAGTCTGCTGGCGGGAGCCTGGGAAGTAGACGGTTCAAAGCCATTTTGAAGCCTTCAAGCAGCCTGTAAGGCAAACCAGAAAGGTAGCGGACAACAGCTGGGAATTCGATGTGAGAGCTGGTCAAGGTGAAAGGTCGACCTTCTTTACCTCGATTCATAGCCTCTAACTCGTCCTCACACCTCTCCAGAAACTCTAAGCTGAGAAGCAGTTCACCACGTTTAGCAAGCCTTTCATCAATACTTCTCCAATCCACAAACTCCACACCCCAACCTTTTTACCCAAACAATAACGCATAAGAGACAGGCAAACCTAGTTGCTCCAAGGCTAGATCAGAATGTTAGAATATCGAATGATGGACGAACAGACATTGCTGTGCAGGTGCATGCACGGCGGGCCGGTTCCTCTTGATGGCGCGTCATCAGCACTTCCCGAGGTATCGCAAGATATCGTGGAAACGTTCTTGAGGGTCATGATCAACAGATATCGGTCATGCGCTGTGCTTGTTTTGGACGGGGGTTATATTGTCGGTGTGCTATGGTTCTATCCTGAGATAGTGAGGGAACAACTGGGCGCAGGGCATTGGGCTTGCATTCAAGAAAAACGCAATGTTGAGGCAATTGCGAGATTGAGCCTCGAATCACTTCCTTCAATGGCAGATCTGCCGGATAAATCACTCCGCATCGAGTGCATGATGGTCGTCCACGAATATAACAAGAGCAAGGTCAAAACCGATTACACGGGACTTGGCATCGGGAGACGCATGATAGAGACGCTGGTCGGGTGGGCGGAGAATAGTGGCTGGAAACGGATCGTTGCAAGAGCTATTCCTGATATCAAACCACTGCTTCTTTGGGCAGGATCGTATAGCGTCGAACGATACAAAGCACTAGGTTTTCGTGTCATAGAGGAGACTAAGGATACAGGCTTGCTTGAAGCCGCAGATTCGCAAAAGCTAGGTTATCACGGTCCCGGTATAAAGAAGATGTGGGAGGAGAAGTATTCGCATGTATCTGATGACGAGATTTCACGAGTTTACACCATGGTTCTTGATCTATCCCCTACTAACCAAACTAATCAGTCCACAAAGCACTTTCGACATACTTCTTCCTCGAATTTGTGCCAAGATTTAGGGTCGTCCAGAAGGCATAGACCACAAAGAAGGACCTGTGGGCGCCTTTACCATTCGAAGTCGGTCTCAGCGATTCTCTGCCAACAACCTCGGCATATGGGAATCTTCTTGTCGCCATAGAGAATGTAGAGCTGAATGTCTGGGCTTTGGCAACTGTTGTTCCAAGGGTTCTGGCAATATTCCAGGCTACTCTCTAGGTTCTTGGGTTCGTCTGTGCCCACGTCTACACGCGACTCTGACTTCACAACATCTTGCTTGACAGCCAAAGCTCCATCGTTCGAGCGATAAGGTTTCTCGCGCTAAATGGGTTATGAACTGGGAATCCATACGCAATTCTTACCTGAAAGAACAGGTTGCCTGGCAGCCTTGGCTGTGACTGACCTCGGATCACCTTCTGCTATAGAGTCCTACGATCTGTCCTTGGGCGAGTATGTGTCCCATCATGGCCTTTTCGACGTCCCTCTTTCTTGAGTTTGGACTGAGGTTCAGAGTCGTGTCCAAAGCGTAAACCTTGAAGAAGTATCTGTGTGTGCCTGAAGGCGGACAGGGACCCCCGTATGAACGTCTCCCGGAATCATTCAGGCCCTCAGTTCCCGGGACGCTGTTCTCCTCTATCTTCTGTGCTGGAGGGATGTTCCAGACGATCCAATGGTCCCAAGTTCCTCTCGGAGCATCTGGATCATCAACTATCAAGACAAGACTTTTCGTCCCTTCAGGTATGCCCTCAATGCTTAATGGCGGATTCACATCGTTGCCGTCACATGTGTACTTTGCTGGAATACGTCCATTATTGGCGAATGCAGGACTTGTAACGCTCAAATCTTTCATCACTATCGCCATTCATACATTTCCAAGAAAGCCATATTAATCAGTTGCTCCCATTTCCCGGAGCAAGCGAAAACCCAAGTGCACCAGATTGAGACTCTGCTCAGTAGTATTCAAGGCAATATCGATCGGAAATCGCCCTACGTTGTCTACAATTCTCTGAATCCGAGACCCCCTTAACATGACACAGCATACCGGAACGTAAGAGAAGGTTCCGAGTCGGCTCCATGCTTTCTGTATTCTGTAGGACAACCTTTTTCGGATGTCAGGCAAATCAGAAGCTAGAGATTCTCTTTTCTTCAAGAACCTGATAGGCAGAATATTGTCGTGCTATCTTCGCTGTGCATCAAACACTAGGAAGCTGATGTCCTCTACCTGTCAATGATCACTTAAGCCTTCAGGGACTAACTCCTCATCTCATTATCTGTCCGCCTGCGACGACGATTGCCTGCCCGGTCTCGTACAGCTGCTCAATCAGGTAATAGACAGCTCGCAGAATATCCTCTATCGTACATCCTCTACCCATGGGCACTTTGGACTCATAGTATCGCCTTACATCCTCAACAGTCTTAGCTCCGGCAACCTTCCCAGCCTTCAAGTACTGCATGAAAAGCCCCTTCTGAGGGTCAGACCACAAAGGACCCTCGAAAACGTTGCCGGGACAGACAGCGTTGACTTTGATGCCGTCCTCCCAGAGTTCAAGGGCGAAGCTCTGCGTAAGCCCGATCCCGCCAAACTTGCTGCCCGCATATGCGGCGTTCCTCTCGCTTCCCTGAAGACCTGACTTCGAGTTTATCTGGATTATGTCCGTAATTCTCGACGGATCACGCTTATGCTGGTCGGCCATCACGCGGGCGACGTGCTTGACACAGAGGAAATACCCGGTGTAATTCACTTTGGTGACATACTCGAAATCTTTCAAGCTGAGAGCCTTGACGCTTCCCGACCTGACAACGCCAGCAGCATAGACTAGAATGTCGATTCCGCCAAAGACCCTGACAGCCTCCCCGACCATCCTTTCAACTGCCTCCTCATTGGTTGCGTCAGCCTGTATGGCTATTGCCGTTCCACCGCCATGTTTCCGGTTGAGCTCGTCTGCTATCCGTCGAGCAGCCTCTATGGTTCTACTGCAAACGATCGCGACATGGGCGCCTTCTTTGGCAAAGTCTCTGGCTATGCCGTCGCCGATGCCGCTCGATCCTCCCACAACTACTGCAATCTTTCCCCCCACACGTCCCTTAGAATTAGTCTTGGACTTCACGTTAACCCACGCTTAGAGTAAAGAAGATCGAAAGCTAAAAAACCTTGCCCCTCACTGCGCACTGAAGCTGCGGCTTGGCTTCATACTGACATGTAGACCTTTTCCAGAAAGTCCTTGGCTTTCCGCAATTGGTCCAGTCCCTTCTGTGTCAATCCGTAATACTTCTTTCTACCCTTCACGTAGGATCTCACATACCCGTCCCTCTCAAGCAAGTACAGCACTCGGTATCCTGTGACTTCCCCCGCCCAGAAACCGAACTCCCTATTGACCGCTTTCCTCAATTCATAAGCGTACTCGTCCTTTTCCTGAAGGATCTTGAACAGAAAGACCCACAGGTTCTCCTTCAGGACCTTCTCCTTAAGCCTCTCTACCGGTTCCTTTACCATGGCTGTAACTGTTCTATGGTAGCATAAAGGTTTAAATATTTTATGGTATGATAAAACAAGCATGCAGAAGATAAGAGTTGGCGTCGTAGGAGTCGGCAACTGCTTCGCAGGTCTCGTTCAAGGAATAGAGTTCTACAAGGAAAACAGGAACGAAAAGACTGGCCTTATGCACGAGAAGATCGGCAATTACGGGGTGGAGGACATAGAATTCGTAAGCGCCTTCGACGTTGGAAAGGGAAAGGTGGGCAAACTCCTCAGCCAAGCAGTCTACGCAGATCCGAACTATGTCAAATGGGTTGACTCAGTCTCCTCTTGCGGCGACACGGTGGTCAGGGAAGCTCCTATCCTCGACGGGGTCGGAGTCTACGTTGCCAGCATGATCAAACCTGTCAAACAGACGAAGAAGATAGAAGAGCTGAAGAAAGAGGCTTTGGAAGAGATAGAAAACACGGACACAAAAGTCCTGCTCAACTATCTGCCCGTTGGGAGCCAGAAGGCAACGGAGTTCTGGGCGGAGACTGCCCTCGAAACGGGCTGCGCCTTCGTGAACTGCATTCCGGTTTTCATCGCGTCGGACAGATCTTGGGAGAAAAGGTTCGAGGAGAAAGACATTCCGGTGATGGGTGATGACATCAAGGCTGTGATTGGTTCAACGATAACACACAGAACTCTGGCCAAGCTCTGTGTCGACAGAGGGGCAACGATAGACAGAACGTACCAGATCAACGTAGGCGGAAACACAGACTTCGCAAACATGCTGGAAAGGGAGAGGTTGAAAAGCAAGAAAATCTCCAAGACCGAGGCTGTCCAGAGTCTCATCCCAAAAGGTTTGAAGCTGGAAGAGAAAGACATCTACATTGGACCCAGCGATTTCATCCCCTTCTTAGGGAATACCAAGCTGGCGTTCATCAGAATAGAAGGAAGAATGTACGCAAACATCCCCTTCAACATGGAAGTGAGACTGGAAGTCAACGACAAAGCGAACTCCGGCGGCATATCCATCGACGCAATAAGATGCTCTCAACTAGCTTTGGACAAAGGCATCGGAGGCAACTTGATCTACGCATCCGCCTACTACATGAAGCACCCACCGGTTCAGATGGGTGATGAAGAAGCTAGAAAGAAGCTGGACGAGTGGATCGAGGAAGTTACCCGTTAGGGTCTCGGAGCAGGGAATTGCCTCTCTTGCGCCTACCATAAAGGTTATGGGGAACCCTCCAAGTCATAATGAAAGCTTGAAACATCCGAAGTGAAAACCCAATGAAACCTACGAGAGAGGAATCCGAAGAGCTGGTCAACTACCTCAGGAAGATGCTTGAGATAAGGTACTTCGAAGAGAAGATCATGGACCTCCTAAGCCGAGACGTGGTAAAGGGAGCCTCCCACCTTTACGTTGGCGAAGAAGCCGTTGCAGTAGGTGCGATAGCAGCCACACGCAAAGACGATTACATCACAAGCACCCACCGAGGCCACGGACACTGCATAGCAAAGGGCGGAGACCTTAAGCTAATGCTCGCGGAGCTTTGCGGCAGAGCCACAGGTTACTGTAAGGGCAGAGGAGGGTCTATGCACATTGCGGATGTCAGCGCCGGAAACTTGGGCGCCACAGGAATCGTCGGGTCAAACATTCCCGTCGCGACAGGAGCGGGCTTATCCGTAAAGCTGAGGGGGACCGATCAGGTTGTTCTCTGCTTCTTTGGCGACGGCGCGGCAAACACGGGAGCGTTTCACGAGTCTGTCAATATGGCTGCCATCTGGAAGCTTCCGGTCATCTACGTCTGCGAGAACAACCTGTACGGCATGTCTGTCCCCGTGAACAGGGCTTTTCCCTTCGAGGACATTGCTGAGAGGGCTAAGGGCTACAACATTCCGGGCGTCATCGTGGATGGGATGGATGTCCTCAGCGTGAAGAAAGCAGTCGGAGAAGCTGTCGAAAGAGCAAGAAGAGGAGAGGGCCCAACCCTTGTTGAATGTAAGACTTACAGGTACTATGGCCACTCTCGTAGCGACCCTAGAGTCTACAGGACGAGGGATGAGGAGAAGACATGGAAAGCCAAAGACCCTATAGAAGAGCTTAAATGGAAACTGGTTGAATGGGGCGTTCTCAGCCCCGAAAGCATTAGGGAAATCGAGGAAGCCGTGGCAAGAGAGATAGAGGAAGCTGAGAAGTTCGCCCTTAGCAGCCCTTACCCAGCCATCGAGTCTCTGTACGATGGACTCTATGCCGACCTGCATGTGGATCCTGTCTCATCCATAAGAGACCTTTCGACAGCGAAGAAGGCTGGCCACAAGATGCGGAAGATACGGTACGTCCAAGCGCTGAACGAAGCTCTAGGCGAAGAAATGCGCAGAGACAGAAACGTCTTCCTCATGGGTGAAGACATCGCCATCTACGGAGGAGCCTACAGCGTCACAAAGGGGCTTTGCGAAGAGTTCGGACCTGAAAGGGTAAGAGACACGCCGATCTCTGAGGCGGCGATTGCAGGTGCAGCTGCCGGAGCTGCCATGACTGGAATGCGGCCTGTCGCTGAGATGATGTACATAGACTTCTCGACCATTGCCACAGATCAGATCATCAACATAGCAGCAAAGAACCGATACATGTTTGGGGGAAAATCCACAGTGCCAGTTGTCTACCGAACCCAAGGAGGCGCCGGGAGGGGCATAGCTGAGCACCACTCCCAGAGCCTTGAAGCTTGGTACGAACATGTTCCTGGCATGCTTGTTGTGATGCCTTCGACGCCTTTTGACGCAAAAGGGCTGCTGAAGACCTGCATAAGGGATGACAACCCGATCATGTTTATCGAGCATAAGATGCTCTATGGGACAGAGGGAGAAGTGCCTGAAAGAGAGTACACGGTTCCGCTTGGCGTTGCAGATGTGAAAAGGGAAGGAACAGACGTCACAATTGTTGCCTATTCCAGAATGGTTCTCCTAGCCCTGGAAGCCGCTGAGGAGCTTGCCAAGGAAGGGGTGAGCGCTGAGGTAATAGACCCGCGGACTTTGAAGCCGCTCGACATAGAGACGATAATCAACTCCGTTAAGAAAACCAGCAGGGCCGTTGTTGTGCATGAGGGATATAGAACCTGCGGCGTAGGAGCGGAGATAGCTGCCCAGATCATGGAGAAAGCCTTCGACTACTTGGATGCGCCAGTCTCAAGAGTAGCTGGCGAAGATGTGCCAATACCGATGAGCCCTGTGCTAGAGGAAGCCGCCATACCAAGCAAGGAAAAGATCACGAACGCAGTCAGAAAGATATTATAGACACACGTGCTTCTGGCGCCTAGACGGACACGGAGCTGCTCGCAGCTAACACAAGAAGTTTCCTACCTGAAAACCGGGATCACGTTCTTTGCGAAGATTCCTAAGGCTCTAACGTCTGTGCGGTCTTCGAATGAGAGGAGGAAGTCTCTGACGCTAGCTTCTGCCATCGCCTTCAATTCCTTTATAGTCTTGCTGATGGTTCTCTTCTCGCTTGTGATGTTGGCGAATCCGTGCCAGCTCCTCCCTACCTCAGCCGGATCGCGGCCTAGCTCTCTACAGTAGTTGTCCAAGATCGCCATCCTTTCTCTGTAGGACTCGGGCGTTCCGCCGAGGACGTTGAAGTTGTCTGCAAACTCAGCTGCTAGCTTAACTATGCGACTCCTTCCTGAGATCGAACCGATCCAAATGGGCGGATGAGGCTTCTGGACAGGCTTAGGCCAGCAGGGAGGCTCCCTAATCTCGTAGCATTTTCCCCTGAACTGAGGCTTTTCCTCTGTCCACATGCTGATGATGATCTGGAGTGCTTCTCGTAGCCGGGCAATTCGTTCTCTATCAGGCGGGTACTCTATTCCGTAGGTTTCATGCTCGTTGGGCAGGTCGCCGGCTCCAATGCCAAAGTCAAGACGGCCATTGCTGATCACGTCGACGGTCGTTGACATTTTGGCGAGGAGGGCTGGATGTCGGAACGTGTTCGATGTCACAAGGGTGCCTAGGCGAATCTTCTTTGTGCTAACGGCTAGGGCGGGAAGCAGCGTCCAGCAATCAAGGTAAGGATGGGCATGTTGCTCTGGCGGCAGCCAGCCTTCGTACATGTGGTCGTTGAGCCACACAGAGTCGTAGCCAAGTCTCTCGCATTCCAACGCAACATCCCTCACCTCGGGATAAGTTGCGACGGCTGAAGGCAAGGCGACGCCGAACGTGTATCTCACTGCAGACACCTAGCAAGTTGTATAGTCTCAGTAAGCATAAAACTCTTTTTTGTGGCAGAAGATTCTTCCTTTGCTCGAAAGATTAATAAACGCTGGAAAACGACTAGAGAAGCCAGACTCATGTCTAGTTGGATGAGATGCCCTATGTCAAAGAATAGGCTGAAACTTGCCATAGTCGGATGCGGCGGGATGGCGGGGGAGCATCTGCGAGCCTACGGTTTGATCAAGAAAAAGGAAAGTGAGAAGTTCGAGTTTGCAGCCATGTGCGATCCTGTAGTCGAATCAGCGAAGCGATTCGCGGAGCAAGCAACGACCATTCAAGGCTTCAAACCACGGGTCTACACGAAGGTGGAAGAGATGCTTGCAGAAGAAGAGCTTGATGTGGCTGATATATGTACGCCCCACTCAGACCATCATGTGTCAGGTGTTACGTGCTTGAACGCCGGGGTGAACGTGATGATTGAGAAGCCCATCGGAGTCACAATCAAGGCGAGCAAAGCCATCATCGACGCCGGGAAGAAGAATGGAAAGATAGTTGCCACCGCCGAGAATATCCGCAGGGGATTGAGCCAGCGAACCTCCTACTGGCTCATAAACGAGGTGAAGCTCATCGGCACGCCGCGCCTCTTCTACTCCCAACATGCGAGTTGGCAGGACCCCTCAACCGAGAGAAACTGGCACTGGAGGATAGATAAATGGATGGGCGGAGGCGGCATGGTGATGGACAGTGGCGCTCACTTCTGCGACACCATACGATACTTTTACGGAGACCCTGACACTGTCTACGCGAAGGTTCAGCAGCTCGAGAAATGGCCGCATAGAAAAGGAAACGCAAAGGTCATGGACAGCCGAGAGGACACATGGGTTGCCACGATCACATTCAAGAGCGGAGTTGTCGGCGTCTGGAGCTGGACCATGGCAGCGCCCGGGCACACCTACACCAATGTAGTTCACTATGGCAGCAAGGGGTGCATCCTCGACAGGGGCGATGTGTTCCACGGACCCTTCGGCAACGCCGAATTCATCGTTCAAGATGGGCCTAAGAGAGTTGTCACACAAATGTCTGAGATGCAGCGGCAGTTCCTAAGCCAACTGGACGAAGCCGAGAAGAACGCTATGTTCCCCTATGGTATCACAGATGGAGTGGCCATCGAATGCTACGACTTTCTGGATGCTGTTGAGAAGAGAAGAAAGCCCGAAGTCGATGGCGAAACTGGGATGAAAGCCAAAGCCATCTGCGAAGCCATATTCGAGTCAGCATACATAGGCCAAGCTGTCCAGTTCAACGATGTCCTTAGCGGAAAGGTTGAAGAATACCAGAAACCCATCAACGAGCATTGGCGCCTGTAGGCGCAACCCGCTAAAGACGGCAAGAACAATACTCTTTTTCCACTTGATGACTTTGCGGTCCGGAAGATATTGAGGGGATTGGCCCATGTTTCCGTTTCCAATATGGTCAGTGTTTGCTTTGCTGAACGATGTGAAGGAAATTCTTCAAGGAGCCGATCTGGTTCGACGCGTCTGCAGCTAGCCTTGCCTAGATTCCAGAGCCTGTGACCTGCAGTTCAGCCAGCATCTTGCTTAGGCTTGTTACAGGCCTTCCTTCCACATCGTTGATCGTTTGCTTGGAAGGAGGATTCACCAGGTAGCTTGGTATCCTCGCCGAGATCCTTTCCTGGTAGGTTGGCACCGTCTCATTCTGGTAGAAAACCCCGATCGGAATCTTGTCTCCCCACTCTTGAGCCTTTGTCAGAGCGGCTACATGCTTGGTGAAGGCCTCTTCAGGTTTGCGCACGACACCGTCGTAGCCGGTTTCCTCAAGTTTGTACACTCTTGGGACAGGCTTGCCCGTCTTTGGGTCAGGTCGATCTTCGCCTCCGTACCATTCTTTTGTGTTTATGTCGTTGTAAGTTGGGCAAGGCTGCTGAACGATGATCACAGCGAGGCCATTGTGTTCCATGCCTGCTTTTATCATCTCCTTCAGGTGGCGCGTGTCGAA
This sequence comes from uncultured Candidatus Bathyarchaeia archaeon, assembly GCA_964422605.1. GTDB lineage: Archaea > Thermoproteota > Bathyarchaeia > Bathyarchaeales > DTEX01 > CAYRBK01. The sequence goes on along the minus strand of CAYRBK010000034.1, from coordinate 4,895 downwards.
AGCATAGCCTCTGGCTATGAATGTGTATCCAGCTGCCAAAGCCGTGGCTATTGGGTTGATGCCTTCGTTGATGTTTGGTTTTGGAAGAGCCTTAGTCCTCAACCCAAGCCTAAGCGTAGGGGAAGCTTGTCCCTTGGTCAGTCCGTAGACACCGTTGTCGTGGATCAGAACCGTCATGTCGACGTTTCTTCTGCCAGCGTTAACGAAGTGTCCCGCCCCTATCCCTAAGCCGTCACCATCTCCCATAACAGCCAACACCTCAAGGTCGGGATTAGCTAGTTTTGCTCCTATAGCGAACGGCAACGTTCTCCCATGCAGCGTCTCAACCCCGTAGGTGTTCACGAAGTGCGGAAGCTTAGAATGGCAACCCACACCTGAAAAGATCACAACCCTGGAGGGGGACGGCTGAAGATCGGTCAAAGCCATGTGCATAGCTGAAAGGATTCCAAAGTTCCCGCAGCCCGGGCACCAGTCGCCAAAAACCAGAGTCCTGTAGTCAGAAAGCTTAAGCGCCATGGGTCAACACCTGCCTCTTGGGGGCTTTGTCCTGCATGATCGACTTCACAGCTTCGTAAACCTCGTCAACATACATCGGTCTTCCACTCCATTTCAGCACATAGTAGTCCATGACGATGCCGGTCTGCTCCCTTATTATGCCCGCCAACTGAGCTAAATAGTTGCCTTCTATGATGATTTTCTTCTTAGCCCTGGCCAAGACCCCAGCGATGTACTCTTTAGGTATCGGGTGGGGCATACGCACTTGGATGAAGTTGATCCTGTAACCTTCTTGCTTGAGTATCTCCATGGCTTCTACGATCGCGCCTTTCGGCGAACCCCAGCTGACGATTGTAGACGTAGCGTCAAGGTCTCCGAAGAAGTTGACCCTCTCCTCGACTGGAATCTCTTTGTCGGCTACTTCCAGTTTCCTCATCCGCTTCTCCAGCATGCGGGTCCGGTCGATCGGCTCCTCGCTAATGTGTCCTAGTTCGCTGTGCTCATAGCCCGTGCACCAGAAGACCGCTCCCGGAGTTCCCAACGGTAACCTAGGTGAGAGCCCCGACTCGGTGAATCTGAAGCGCCTGTATTCCTGGCTTTTTACACCGGCTTCGCTCAAGAGCTGTCCGCGTTCAATCCTTATTTTGCTGGGGTCAAACAATACGTAGCTCTTGTTGCTGTTTGCCAGGGCTTTGTCGATCAGCTGTATTGCGGGCATCTGGTAACGTTCAGCATAGTTGAAGATCCGCGCTGCATCATAGAAGCATTCCTCAATGTCGCCTGAGCAAAGCACTATTCTCGGAAATTCCCCATGAGATGCATGGATCACGAAGCGGAGGTCTGACTGCCCATGCCGGGTAGGCAGCCCCGTACTGGGCGCGCCTCGCTGGTAATAAGTGATCACAACAGGGACCTCGTTGTTTCCAGCCCAGCCTAAACCCTCCACCATAAGAGAGAAGCCTGGACCAGATGTACTCGTAGCCGCCCGTGTACCAGTGAGAGCCGCGCCTGAAGCCATGTTGATGGCTGCAATCTCGTCTTCGGTCTGCATAACAATTATCGAACCTTCTCTCCGTTGAGAAGTGGTTTCGAGCAGCTGATTTTCCTCCAGGTATTCACTCTCGTCCGCAGCAGGAGTTATCGGGTAATAGGTTTGCATTCGGCAGCCACCTAGAAGCTTGCCCAAGGCGACCGCCTGAGTCCCTTGGACGAATATCCTCTTCTCGTCTGTTTGGATGGTCTTCAACTTATAGCTGAAGCCATCATACTTCGATTTTGTGTAGTCGTAAGCTATGCCCAAAGCTAGAAAGTTCATGTCGATGACCCTCTGTCTGCCGCTGAAGATGGCTGCTATCGCCCGCTCTACCATCTGCTTGGGATAGTCTACGAGCGCAAAAGAGACGCCTAAAGCTAGGACATTGAGCATGCGGGTCAATCTGCTGAGTTTCTCCTCCCCAATCTTCTGAGCCACAGACCTGAGCAACTCGGTGTAAGGCACAGGGTAAACATTCACTTCTTTCATCCTAGCTTCTTTCAAAAGATCACCGACTGTCTCCGGCTTAATCCCTTCATCTGTCAGTCTTCTGTCAAACTCCACCCAGAATGGCGGCGGCAATGCTGGAATGTCGGAGATTCTTGTTCCGAGGGCCTCGGTGTCACATATCACGCCTCCGCCCCGTGCCACCTCCCAAATGTGCCTGACCACTGCCTCAGCGTCAAAGGCGCAGAGCACATCAACCCGCTCAACGTCAGCCCTCACTTCCTTGGCCGAGACTCTGATCTGGAAGTAGCTATGCAGCCCTTTTATGTTGGAGTGGTACTCCCGTTTCCCGTAAACGTGCAGTCCTCCGTAGCAGCAAGCTCGGCCAAATATGTTGGCTGCAGAGTCAACGCCACTGCCCTGCGGTCCACCAGCCATCCAAACAAAATCATCTCTGATCATTTGGTCACCACCCTTTATGGAGCCTTGCCAGATGAGGCTTAGCCACCAGTAACGGCGTCTCTACCGCAACAACAAGTGCAGAGGCCTTTTTCCCCGCAGTAAGGGCATCGGCAATCGCATTCATCGACCGGGTTGCCGCATCTTTCACAGACTGCCTCCTCTGACAAGACTGCTTTCCTCTCCGTGTCTCCTTCCCCCTAGATAGATTCCGACACGATTCATCTGTCCCATCATTCCGATCCCATATAAACTTTCGCTTAATGATCAGGAATTGGCTCGTATTGTTTTGGAGGAGAGACACTATCACGGATTGGGGAGGTTATGCGAGAAAGGGTCCTAATGCTCACCGGTCTGCAAGATTCCGTGCTCAGTCTTGGATTCCCAGCTGGAGAATTCGATGTGAGAAAACTTAATATGCTTGCCATTCTACTTCTGGTTTCGGGTGAAAAGATTTGCCCATAGATCCGGATTTTCAGAAGAAGCGACAAGTTGTCGATCAACACAATGGTCACAATGTTTGGGGGCCTGTTGAACCTCCCAAGAAACTCGGAATACACGGAGCGAGTGTGGGGGTTGATTGGGATGTCTGCGAAGGAGACGGCATCTGCATAGAAGTCTGCCCCGTAACCCTTTTCGACTGGGCCGACACACCCGGACATCCAACTTCCGAGAAGAAGTCTGACCCAGCCAGAGAACCCGACTGCATACAGTGCCTCGCTTGTGAAGCCCAATGTCCAGTGCAAGCCATAAAGATCTCCACCTAGAAGCGGCGAATCACTCCAAAGCGCATCCTGCATTCTTGAACTCTTCATCATAGACCAACTGCACTGCGTGTCTGAGCCTGAATGATGTGGTTGGCGATTATCAGGTATGAAACGATCCATCATCATTCTGGGTTTTGCAGGCAGCTTGAGAGAAAAATCCTACAACAAGGCGCTGCTGCGCGCAGCCGAGGAACTACTGCCAGAAGATGCAAGGCTTGAGATATTCGACCTTGAGGGAATCCCGGTCTTCAATCAAGACCTGGAATACAAGATGCCAGAAAAAGTTCGGGAGTTCAAGAGAAAGATCGAAGCAGCAGACGCCCTCCTTATCGCCACACCGGAGTACAACTCCTCAGTTCCAGGAGTTCTGAAGAACGCGATTGACTGGGCTTCCAGACCTCCAGCAGACAACTCCTTTGAGGATAAGCCAGTCGCCATAATGGGAGCCTCGCTGGGAAGAATTGGCACTGCGAGAGCACAGTGTCATCTACGGCAGGTCTGTGTCCATGTTAACATGCACCCGCTTAATAGGCCGGAGGTCTTCGTGACCTTCGCGGATACCAAATTCGACAAGAAAGGCAGGCTGAGAGATGAAGACACAAGGGAAATACTGATCCAGATGCTTGAGAATCTGGTCAGTTGGACAAGAAGGCTTGAAGGGCCGGACACCGGCTAGAGGATGACGGCTTGGCTCTAGTCCTGGTACACCGAGGACGTGCTCGGTCGTTCGAAGTGCCACGAGACAAGGGCACGCTCTGCCCCTGTCTAGTTTATAGGTCTTGTTGCCTTAGGAACCATTCAATGAACTAGCCCACCGCTGCCTTCTCCAGATACTCGACAAGATCGATATACTTCTGATGATTTCCTTCTCCTATTCTTTCCCATTCGACCTTTTCGAATCTTTGGACCAGTTCTACTCGGTCTGAATGTTTCAGAACGCCGTCGGCAAGAGGATACAATACGTTATCTTCCTTCCAGATATGCTGAGATAGAAGCCGTTCATAGCTTCGAGCGCATTCGACTATATCTTCCTTAGCTCCGACATCGCCCTTCTTGTACCTTTCGACAGCCTCTGCCAGAGCCTTCACAATGCTTCTTCCTTGCTCGTGTTCGATGCGCATAACGTGTGTTGGTCCATTTTTCGGTATCCCTCTTTGTTCGACTAGGGGAAACAAGGTCTCTTCCTCCTTTCCGTGGTGGCATCGGTCGGCGAAAACACGGATGAAATCCACGGCTTTCTCGTAGAGCTCAATTGGAACCTCTCTGGCCTTCAGCACTTTTTCATTGGCGAGATCCAGCACGCGAAGCATTCGCTCTATCACTCGGTGTTCTTCCTTCAACAGCTCGGTCGGCGACTTGACGTCTTGGTTCATGGGCATCATCGACGCTTATGTGAGATAGACGTTCATATAAGCATAACCATGTTATGCCAGAAAGGACCGCCCAGATGAGAACTTCTTCAGATGGATAGAGACATACAGTATTAGGCACTTTTGAACAAAACGCAGAAATATGGCTAGGCGAATACTGCAGATACCGGTTTCATAAGGGTCATATTCCTCCATGATGGTCAAATGGCAAAGAGTTGCTCTCACTCTTTCAATCATCGCACTAGCAGCAATAATCGCAGTTTCCTCCCTCTCAACTCCGTACAGCAATGCACTTGGGTTAGTCGTCAGATTGTCTGCTCTATA
>CAYRBK010000033.1:0-18959 GCA_964422605.1 uncultured Candidatus Bathyarchaeia archaeon | reverse complement strand
GAGAACCCTCGTTCCTTGAGCCTTCTGACAAAAGCGTCCAAGTCTCCGTTTTGGGTGGGTTCGCCGCCGGTTATGACAACCGAGCTCAAGTATCTCCTCCTAGACTCCAAAATTTCGAAAGCGTCTTCCGCAGAGAGGAACGGGGGCTTAGGTCTTATGATCAGCCGCCGGTTGTAGCAGAAGGGGCAACGGAGGTTGCATCCCGTCGTAAAGAGTATGCTTGAGATCCTGCCTGGAAAGTCTATTAAGCTTGTCTTCTGGAAGCCTCCGAACTTCATAGGTTCTGATCCTTCGCTAGGCAGGAATTTCCACAAGAACCGATTTGTCGAAGGTTCTTCTTATGCTGAACTCAGCCTGTTTGCCGTCGTTCCACTGGTCAACCGGCCTCAGGTAACCCACGATTCTCGAGTAGACTTCGCATCCAGCTCCGCAATGGGGGCACGTCTTGTGTTCCCCACTTATGTAGCCATGGGTTCTGCAAATGCTGAATGTAGGTGTCAAAGTGTAGTAGGGCACCTGAGAGACGTTGGCTACCTTTCTCACTATTTCAGCTGCAGCTTCCCAAGAGTAGATTCTTTCGCCTAGGAAGATGTGGAAGACCGTTCCGCCTGTGTAGAGCGGCTGAAGGCTGTCCTGATGCTCCAGAGCTTCGAAGAGATCGCCCGTGTAATCAACCGGGAGATGAGTGGAGTTGGTATAGAACGGTTCAGCTTTCTGTGAGATATGCTTCTCGTTAGCAACTATGATATCAGGATACCTGCTTTTGTCAACACGAGCAAGCGCGTAGGATGTTCCCTCAGCTGGCGTAGCCTCTAGGTTGTAGAGGTTTCCAGTTGCCTTTTGGAAGTCTAGCAGCTTTCCTCGCATGACCTCCAAAACCTTCACTGCAAACTTTGCTCCCTCAGCAGTCCCTATTCCATAGCCAAAAAGGTTAAGAAGGGCTTCATTCATTCCGATCAGCCCGATCGTGGAGAAGTGGTTCTTCCAGTAGCTGCCATAGGCTTCCTTCACGAAACGCAGGTAATACTTTGAATACGGATATAAGCCAATGTCCGTGAACCTTTCAAGTATCTTCCTCTTTATCTCCAAGCTATCTTTTGCCAGTTCCATAAGGTCTTCAAGCCTTTGGAAGAAGTTGTCCTCGTCGCTTGCAAGATAGCCCATTCTGGGAAGATTAAGCGTAACGACGCCTATGGACCCCGTAAGCGGACTGGCTCCAAACAGTCCTCCGCCACGTCTTCGCAGCTCTCTGTTGTCTATTCTTAAGCGGCAGCACATACTGCGGACATCTTCAGGTTTCATGTCGCTGTTTATGAAGTTTGAGAAGTACGGCGTCCCGTATCTTGCGGTAACGTCGAATATTTTCTCGGCTACTGGTGAGTCCCAGTCAAAATAGTGCGTTATGTTGTAGGTTGGTATCGGAAACGTGAACACTCTGCCCTTTGCGTCTCCTTCACCCATGACCTCTGCAAAGGCGATGTTGAACATGTCCATCTCTTCTTGCATGTCTCCGTAGACGTCGTTGAGTACAGCACCTCTGAAGATGACTGGCTCGTCCTTCATGAAGTCGGGAAGGTTAAGGTCGAGGGTCACATTGGTGAAGGGGGTCTGGAAACCAACCCTGGTTGGAACGTTCATGTTGAAGAAGAATTCCTGAAGAGCCTGCTTCACTTCCTTCTCGTCTAGACCATCGTAGCGGATGAAGGGCGCAAGGTACGAATCAAAGTCGCTGAACGCCTGGGCGCCCGCAGCTTCCCCCTGCAAAGTGTAGAAGTAGTTGACGACCTGTCCCAAGGCAGTTCTGAAATGCTTGGGGGGTCTACTCTCAATTTTTCCGTAGACACCGCCAAAGCCCGACAGCAGCAGGTCTCTGAGGTCCCAACCTACGCAGTAGGGACCCAGGACCCCAAGATTGTGAATATGCATATCGCCTGAATGATGAGCGTCTCCTATGCTAGGCGGGTAGATTCTGCTGAACCAGTACTTCTCAATCACTTTGGACGTGAGATAGTTATTCAATCCTTGAAGCGAGTAGCTCATATTGGAGTTCTCGCGAACATACCAGTCTTCGACATCCAGATACTGCTCCACAAGATCAGACGAACTCAAGAGGGCGGCGAGATCCCTGAGATCCTGGTGTTGCTTTCGATATAGGATGTAAGCCTTGGCCGTTCTAGCGTGTCCGTTTTCTATCAGAACCTTCTCGACAAGGTCTTGAATCTCCTCAACGGTTGGAACGCCATCACCGCCGAAACGCTTTGCCAGCTCCGCAACCACTTGATCGCTCAACCGCTTAGCCAGTTCCCTATCCTTTCCGCCTACGGCTCGCGCAGCTTTCCATATCGCGTTGGCTATGCGTTCGCTGTCGAACTCCTCTAATCTGCCATCTCGCTTTCGAACGTACTTCAACGGTCTTGATCCTCCCTAGGATGGACGTAGATGAAACATGCTTTTCTAGCTGTTGACTGACAACTAACTGAAGAAGAAAGAACGGTAAAGAAATTTAAATCTATTTGTCGAAAAAATTAGACATTGAACCCGCCGTGGGATGAGAAGGTAGAACGGAATGAAGGCATTTCCCTCCTCTCTTTCAAAGATCAAAAATCGCAAGATATTCTTGCCGACACCGCCTTCTCAAGGGCAAATCGACCGCAATCAAGCAAAAAGAATGTTAGATTCTGACCAAACCTCCGGGAAGTGAATCTAGACGGGATGAGGAGCAAGGATCAATGCTCTGTGCTTTTCTCAATTCATTGTTTATGCGCCATCTGCCTTGTTAGGGCGTCGGCAAATTCATCTCTTCCCGAAACCACGAACCGCTCCCGGCGACCATCCTTCAGCTTGAGGTGCATCTCTTTTGACAGGCCAATGTCCATCTTGACGATTTCAGTTATGTCCTCAAGGGCTATCTCCAACCTCTCCCCTTGGATGTCAAACCTGTCGGGCATGAACACAATCCGTTTCGAATCTAGAAATAAATGACCACTCTCTGTTAGCACGCCTCTCCAATGACTCGCCCGTTTCCGAAGTATAACCTCGTCGCCCACGCAGAATCCACCAAAGCGATACTAGGGCTCCAAGAAGATTTAAGACTTCCCGGGGCACTCGTTCAGATCGCCGCTTACATGCAAGTTCAGGATGTATCGTTGTCTCTCCCTTCTAGATATTCCAGTGTTTCCTGATTGACATTGTGGGCGCTTTCCGGTCTCCCGAGGCAGTTCCTTATAGCCTGAGCAGTTTGAGCAGCGCCGAATTGCTTACCACAAATAGGGAACTGAACGCCATAGCTCCAGCTGCCCATATGGGACTGAGCAAGCCGACTGCCGCCACAGGGATGGAGACCACATTGTATATAAAAGCCCAGAAGAGGTTCTGTTTGATCTTCCTCATTGTTGCCTTGCTAAGCGTTATGCCCCGTGCCACATCGCGCAAATCGTCTTTTATGAGAACTATGCCTCCTGTTTCCTTGGCGATATCTGTTCCGCTGCCTATGGCTATGCCTATCTCGGCTTGAGCCAGAGCTGGAGCGTCGTTGACGCCGTCGCCCACCATCGCAACGACTTTGCCCTCGCTTTGAAGTTTCTTAATGACCTCAACCTTCTCCCAGGGCAATACGTTGGCAATGACCCTGTCTATGTCCAGTTGCTCTGCAACTGCTTGCGCTGTCCGTTCGTTGTCGCCCGTAAGCATCACGACTTCAAGCCCCATGCTCCGAAGTTGCTTTATGGCTTCGGCTGCGTTATCTTTCGGCGTGTCCATGGCAGCTATGACCCCCGCAATCTGACTGCCAACCGCAAGGAGCATTGTTGTCTTTCCCTCTTCCTCAAGCGAGACTATTCTGTCTTCTATCCTCTCGACGCGGACGCCATTGTTCCTAAGAAACTTGCGGTTACCCAGAAGAATGAGATGACCCCTGATGGTGGCTTTCACGCCGTGTCCAGGAACAGCCTCAAAAAAGTCGGCGTCCGGAACAATCAAACTCGATTTTTCCGCAGCCTTGACTATGGCTTCTGCCAGAGGATGCTCAGACCCTTTCTCAGCAACCGCTGCCCATTCCAGAATCTGGCTCTCGCTGTAGCCGTCAAATGCCAGAATGTCAGTGACTGAAGGCTCGCCCTTTGTCAAAGTGCCAGTTTTGTCAAACACCACCGTGGTCAACTTCCTAGCGTTCTCGACATATTCGCCACCCCGCAGCAGCACCCCATACTCGGCACCTTTCCCAACCCCAGCCAGAATTGCGGTCGGTGTGGCTATTCCCAATGCGCATGGACAAGCAATAAGGAGGATGGCTAATAGCACGAGGAAAGCAGAGGTGAAGCCCGCATAGATAAACCAGTATGCGAAAGCAATCCCGGCAACCGTGAAGACGGCTGGCACAAAGTAGCTGACGACACGATCTGCGAATCTCTGAACGGGTGCGCTGGAAGCCTGCGCTTCTTCCACAAGATGGACTATCTGCATTAGAGCCGTGTCTTCACCGACCTTGGTAGCCTTGACTTTTAGCAAGCCAGTCTTGTTGATTGTGGCGCCGATGACTTCGTTCCCCGCGATTTTCTCGACAAGGAGGCTTTCTCCAGTGATAATCTTCTCATCCACCGAGGAATAGCCAGCTATGACTATACCGTCTGTCGGTACCTTCTCACCTGGTCTGACAACGAGTACGTCTCCAACCTGAACCTCATCAATTGGAGCCTCAATCTCCTGTCCATCTCTCAGGATCCGCGCAATCGTCGGCTGGAGTTCAAGCAGTTTCCTTATGGCTGCGGCTGATTTCCTCCTTATGGTTTCTTCGATAAACTTGCCCAAGAGCACAAAGGCAAGTATGGCTATGGCTATCTCCATATAGCCGAATCCTTCAGATCCAAGCCACGGAAAGAATGCACTGACCGCGCCATATCCCCAGCCAGCCAACACGCCAGTGGTTATCAGCACATCCATGTTCACCGACCGGTTTCTTAGAGCCACGTACGCTCCGTAATGGATGCTCCATCCCGCAATCCAAACGATCGGCGTTGACAGAATGAAGAAAGCCAGGTCCCACGCTGAGATTCCAGCTATCTTCAGGGTCATTATAGCCACTGCGAGGCCCATCATGGCTATGACGCGTAAGGCTGCGACGCTTACTACGCCTAAGAGTGCAAGGGCAACCCTACGTTTCATGGTTCTCAGTTCTTGCTCAGGCTGCTCGTAGGTTCTGGCGCAGGTTTCGCTGCAGAAATGGTACGTTCGGTCTCCAATCTTCCTCTTGATGGACTGGTCTGCATCTACGACCATGCCACACACAGGATCCCTAGGCATCTCTCTTCACCCTTGCATCTCTCATAGTAACAATCGTGTGCGCTCGATATAAATATATCTATTTTAGATATATCTTTCCCGATAGATGGGCATGCTTGGTCACCTAGCCAATCCGTTCGCGGAGAGGACCCTCTAGCCATCAGCGGATAGGAGGAGCCGTGTACAATCTTAAAAGTGCCGGAAAAGCCACCTGAGGCCTGCGTGGTGCCGGTATGTGAGCCACGGCTTTACCCAGTCAGGTCCCACTCAAAGATCCAGTCAGTACCTTTGAGGCCGTTCATGATCAGCCTTACTGAATGAGGTCTGCCAGATAACGGCGGAAAAGACAGCGTGCCCTTTCTGTGGTGCCCGCTCGGAGGATCTCCCTCCCACTTTGCCGGCCCGTAAGCGTTGCCATGGTCGTCCTCCAATGAGGCTATCCGGTCTAGGTCGAAGTTCAAGCTTCCAGCATGTGTATCAAGACTGATCTCAAACCTTACCTCCTTGCCGAGGTTGATAGGCAGCGGCGTCACCTCCATGGCTAGACCGTTCTGCTCAAGAGTTCGAGGCGGCAGTTTGAGGAGTGCACCGCCGCTCGGCATGTTGCCTTGACTGTTGAACAGGAACCAAGCGAGGCTCACAACCACTATTGGTGACACAAGAGCAACATAGTCTCTCGCCTTTCCAAAGTTGAGATGCATGATCCTTGCGAGCGTTCCGCTTGTGTCATACAGGTGACCTTTCTGAATCATCCTCAGGATGGTCAAGATTCCAACTACGTTCGATAGCAGCCCTATTGTGATAAAGAGTGGTTGAAATGTAACGAGCACAGACCCGATCGTCGTAATCGCAAAAACAGCAGCAATATCTGTCAGGTGATGGAGGCAACAGCTAATCATAGACCCCAGTGATAATCCTCCGCAAGCTGTGACGCCAGTTCCGCCTTGGAAAGCCTTGTACGAGTATTGCTGCGAATACGAGTAAAGGCCGACTTGCACTCCGAAGCCAGTTATCAAAGGAAGCATTAGATAGGAGGTCGACAGAAACCTCTCGACGGCATGGCTCGAAGACTCAACATAGCCTACTAAGACGAAGTAAACAAGTGTAAGAAGCAAGCTTGCCAGTACGCCATGGATCAGAGCCTTGGCTTCAAGCGTCAACACACCGCCTCCGAATGAGAGAGAAGACTTACAGCCTTGTTCAAGGCCGTCTGAGGGTTATCGCACGGAAGGCCGTTGGCTACCAGCTCATAGACTTTCGCGAGGTATCCTTCTCCATTGGGTGTTTTGACGACCTCAATCAGATATTCATTGTAAAGGTGGAGCCTACTTTTCCGGACCTCCCTAAGATCGATGATGGTTTCCTCAAGAACCCATTCCTTCTCTTTTATTTGTCTCAGTCTAGGCAACAATCACGCCTCCACCTTACACATCTGCTTCTCGAGCAGAGACGAGTAGGGTTTCCGTGCCCTGTACAGAGCTAGCGTTCCAAATATTGTCATGTATGTTGCCGTCTCCTCAACTAGTTCAAAGCCGCTATTGCGGATCATTGTGGGCAATAGGCCTTCTACGTTGTCTGAAGCTTCCTCAAGGTGCCGGATGATGACAGATGGTAGGCGCATAAGCGTACTCTGTGGTCTCCCGAGGTCCGCGACATGCAGCTCTCCTGCAGGTCTAAGAACTCTAAATGCCTCTTTCAATGAGCGAATCTTGTTTTCACGGGTGAGATGATGGAGAACTAAGCTGAAAATGACGCGATCAAATGTGTCGTCGTGGTATGGCAGTTCAAAGGACAAACCGTGATCGAGGGCAATGCTCAGGCCCGCCTCTGCGACTTTCGACCGAGCGATCTTCAGAATTTTGGGGTCACCATCGACACCGACAACTTCAGCTTCAGGCCGAGCTTTCTTGAGTAGAATGGTGAGAGTGCCCGTGCCGCAGCCTACATCAAGCACCCTTTGACCCTTCGCGACCCTTGCTTGTTCCACCAACCGCCGTTTGAAGATCGACTCACGCATGGCACACTGCATTATAGAATCATAGAAAGGAGTAAGAGAACCATAGCTGAAGGCGGGTATGTAGCCCCTAGCACCTTTGACCCCAGTTTCGCTTCTAGACGGTTCCAGATCCTTGTTCGTCTTTCTCGTTGCCTCCTATGGGTTCAGTGTGATACGTCCCCCACTGCTCAACGGAGTCTCTGGCTATCATGGGTTGATCTCCTAACGCTCCAAGTGCCCCAAGCCTTTTCGTAATATTGGGATGAGTTGAGAACAATTCCACGATTCTCTCTGTTGCCGTTACTCTTCTCCTGAGAAGACGTTCAACTAAAGCCTGGTCTGAGGGGTTCCCCGCTGGTCTAGCAACTGCGACGGCGTCCTTCTCGACATTGTCCGGGTCTGATATGAACAAGGCTTTGAAGCCACTATGCATGAAGGCGTCTTGGTGGTGATGCGTCCTCATCTCATTGGTTTTTGAGACTATCTTCGCCAAACCCTCCGAAAGTTTCCGACGCCCGTCATCCAAAACCGAGGCGCTGTGCTGGTCCGCATAGTACTCTCTTAGTCTGCTTAGGCCCAACGTAAAGAGCAACAGTACGAAGTACACCGCTATACTGAGCGCACCAATGAGCAGCGCAAGCCCTCCTTCGCCCTCTCGCCCGTCCCTTCTGTAGTATCCGCCAAAATAGGCAGAGTACAGTGCTGACCTGCCTATGAAATATATCAGGGATGGAAGGAAAGAGGCAAACATCATTATCTGGACGTCCTTGTGCTTCAGATGTCCCATCTCGTGGCCTAAGACCGCTTCAACTTCCTCTTCTTCTAATGTATTCAGAAGCCCCTCCGTTACTGCTATACGTGTTCCCGAGATGGGTGAACCATAGGCGAAGGCGTTAGGGATTGATATGCCAGCTATTCCAATCTTCGGCTTCTTGATGCGGGATTTGCTGCTGAGCTGACTGATCATTGCGTGGAGCTTCGGGAATTCAGCTTCTTCCGCTTCTTTGACCCTGTAGATTGCGTTGATTAGGTATGGCGCCAAGAGCCATTGGAGAAAGTTGAAGACGATCACTAATGCCGCTAAGGATATTATATCTAGGTAGCCAAGGTACTGCATAAGGACTGCGAAGAAGATCGTTGATGTGCCAATGATCATCGCTAGGGTTGCGAGCATTGTTAGACGGAGCTTCCACAGACTCATTGGACATGCCTTCTTGGATCCTTCTTGAACTCGGACATGCAGACGTGAGAGCAGAAGTAGTAGGTCTTCCCCTCAAATTCGGTCTTGTACCTGGCTGTTTTTTCGTCCACTCTCATGCCGCAGATGGGATCTTTGGGATCAGATTCAACTCCTTCATCGTGTGTATGTCCGCCTCCGCAACAGCCTCCTTCGAGGCCTCCGTGACCGCCGTGACTGTGCCGCATCAGTTTTGCATCTCCCACAAGTCCTAAGCCGAATCCTATTGCAGGAGCAATGAGGGTCCAAGGTCCGCCCAGCGAGGAGCCCAAGGCGAAACCGACAAAGAGCCCGAGACAGCAGAGCATACTTTGCACCTCGTCATAACTGCGTTATCTAGACATATAAATATTTCTATTTGAGATATATCTTATTTAGTGCCATGTGTCTCCGGACCTCTTCCAATCTGTCGCTGCGATCTGAGCGGCACTAGATAGCAGAAAAGATTAAATCTTACTTTATAAGATATATCTAGAGGAGCGTGCAAGAGTGAGTCAGTCAGATGTCGACGAGTTGATCTCAGACTTCGCGCGTTTCTACATACTAACAATCCTTTACGAAGGTCCATCTCACGGCTACAGCATACTGGACAGGTTTAGGAAGAGACTGGGAAAGGATGTAAGCCCAAGCCTTGTCTATCCGTTTCTGCAAAGTCTAGAACGGAGAGGGTTCGTGAAATACACCGTGAAGGCGGTAGGAGAAAAGGACAGAAAGGTATACGAGCTCACCGATGAGGGAAGGAACCTATGTAGACGTCTTTTCAAACGTTTCGCCGCTCTCGTCTCAACCGCCATCGAACCCAGCCTAAACGTCTGCGCCCACTGCGGATGCAAAGTCTACGAAGGCGGATACACCGAAACAATAGATGGCAAAGAGACAACCTTCTGCTGCAGAGACTGCGCCAACTCATACAGGCACGAAAGGGAAGAGACGCGCGAGAAACCGATTTTCGGGTGAAACCGTATCCGCGAAAGGGGAGCCGCGATCTTGTCCGAATATGGTCATGGATTGGAGGACGGCTACGGATACTTGGACCTCGTCCTCATTGATGTCATTCTCTTTAGCCTTTTTGCGTTAGCCATACCTTTCAAGAAGAAGTACCGAGGATTGCTGGGTATGCACGCGCGTCCAATCTGGATCAGAATCGTTAGCAGCTTGAGATAGATTCAGATATCGTGCATGCACGCTGCGCCCAACTGAATGCAGCAAACATGGAAATGCCTACTGCACTCTTTTTGCATTGAATTCGCTGCGATACTATGGACGAGCAGACTAGACTTTTCTGACGTTCAAATATTCTAGAACGGTGGTAGCTACCTTTACTCTTTCAGAATTCTTCATCCACGTCTTAAGCGTATTCTGGATTTCAGGGTGTCGGCGAGCCAAGTAAAGTAATGCTGAGGCCGCTGATCGCCACACATACCGTCTTTTGTCTGACGCGAGAACCGCCAAGATTTCTAGACCTTCTTGCCAATTTCTGTTACCTCCATAAGATGCAAAAGCCATGGCTACGTTCCAGCGTGTACCTTCATCTCTTCTGTAAGCCCATCTGCGCAAATGTTTCAAAGTGAAATCCGGATAGCAACGAAGTAAGCCATCGCCTATAGCATAAGGTCCCAGGTTCTTCCTAACATAGGCAGTCTTGTCAGAAAGAAGAGGCTCAAGCAGTTGAATAAGAGGCTCCGCCCATTCTTCTTTTCTCAAATTTCCGGCATCACGTACTGCAATTGCCACACATCTTCTAAGGTTGGCTGAAGGATGTGAACTCCAGATCCGCAGCAGTGGAAAGACTTGCTGGAAATGCTTCTTTAGAAGCTCTCCGCAGACTCCATGCGCATGTTCACGTACAAGCCAGTGCTCGTCATCAGCCAGATTTGCGAGGATTTCCCCGACTCTGTTCTTGTCTTTTTCCCATAGTTTGAACAGAATTTGCGGGGCATATCTTCGGGCAAATGGGTTTCCGTCGCATGAAAGTTTAGTGGCCCAAATCCATATCCTATCGTCTGCATCGTCCAGAACTTGCAGTAACAACTGTGAAGCCGACCAAGAAGGCTTTCCCCACTTAAGGGAAGACGCCAACCTACTGAATCCATCTACATCGTCTTTAGAGATGGCTTCTCGTAAATTATGCTCCATATCAGATGATATGTGAAGCTTCATGAGGCTTCACTAGTTGTAGGCGTATAGTAAGTTTTTCGGCGTTGATTCTCGAATACAGAATTTCAGAATTGGCAAAGTTAATTAGGCTTCAACCTCCCTCTAAGAAGGTGATCAAAGGTGCGTTGTCATGGAAGAAAATTTGCGAAGAATTTTGAGTAGTTGGCGCGTTTATCGAAGCCACACGCTAGATTTCCTTGGGATTCTGACAGATGAGGAAATCTGTTACAAGTTTCCTCGCCCCGGCCTTGACACCTTCGGAAAGCACTTCCTGGAAATGGCTGAAGTGCAGAGGTCCTACGTCAAAGCTTTGGAAACCAGCAAAATCGATTTTTCCGTGGGAAACTATGATCAACCCGACATATATAAGAAGAAAACGAAACTCAGAGTACATCTCAAGAGAATGGACGACTACATGGTCAAGGTTCTGAAAAGCATAGAAGATGTTAATAAGGAAATAGATTGGGGATTGGGAAAGGATAACCCAAACATATTGGAGCATCTTCAATTCTTGATTCACCATGAGATTCTGCATCATGGGCAGTTAGTAGCTTTTGCTTATTTGTTCAGTCTACCAATACCAGAAAGCATGGTTAAGACTTGGGCGTTCCCACTCAACGAGACACAGGAAATGCACTCAAAAAGCAGAACAAATCCGTCAAGATAGGGTCTGGATAAGGTTCCTCGTATTATTGGCAGCTAGATTACGCCGGTTGAAATGCTATCGCCTTTTTCACAGCAAACAAGAAGGCTTATCAAACTTCTCATTCTTTAGACCCCCCACAAAGTAGTCTCAAAATATGAGGAAAGGAATAGTCATCTCTGGCAACAGGAAAAGCTCTCCGCTACTAGGAATTTGCGGGGTTTATTGTGGGGCATGCAGCACTCACCGTGCCTGCAATGACAACGATGAGGCTATATTCGACTGGGTCACAAAAATGGGGATGCCTTCTGATCAGGTCTTTTGCAGGGGTTGCGGTTCAAACCTGGTTAATGAGTGGTGTAGCAACTGTAAGCTCAGAGAATGCAGATTCCTTCGCCTCATCTGATTTGCCAAATCCCACTCATTATGTTTATCGCTTACCATCTCTTTTCTCTGCCTTTCTTTCTTCCTGTCTCTGTTATACCGGCATTGGCGAAGACTAAGCTTCCCCCTATTCTGAGGTAACCGAGCAGAAATATGGCTACGTATGAAAGCCCTCCCAGTAGCAGCGTCGTAGAGAACCCGAAGGGCATCGCTGAGGCTACCGCTGAAACAGAGCCTAGGAGAGAGGAGGCGCTGTTTAGACCCCACATCCACGGAATGGCTTCCTCTGACTTCCTCCCGACAAATCTGATGCCCGTGGGGAACGGCATGCCCATGAAGAAACCCAGAGGAAACAGCAGTGAGCCAGATATGATGAACTTGGTTGTTGTTTCGTAGCTTAGAAACCTGCTGAAGAAAGAAGGCAGACCTATCATGTAGAATATTACCATGATTCCGACAATGAGGGACGGTTAAAGGAGAACAAGGCCATTTACCGGATCGTCCTAGTCAACGACAACGCATCATGAATAGGATATAGCGTGCTCAACGCATTCTCTTCAGTATTAGAACAAAGGAGTAGAAAATGAATTGCGGCTGGATTTCATGATCTTGAAAATTCCGAGAATTTGAACCGATGTTTAAACCTAACCCCCCGCACTTCGGAACATGCCAAAACTGTTTTCAAGCTCTACAAGTGAGAACGTCATTCTAAAATCATGCTGGAATCAAAGCTTTTTCGAAATCTGAAGCGCAAGGATGACCATCAGCCACAAGCATCCTCCTCTTGTCCGTCTTTACGATGACGGAACGTAGCGTGTTGATTTCGTTATGAGAGCATACGGGGATAGTGTGGTCAGAGAGAAATTTCCGCATAAACTTGATGTCTACCTTGCCCTTGTTTTCATGAAGTCTTTTTCTAGCGAGGTTGTACCTGGTAAGGGCTGTTGGTTCAGAAGGCTTTATCTCTTCTGCGATGAAAGTTAGAAACACGTTAGACGCAACTAACATACCCTCTTCAGGCTTTCTTAAGCAACTCTTGGTCAAACCCATTTCCATTATGACAGCATCTCTCTTGTCGGCAAGCAGATAGCAAGCTCCGGCGTTATTGGCGAATTTCGGTGTCTGACGGATGAAATCAATTGCTATGTCAACAGAAACACAGTTCTCCAAGACCAACTGCATGACTTGCCTTGAGGACAAGCCTCTAGATGATGGTAGCTCTTTTGGTTCCCAGCCGGCATCACCGACAAACAAGCCTGCGTTGTTAATTCCTTCTTCAACCCCTAACATCGTGACGGTACCACCTACAAAAGAAAACTGCCCGTTATTTCCCGTGATGCTCCGGAGCTGGTTGCATTTTCTGAAATCTATTAGGAAATCGTAGTTTCTGCCAACAATAGGTGTCCTTTCGCTGGTTGTGCTGCCAAAGGCGGAGACAACTGTGCAGTCCGAAGGGGCGCCAGCTGTAAATGGATAAGCGGTCTCGAGGAGCATTAGGTTGTATGGCAATTGAGCACCCTCCGCCACGCCTTGAATTTCTTCCAGCTGCTCTGGAAAATGTTTTGCCATGACTTTTTCGTTTTCTAATGCCAGTCTAAGACCATACTCAAGAGTCAAGCCTTCTTCAGCTAATTTTCGTTCGAAGAACGAGAGGCTGCGGACACAAACATCTTTGATCATTTTTCCCAAAGTCAAGCCACGGGCAAAGCTGCTTTTGCCTCTTAGTGCAATATATTTCAACCAATCTTTCCTCAGGTGTCCACATAATAAACTGCCTTATGAAAATTTTGGATTCCGCGCAAAATTCCGAGAATCTAAACCTCGCCCTGACCAGGGTTTCATGGTAGCCCGGGAGAGATTCGAACTCTCGTCGGCGGGTCCAAAGCCCGCTATGCTTGTCCACTACACCACCGGGCTTCAGTGGGCTAGCTAGCTTTTTTGCCAGTTCGGGGTAATAACCTTAGCGTCCTAGCATTTCAGGGCAGAAGAGAAGAGCGATCATTAGTCTTTGAACAGAAAGTCTTTCAGCTTATCCTGCGCTTTGTCCCGTCTCTTCTGGTGTTCTTGGAGAAACCTCTTTACTTTTTCGGAGAGCATTGCTTTGTGTTCGCCGCAGAGGAGCTCGCCGGATCTGCATTTGTCGTGTATCTCCTTCAGCTTTTCGTCGTCTTCTTCGAACAGATAGTACTCGTAGTAGTAGACTGGGCATATTGACGGATCCCCGCCAAGAACCTTCTGCTCTTCGACTGTGGGTCTGCCGCCAGTGAAGGCGTCCCAAATCTTCTTCTCAGCCACTTCCGGGGAATCGGTGGTGAAGATGCAGGTTTCAGGAAGCGAAGCTGACATCTTGCCGCCCTTCCCCAAGCCCGGCAGGAATTTGCAGTGAATCTGGGCTGGCTTGAAAAAGCCTAGTTTGGGTGCAACATCGCGTGTAACGCGCCAATAGGGGTCTTGATCTATGGCAGCTGGGATCAAGCAAGGCACGTTCTCGCCTGTGAGCGCTGACTCAAGGAAGGCAGGAACCGCTTGAATTGCTGGGAAAAATATTATGCCAATATTTGAGCTCTCGTTGAAGCCGAAGGTGGCTTTCACCGTAGAGAATGTGACTCGCTTAGCAACCTTCACTGCTAGCTGGTAGAGCATCCCAGCGTTCTCGACATCCATGATGATCTTCGTCCTTTTACGGTCGAACCCAGTTGCGATCACATCTAGAGCGTTGTCATAGGCAAACCCGGTGGAGTCGTCGAGGGTGAACTCGGGGTTTATGAGAAACTTTTCATCGTCAGTCATTTGGAAATAGAGCTTCGAACCGTAGACATCTTGGAGATGCTTGGTGAAGATCCATGGGACAAGGTGACCGATGTGAACCGGGCCGGATGGTCCCCTGCCGGTGTAGAGCACGAACCTTCGACCCGAATCGTACATGTCAAGGATCCAGTTCAAGTCTCTATGCGAGAAGAACAGGCCCCTTCTAAGTTGTAGGTGTAGCTCGCCAGCGTGCTTCCCCATCCTGCCAAGAAGGTCGTCTGTCAGCGATTCTGTGCCGAACTCCTCTACCAAGCGGCTGTAGTCTATCTTGCCCGAAACGGTCCAAGGCGTGACGACCATCTCTTCCTCGTTGTTAGCCATGCGACGACGCCCTATGCATCAGAAAACAAGAGAGTAGTCAAACCTATTAATAAGATTGCCCTACGCCTTTATCGCATCAAAACCAGAGACCCTTGGTTTCTGCGCTGCTGATATCTCAAACCCTAGGTTGCCTTCTCGAAAGCGCTTCTGTAGAGTCAGTAACCCTCAGCTTGTATATTGGACGCTTGTTCTCTCCCTAGAGAGCTTTGAAGTTTTTGCTCCAGTTTTCGTATCCTGTCAATGAGTCTTTGGAGATGCTGGGCTTCCTGTTTTCCAGAATTTCGAGAAAATCCCGCCTAGATATCTCTCTGGGCTCGGCTTCGCTCTTAGCCATCCCTGCTTCGAAGAGTTCACTGTTCACCTTGAGCTGAGCAGACTGGCAGACATCCATCACGTCGCTCCCCGAGAACCCTTCGCTTAGACCTGCCAACTCATCAAGATCCACGTCTGGCGATGTTTTCAGGCAACTGTTGTAGATCTTGAACATTTCGTGCCGTTCGGGATAGTTTGGGGGCGGAACATAGATTCTCTTCTGGAACCTCCTGATGAAGGGCGTATCGAGAGTCCAAGGCTTGTTCGTGGAGCCGATAACGTAGACATGGATCGGGTTCTTCTTGTCCGTTATCCCGTCCATCTCTTTGAGAAACTGGTTCCGCACTCTTGTCTCGCCGCCGATCTCAAGACGGTGAATCCCCATCAGAGAGTCAAGTTCATCGATGAAAATGATTGATGGAGAAGTCTTCGCCGCTCTCCTTGCCGTGTTAAAGAGTCTCGCAACGTTCCGTTCCGCCTCACCCAGCCATTTTGACATGATTGAAGCCGCGTCAACCGAGATGAACGTAGCCTTGATCTCGTTCGCCACAGCCGCCGAAAGCAGAGTCTTCCCGCATCCCGGAGGGCCGAAGAGCAGAATCCCTCTGGGCCAGCCTAGGGGGAAAAGGTCTGGCCTCAATGACGGGTAGACGACGGCTTCTTTGACAGCTTTCTTCGCGTCCTCGAGGCCTACGATGTCCTCCCATTTGACAGCGGGAGGTTCCCTGAGAATCAGATCCTCAAACGGAGATGTCTGAGCCGTCTGGACTGTGTCTTGGCTTAGGTTCTCTTCCTTTGCTGAACTGTCGACCCAGAAATCTTGAAGTATTCTTATCCTTGTTTTGTATACCTCAGCTCTTTGGACGTAGATTCTGTTCAGGTTGTTATCAGGGTAGACATGTACAAGTTTGAGGAGACAATCAATAGCTCTGCGATAGGCTACGATAGCCAGATCCTTCTTTCCTTCCCGGTCCAGCGCCACTGCCTCTTGAGCGTGTTTCACCGCTGTATTCTCGAGCTCTTCCATGGCGCTCATTCTTGTCACTGCTCAATCTTTATCTTCCCTTTTCTGCTTAGCGAATCGAGAGCCTCGAACACTTTGGCCGGAGGCAGATTCAGTTCCTTTGCGCATCGCGTTACGTTCATCTCGCCATTGTTTCTCTCGATATAGTCCATTACTAGCTCTTCAGATAGGAGAAACTGAGGCCCCTCAAGAGCTTCTGGGGGAGCATTGTTCTTGACGATGGAGCCATCTTCTCCAATGTAGACTTCAGATCCGTCGATGGCCAACGCTATCATGGGTCTGCTCGGCTTCACCGGTTCAGGAATAGCTACGTCCTTAGGCGGTTCAGGTATTCTGCTCTGCAGCTCTTGCTCCGCAGTATCAGCAGCCTCTTGGAGTATGGCTTCAGTTGTTGGATCCTTGGCTATGATTGGCTCTGGCATTGCCACATTGAATTGTGTGTCCACCAATACTTCGTTTATGACATTGTTCAGTCTGTCTATTTCCGGTGTGATGGATGGCATAACGTTTGCGACTTGTCCCAACGCGTTTTTGACATCGCTGAACACTGCCTTGAACGACTCAAGGGTCGGAGTCATCACTTTGAGCGTGTCAAGCCTTAGGATAGCACGTTCAACGGCAATCTGGATGTTCCGGAGAAAGGACAGCACTTTCCGGATCTCAGCTATCTCGTTGGCGTAAATCGTCGCCCTTTCCTTTGAGCCCTTTCTCATGTAGAAGCTGCAGGCGTCGAAAAGATCCTTATCCCGTTTTTCAAGCTTCGAGGAGGCCAGCTCCAGCCTGGAATAGCACTTTCCGAGCTCGCTCGTCGTTTCAAGAATCAGTTCACCGAGCGGTTTTCCCGCCTTGAGGAAGAAACCTTTGATCATCAGGGCTCACCCGAAGAGAATGTGGATCACTTGAGAAGGGCAGGCTATTCCTGCGTTACGCGTACAGGGATTGCTTGCTTTTCCTCACTGGGCACATGTCTGGCTTCTATCGGTGGTTCCGTCTTGGGCTCCGCTGCGGTCTTCGCATGGGGCTTCTCCTTAAGCTCTTCTTCCTCTCCTTGGACAATGCTTGAAACCTTTTCCTTGGCCTTTAGAAGACCTAGCTTTCTCTGTTGGGCGTTCTTTATCTCTCTAAGGATTGATATTCGAGACTGTTGATAGGCTTCCTCTTTTAATGTGCCCATTTCGTGCTCTATCTCTAAGTAGGTTCTGGATAGCTGAAGTGTCTTGATGTACTCATCTTGAACTTTGGTCTGCTTCTCCACGTCGTCGAGAAGGCCCTGGGCTTCACTCTTCATCTCCTTCAAAGCCCTGTCGAATTCCTTACATAGGTTTTCATAGATCTCTGTCGGAATGACTTTGATCTCCGAAAGCTTGTCCAAGACCTTCCTCTTTTTTCTTGTAAGAGGAAGCTTCTCAGAGAGAATCTCCAGCTTTCTATCAATGGCAGGCAACAGAGATAATCCGTCGTCGCCAGTCTTCAGCCTCTCAACTGGGTACCTAACGAATTGGCCTTGCTTGTTTTCGATTAGCACATCCTCTATCTGGCCCGAAGAGTCGATGAGGAAAGATATGATCGTCCCGATTTCCCTCTCTTCCTCATCTTTCACCGTCTTGCCAATGAGGCTCGAAGCTTCGATGTTGAGACTGATCGTTCATCCCTCCTTAAGTCAATCGTTGGCGAGTCTTCTTCTAGTACTGGGGATACTTGAACTCTTCCTGGTACGCTTCTGGCTGCTTCAGCGAAGGAAGCTCTGGGAACTTCTCCTTCATCCTTTGCTCCGCAACCGTTGCCGCCTCGCCGAGGATCTTCTTAGCATCTTCGCTTGCCACTTCAAAGTCAGCACCGATTCCAGTCGTCTGTCCAGCCTCGATCATGATGTCGTTGAGCATCAGCCCAACCTGTTCGAGTTCCTTCTCAGCGTTGGGCAGGATTCCAGCTATGCCGGATCTCACGCTGTGAAGAACCTGCGCAGCCGGTGCCAAATTTACAACGACGTTGCCTAGTTGCGTTACAGTTCTCAGTCTTAGAACAACTCTCTCCAGTGCCAGCTGGGCGTTCATGATGAAGTTAGCCATTTTTCTCAGTTCGGCTAACTCGTTGGCGAAGACGTTTGCCCGTTGATGTTGATTCTTTGAGTAGGCGTCGACGATCTTGGAGAACAGGTACTTGTCTCTGTCGGAGAATCTGGCTAGTGAGCTTTCAAGGTACTGTGCTTGGGCTTCAATCCGTCTGATGGCGAGCTCGATCTTCGATTTTAAGGGTGCAGCCGGTTTCAGGACTGATCTGATTCCTGTTGAGTCTTTCTCTTCCCATCTTTTTGTGAACTTTGATGACAAACACTAGTCACCTTGTCTAAGGGAGTGTTTACATGGATTATAGCCTTGTTATTACGCTGAGAATATCACCGCACATATGGAGGTATATCGTTCGCGGGTAATCTTCACCCGCATCCTTGTTGTTTCCAAGACAAAAAAAGAAGTGGCAAAGCCTCATATTTGCTTGGAAAATGGCAAATCAGACTGGCGAAAAGTCGCCCACAGGTTTCCTGAAGACGACTGGCTTCGTCTTTCCTCTGATTCTCTCAATCTCTCGGCTTACCGCGAGAACCTCTTCCTTGCTAAGGTGGACTGACAAGATCACCTCTGAGTGATATTTCTCGTTAGGCTTCAGGTTCACCACCCTTTTCCGTTCCCTCTCAAACGGCTTTGGGTTCGGGAAGCTCGTACCCGGCTCGAGACCCGCAACATATCCATCCTCCAAAGCTGCGGTGTTCTTCCACAGAGTAAAGCATGGGAGCTCCCTTAGG
>CAYRBK010000032.1:17396-20369 GCA_964422605.1 uncultured Candidatus Bathyarchaeia archaeon | reverse complement strand
GTCTGGGCGCCTCTAAGTCCAACCTCTTCCTGGACTGTGGCAGCCCCATAGACCGTATTGGGGTGGGCTATGCCCTTCTCTTTGAGGCTACGGATCGCTTCCATCGTCACGAAGGCGCCTATCCTGTCGTCGAAGGCCTTACCCATCGCAACCTTCCCTTCTTGAACAAGCAAGAATGGGGACCAAGGCACAACTGGATCGCCAATCTTCACACCCGCTTCGATCGCCTCCTTCCCCAATGTGGCGCCTATGTCTATGTACATTTTGTCTTGCAAGACAACCTTGTTCCGCTCTTCCTCGCTCAGAAGATGGGGCGGTTTCGCTGCGATGACACCGTGCAAGTCGCCTTTCTCAGTCCTCACGACGACTCTTTGCGAGAGCAAGACCTGATCCCACCATCCTCCCAGAGGATTGAAGGAGAGAAACCCTGTCTTCTCGTCTATGCCAGCAATGACGAAGCCCACCTCGTCTATATGCCCAGCCAGAAGCACGTGAGGTCGTTCCTCCTGGCCTTTTGCGACAAAGACGATTGACCCGAGCTTATCCGCCATAACGCCGTCGGAGTAAGGCACCATGTACTCTTTGATGACTTGCGCTGTCTCTCTTTCGAATCCCGATGGTCCGAATGACTCCATCATGCGTTTCATGACCGCGACCGCTTTCTCGTCGAACATTCCGATCCACCTTTCATTTCCCTGCATATCTACCAACGAATTCTTTAATCTTTCTCAAGGCTTCCATTATGGTTTCGAGGTTGGTTGCATAGGAGAGGCGTATGTGCCCTTCTCCGCTTTCGCCGAATTCGCTCCCGGGCGTCGAAGAGACGCCTTCTTCTTCGAGCAGTCTCTCGCAGACTTCAAAACTCGGCATCTGCAAGCTCGAGAAATCCGGAAAAACATAAAATGCGCCCTTCGGCATGACGCATCGCACTCCCGAAATCTTGTTGAGATGTTCAACTAGGAAATGACGTCTGCGGTCGTACTCCTCAACCATTTTCTGGACGGGGTCTTGAGGCCCCCGCAGCGCAGCGACACCTGCTTTCTGAATAAAGCTTGCCGGGCACGTGGTCGTTGACTGCTGTATTCGATCCATGGCTTCGATGATCTCTTTGCTTGCGAAGGCGTAACCAAGCCTCCAGCCCGTCATAGCGTAGGTCTTACTGAAGCCGTTTATGACGATCGTTCTTTCCCTCATCTCGCTCAAGGATGCCATGCTCTTAAGCCTCAGACCATCATAGACAATCCGATCGTAAATCTCGTCCGAAAGGACTAGGAGATTGTGGTCCATCGCGAAGTCAGCAATGGCTTTGAGCTGTTCTTCGCCTATGACTCCACCTGTAGGATTGTTCGGAGAACTCACTAAGATCATCCTAGACTTGTCAGTGATCCTCTCCTTCAAGGCTTCTTCATCCAGAACATAGGTATCGCCGCATGGAACTTCAACAGCACGTGCCTCGGCGATTTCGACGCATTGAAAATGAGTTGGCCAAGTAGGCCCGAGGACCAGAACTACATCCCCCGGGTCAAGAGTGGCGAGGCAGGCGCAGTATAAGGCATGTTTGGCGCCCGGTGTCACGATGATCTCTTTCCGGGGATCGGCTCCAAACCCTCTGCTCTCAAGATCCTGTGCGATTGCCTCTCTCAGTTCAATGATCCCTCTGCTGGAGGTGTAGTGGGTGAACCCGCCTCTTATCGCTTCGAGCGCCGCTTCTTTGATGTGTGCTGGCGTATCGAAATCTGGTTCACCGATCTCTAGATGGTAGACTTTGCGTCCGCTTCTTTCCATCTCGCGTGCTTTCTCAGCCATCGATATGGTTCCAGAAGGCTTGATGATCTTCATCCTCTTTGCGATCTTCATCCAACACCACCAACAGACTGCGATACATCACGAATACGACTGGGACGCTTATAAGATTCAATCATCCCCGGTTGGCAACTGTCCCTTCTGCTTTGCCTTACGCAGCATCTTCATCACATTCGGAAACCGTCGGACCTCATGATGCGGCAGATGCGTAGCCTTCAGAAACTCATCCTGAAAACTCGGATCAGCTCCGAGCTCTATGTATTCGACCCGTTTGGCGATCTCTGCGGTCATATCTCTGGCTTCAACCGACAGAAGCGCCATTCGAGCACCTGAACCCGCCGTGTTCCCGACAAAGTGAACCCGTTCCAGGGGCACATCGGGGTACATGCCGATGATTCTTGCGTTCTGTGGGTCGACATAGTTACCAAAGGCGCCGGCTAGGAAGATCTTGCGAATCATCTTCGGCGAGACTCGCATCTGTTCCATCAGTACAGATGTGCCCGTGAAGATTGCCGCCTTTGCCAGCTGAACCTCCCGTATGTCGCTCTGTGTTACTGCTATATCGCTATCGATACCCGCCTCGTTCCTCCACGCTAGGACAAACTCGCCGGCCTTGTCTCCCCTCCGTAACCTCGGCGTCTCAAGCTTCATGTTAAACCTGCCTCTATGGTCGATGATCTCAGCCTTCAACATCCCAGCGGCGGCATCGACTATGGCGGACCCGCATAAGCCCCGGGGCTTCTCATCATCAATCGTTTTGTAGCCGACTTCATAGGTATCTGGATCGATCCAAAGATGCTCGATTGCGCCTATTGTTGCTCTCATACCGAACTTGATATGTGCTCCCTCGAAGGCTGGCCCGGAAGCGCAGGAACAAGCTGTAAGTTTGGCCTTGCTGCCCAACACGATTTCGGTGTTAGTTCCTATGTCGATCACCATGGAAAGATCATCAGACTCATGAATCCCAGTAGCGAGAATGTCTGCAACGGCGTCTCCTCCCACGAAACCAGCAATGGTCGGCAGCGCATGGACATAGGCGCCCCTATCTATCTTTACGCGCAAGTCTCGAGCCTTGACGTCCACGGGTGATTGCAGAGCCGGGGGATAAGGCATCAGGGAGACGTAGTTCGGAGGGATTCCTAGAAAGATGTGATGCATAGCGGTGTTGCC
>CAYRBK010000032.1:0-17296 GCA_964422605.1 uncultured Candidatus Bathyarchaeia archaeon | reverse complement strand
CCGAAGGATAAGAGGCACCTTTCTTAACGCTTCATAGTCAACCTTGGGCTTCCGCCCGGTCCTAGACTCGACCGCGTCGAGAAGTCTGTCAACATCGGACTCCACATCTAGCAAGGATGGTTTCTCAAGATGAACCGTGACCTTTCTGACAGCGGGCGCTAGGCTCACGGTTCTTTCCACGCCTCTTAGCAGGAGCCTCTGCTGGTCGACTTGGCTTTCGCGTGGAACCTCTACAACTATCGTGCCTTTACCCGCGACATTAGCCCGGCAGGCCAGCCTGAACCCGCTCCTCAAGTCATCTTCGGAGAGAACCCGCTTCTCGGCTTGTGAAGCAGTTGATAGATGCTCCTCACCGCGGCGCACGATGACTCTGCATTTGCCACAGAACCCCTTTCCTCCGCAGATTGAGCTTATGTTGACGCCGATTTTCTGTGCTGCCTCAAGAACTGTTTTGGCATCGGTCACCTTGAGCCTCTTTCCGTAGGGCTGGAACACGAATGTTGATCCTGCCATTCCGATCAAACCACCTTGCCAGTAGTTTTCGTAGGATATAATATGCCCGTCATTTACTTTCGATTGCTGATGGAGGCTTTCTCTTATGGTCTGTTCTGCTGTGACGGGTAACAAGGTTTCTGACAATCCTGATGGGAACGCTCGTCATCTCGCTGACCTCCTCCGGTGGCAGCCTAAGGTCGAAGAGCCCTACCAGCACAGGGTCCATCCTGTCATAATCGAGGGGAACCTCATCGGAGAGCTTGTGACCCGGATAGAGCTGAGGGCTACTAGGCTTGAAGGCTATCTTGTCAGGAATACCGAGATACTTTGCGAGTTCCCTGACCTGCGTTTTGTAGAGATGCCGGATGGGAAAGAAGTCCGCGCCTCCGTCGCCATACTTCGTAAAGAATCCAATCAATGTTTCGCTCCTGTCTCCCGTTCCGGCTACGAGGAAGTTATTAGTATTCGCGTAGAAGTAAAGGATCACCATGCGTGTCCTTGCGCGAATATTTGCCAAGGGGATTTTTTTACCTGCATCGTCGCCACGGATCTCTAGAGCTTGAGCAAAAGCCTCGCAGATGCCGTCAATATCAACTCTCTCGGTCCGAATTTCCAACATCTCGGTCAGTTCAAGGGCGTCCGCAATATCCTCTTCCGGCGTGAAGGAGGTAGGCATCAAAACCCCCAGAACTTTTTCCTTTCCCAGCGCACGAGTACACAGCGCAGCCGTCAAGGCACTGTCTACACCGCCACTTAGCCCAAGAACAACGCCTGAGGCGTTCGCATTTTCAACCACTTCCCTAATGAAACCCAGAATAGCATTCAAAGTCTGTTCGGGATCGAATCTGAGGGAATTGCGATTCAGCTTCATCAATCGCTTTCCACCTGAAGGCTAACCCAAGCCAATTATGCCCACGATGCTAAAAGAATTTTCCCTTGTTGCCTCCTAAGATTCGTGGCACGGAAGAAATGGTTTGGAGACAATGGTGGACAAGGACTGTTTCTGGATTAAATATTTTAGAGAGTAGATGATTCTGTTATCTTGGGCGCAGAGAGATCATGATACTCGACAGATTGAGGAGAAAGAAAAAGGAAAAGGGTCCAGAGATTCCTAGGAGCGAGTTTCTCCAGATGAAGCCCGTCCGAAACCCCATGCTAAGGTGGGAGAGAAACCAGCAGGGAAACTTCAGTCTATTTATACCTCTGCAGAGACAAGAGGAGAAAAAGAAGAGAGGAAGGGAAATACTGTCGAAGCTGGCGCCTCCCCCGAAGGAGAAAGAGATTCAGCTGGACAAAGTCGGGTCAATTGTCTGGGAACTGTGCGACGGGGAGAAAAACGTGCAAGAAATCGTAGAGCATCTGCACGAGAAGTACAAGTTGCTGCCGACCGAAGCCGAGGTGTCGCTTAACGCATACTTCAACGAGCTTTCGAAACGAGGACTGGTAGGGTTCATTCTCCCCGAAGAAACGCGGGCTCGTTTTGAAGCAGCAGCTAAGATGGAAAAGAAATAGCTCGGCTGACCTCGCTCTGTGGTTCCATTGGCAAGCCCGCTTGGTTTTCCACAATCTCTGTAGGTTTGGCAACCAACAGCAGGTTAGAGGCCGATTCACCAAACATATTTTAAACACAACTCACGTATCTCATTAATCGGGATGTCACCGAGGGGCTGTCGTGTTTCTGTTCTCATTCGGACAAGAGACGTGGAAAGGCACCTTAACAGGCTTTTAGGGGAGCTCTCGGTCCAAACTGTCCGACCCTCAGAATTGGTCGTCGTTGACAACTTCTCGTCAGAGACCAAACTGGATGAGATGACTAGGCTTCTGTCCGCAGCTAAGAGAGAAGTCTTCGGCAATCACATAGACATGAAGCTCGTTCCGATAACTGATCAAGAATTCTCCTATGCATACTCAGCAAACGTTGGAATCTCCGTCGCAGAGGGCGATCTTATCTGCATCACAAACGGACACTGCTTGCCACTATCAGAAGCCTGGCTTGAAAGCGGAATCGCGCACTTTAGCAGTAGCGACATTGCAGGTGTGGGAGGATATACACTGCCAGACAAATCAGGAACCGCATGGGAAAGACTTGCCTATGACTGGGGGTGGAGGAGACTCAACGAACTGAGCGGGTTCTACGCCAAAGACGCCTTCTTCTCAACCGTCAACTGCATTCTCAGGAAGTCGCTATGGCAGGAATACCCCTTTGACGAGTCAATGCCTGAGAAAATCCATGATGCGGGTAAGTTTGGCGGAGAGGACTTCGATTGGGCATTGGAGATGCTTGCCAGAGGCCGCAGAGTGGTTGTTGAACCGAGGTTTGATGTTTTCCACTCGCACGGCGAAAGCCTCTCCCAGCTATTCCCGAGATACCTTGCCTGGCGTCGTATAAGAAGAACAATCCGGTCGCTTCGCCGACCAAGAGAGTCTTACACTAGACTGAATAGAGTCAAACCACTACACTATGATTTATAGGACGCACCTTATCTTTTCCTCTGACTAGATCAGATTTCGGGACTTTCACCTAAAGGGGACTGGCTGCTTGCCACAGAAAAGATAGGCAACCGGAAAGCAAACGAGTATGCTACTCAATGGCACTTAAGTGACGACAGAAAATCCTCCCACAGCTTCGAGTGGGCTTCTCTGTCGATCTCCCTTTTGAGGAAGGCAGGTCTCTTGATACTTGACACAAAGGTAACCGAGTATATCCGATTTGTCCTCGGGCAATACCAACTTGCGTTTGTGTACATCGTTGTTTTTCTCCATGTTGTACCAGATTTGGCGGTTCCCTGTTTGACTTCCATCTTATGCCTTCTGAATCCCGTAGAACTTAGCGCTTTGAATTTCAGTTTTCCTTCCTTGAGTTTCTTGCTCAAATCCTTCAGGTAGTTCTTTTCAAACCATTTGTCGAGGTTTCTGTAAGTTTGCTCATAGATCAGGTTTGCCATGGAGAAATACTCGACAAGGATTTTTTCGGTTTTGTCCGCGAAAGACGAGAGTTTGCGGTCAACAAGAAGGAAGTGTGCTCTGCCGACGGTTATCTTTGTGTCAGTTAGAAGGAATGAAACAGGGGTTTCGAACCGGAGGTTCAGTAACGACCATATGTTCGTCTTCTCGCTGTGGCACTGAAGCGTATCGAGCACTCGCTTTGTTATCTTCTTAGCGCTATCGTCAAAGGCTCCGAAGACGAAACGCAATATGACTATCCTCTGGCTTTCGACGCAATACCACAAGTATACGCGTTCGTCAGCTCTGGACCTAACAATCATGTAGAGGGCCTTATGCTTCGAGACGTAGGTATCTTCCTTTCCAAGAACCGTTACGGTCTGGTTCTTAGATTGCTTCTTGATCTGTTCAACAAGCGATCCTCCAACTTCGGAAAGAGATTTGGCCTTCTTTGGCTCAAAGGGTTCCCATTTGGCCTCAATCATATAGGTTTCTGCCTCAAGCATGAGATGACCCGTCCTCGTGTCTCCTCCTTGACGGCTGAAACGCATCTCTTCAGGAACCTCAAAGAGTAACCCAGTCCATGCAAACTCCCTGAACCTCAAAGCAGGCATCCTCCAAGAGCCTATTGACGCTCTCATAAACAAATGAGGAAGATGCATAAAACCGTTTTTCGAGGCTACATACTCCCCTTCAGTCGCTGGGAAACACTTTTGAGCCAGAGGCAAGGAATATTGGTTGGCTTGATTTCGGAGATGGCGAGATGACATTCGGGTTCCCAGTGGAGGAGACCAAAGAGGGAGCTGCCAATGTAATCGTGCCTAGGCTTGAAGCATTTAGAAGAAATGTTTGGGATTACACCCCCTCTAGAGCCCCGGTCTTCTACAACCCTCTCACGAGACTGAGCCGGGACATAGCTGTTGTAGCGCTTCAAGCCTACCAGAGAATGGTCAAGCGGGTACTAGTCGTATCGGAACCTCTAGCGGGTTGCGGCGTGAGGGGAATACGCTTCGCAAAGGAAGTGCAGGGCGTCCGCAAGGTTCACCTGAACGACATCAATCCAGAAGCATTCAATCTGATGAAGCATAATGTACAGCTAAACGATCTCAAAGGAGTCGTCTGTCTAGCCAATAAAGACGCCAACCTTTTCCTAAGCCTCCACGCAGCACCAAACAGAAGATTCGACTATATCGATTTGGACCCCTCCGGAACACCAGTCTACTACTTAGACTCAGCAGTAAGAGCATTGAGAGACGGCGGATTCCTAGCTTTAACGGCAACTGACCTCGCTCCGCTTTGCGGAGTCTACCCAAAGGCAGCTCTGAGAAAATACGGCGGGTTGCCACTGAGAACTGAATATTGCCACGAACTTGCCATCAGACTACTGATCGGACGCGTAGTCTCCATCGCAGCGATGCACGAGATTGGCATCAGCGTCCTGTTCAGCCACAGCTCAAGCCACTACATTCGTGCATACCACCTGGCAACTTACGGTGCCAAGAAAGCTGACGAGAGTCTTCGGAAAATGGGCTACACCCTACACTGCTTTGCATGTCTTCATCGAGAGACAGCTCCCGGAATCCTGTCAGCCTTCAATGAAAGCTGCAGCGAATGTGGCTCACCTTTGAAGTCTGCTGGTCCGTTATGGCTTGGGAACATAGCTGAGTCAGGCTTCTGCGAGCAAATGGAGAAAGAGACTATGTCGAAAGGCTTCGCGCCCAGACCCGAGGCTGTGAGGACTTTGTCTCTGATCAAGGCTGAATCAGACGCGCCGGCGACATACTACGTTCTCGACAGGCTTTGTGATAAGCTGAACGTGCCCATCCCACCATTGACGAAAGTCATGGAAAGGCTAAGAGAGAGGGGTTTCAAGGCTTTGGGTACGCATTTTCACAGCCGAGGGATTAGGACAGATGCTCCGGCCAAGACCGTGACCGAAGTAGTGATTGAGGCTGTTGGATAGTCTGCCTATTTTTGGGTTCTTGCCTCTACGACTTCGAGGCTCATGTCGATCGCCTTGACCGAATGCGTCAACGAGCCCAAGGAGATAACGTCTGGCTTAAGATTGGCGTAATCAAGCAGGTTCTCCTCGGTCACGCCGCCCGAAATCTCAACCAACACCTTTCCCCTGAGGCCAAGATCTTCTAGGACTCTCATGGTCTCTGAGGCCTCCTCTAGAGTCATGTTGTCAAGCATCACTATGTCAGCTCCTGCTTTGGTGGCTTCCACGGCTTGCTCTGTCGTCTTTGCTTCAACCTCAACCTTTTTGGAGAAGCTCGCAACCGAGCGCACTCTTCTCAAGGCTTCCGCAACCCCGTCAGCTATTTTTACATGGTTGTCCTTGACCAGAAAGGCGTCGTCAAGCCTCAGACGATGGGGATCGCCTCCCCCGACTAAAGCGGCTCTCTTGTCGAAGTAGCGAAGCCCAGGCGCAGTCTTTCTAGTCGCTGCAATACGCACGTTAAGCCCAGCCTTCCGAACCTTCTTCACGAGCTCTTTGGTGGCTGTTGCTATGCCACTCATTCGCATAAGAACATTCAATGCAGTTCTTTCTCCCGTCAGAACAGCACGTGCATCGCCTTCTAGCTCCGCAATCACTTTCCCAGCGGTAACCTCATCCCCGTCTTTGACTTTGGCCACAAACCTCACGCCAAGCATCTCGAAGAAGGTTTCCACCTCGAAGAGCCCAGCAACGACCGCAGGTTCCTTCACGACTATGTGGGCTCGGACCATAGTCTTTGCAGGGACAACTGCCTCGGTTGTGACATCACCCAGACCAACATCCTCGCTCAGAAAATCTGTCAATTTTTCTCGAAGACTTTCCGCAGGCATCCTCAATATTGTAACCACCGCTCTACACTTAGCCAAAAGGGATGATCTTGGTAAAAAAACTTTGGTGAATCTTTCGCCCGCTGTCGGTTTGGGCCGTTTTCTCTAGGTCCCGACGACTATGCTTCCACTTATCTTTCTTAAGGTTGCTATTGCTGAGAGGGCTGCTATGTAGCTTGTCTTTGGGTTGGTTGGGAAGGGTCTGTTGAATGTCTTGGTTCGGAGCTGCCCGAAATCGCCTTTCACATGGATTTCGTGAGTGATCTCCTTCACTCGCGGGTCGGTTATGATCCTTACCTTCGTTCTGTCAGCCCCGATGCCCGCGAGACTCAGAGCTGCAGAAACGTTGACGTTCTGAGGGAAGAGCTTTACAGCCTCTTTGGCAGGTCCCTCGTAGAGCACCATTGGCTTTTTGATCGATGAAAGGTCTATTTTTCTCCTCTCAACAAAGGGAGCGCCTTCGAAGCTCAAGGGCGGCTTCCGAGTCGTAAGCGTCACCTCTTCGACTCGTGCAACGGCTGCGGACTTTACGCTGTCTAAGCCCACAATTGCGCCAGAGGGCACGTAGACTTTTCTCCCTTTCTCCTGGGCAAGATCTGATATTCGCTTGAAAAGATTGTCATCGAGAAGTGCACCGGCGCTCATCACCATAATATCCTTGCCCTCGATCAGAGCCTTTGCCGCGTATTGCCTGACGGCTTCCTGCGATGCAGCCTCAACAACTATCTGGATGTTTTTGTTTTCGAGGAGTTCATCAGCATTCTTGGTTGTGGCAGGCTTCTTAGCTAGGCTTTTGACAAGTTTTTCTGCGCGTTCTCTGATGAGATCGTAGACTGCTACTAGTTCTATGTCGCCAGCTCTTCCGTCGACTACGGCTTCGGCTATCACGGTACCGATGGAACCACAACCGATCAAACCCGCGCCGATCTTCGTGCCACAATCCCAGCTCTCTGATTGAAGATTCCTAACAGACTTGGATTTTCTATGCCCGATGATTAATGCACACTGATTTAGATAAGAGTTTCTGCTCATCTCTTAGAGGGCACGAGGCAACGAAGGAAAGGTTAAAAGGGGAGCTATATTTACAAGGGGAAATCGGTTAGAGCTGAGAGAATGGACTGGCTAGTGGTGGCGCCTATTGCCGGGTTGACTTCGATCTCCTTCTCAGTATACTTGTTCATGCACGTAGATAAACAGGAAAGCGGAACTCCAAAAATGGAGGAGATCGCCACAGCGATAAGGGAAGGCGCAAAGACTTACCTAAAAAGGCAGAATTCCATATTGGGTGTCTTCGTCGCTATTATGGCAGCCGTTCTCGCTCTGGTGTTCGGATATGCCAATCCAGTCTACGGGCTTACTGCATCCTTGGCTTACATATTTGGATCAATATGCTCAACGCTTGCCATGTATCTCGGGATGAATGCTGCGGTTAGAGCCAACGTCAGAACAGCGAACGCTGCAAGAAAGGGTCTGAACAAAGCCTTTCCCGTCGCATTCTACGGCGGAGCCGTGATGGGCTTTTCAATAGTCGGCTTGGCGTTGCTGGGGGTAAGTCTGCTGTACTACATCTTTAGAGACCCGACCATTGTCCTCTATTTCAGTTTCGGGGCAAGTGCCCTAGCACTTTTCGCTAAGGCGGGGGGAGGCATCTACACAAAGACGGCTGATGTTGGAGCTGACCTTGTCGGCAAGGTTGAGATCGGTATCCCGGAGGACGACCCGAGGAATCCGGCTGTTGTGGCAGATAATGTGGGCGACAACGTAGGCGATGTAGCTGGTATGGGCGCGGACTTGATCGACTCCTACATAGCAAGCGTGATAGCAGCGATGATAATCGGTTTTGAGACAGGCGGCGCATCTACTGACATATACACAGTTCTTCCGGTACTGGTTGCTGCTTTGGGGGTATTTGCCTCTGTTCTCGGAAGTCTCTTTGTAAGAGTCGGCGAGAAAGGAAACCCCGGAGCAACGCTTAACAGGGGGACATTTTCCACATGCATCATATTCGCCATCCTCACGTTTCTGCTCACCAGTAACGTAGGGCTCGGACAACAAGAAAGCCTGGGCGTGTATCTGCCTACCTTGGCCGGGTTGGTGGCAGGTGTCATAATTGGAATAACAACTGACTTCTTCACTTCGATTGACAGGCCGCCCGCTCTGAAGACTGCCCAAGCCTCACAAACGGGCGCAGCTATAAACATATTGACTGGTTTCTCATATGGCATAATCAGCATAGTTCCGCCTGTCCTCGGCATCTGCGCCGCGACGGTCACCTCGTGGTATCTTGCTAACGCCTTCGGGGTTAATCCTGTGTACGGGATAGCGATTGCGGCAGTAGGAATGCTGTCTATAGTTGCCATGATAATCTCAGCTGACGCCTACGGTCCAATCGCAGATAACGCGAAGGGCATCGCCGAGCAATCGGGTCTGGGAAAAGAGGTGATAGAGGTCGCGGACAAGCTTGACGCCGCAGGCAACACTTCGAAGGCTATAACAAAGGGATTCGCCATAGGAGCCGCAGCTCTGACGGTTCTGGCATTGTTTGCGGCTTTCGCTCAAGTCGTCGACATACAGACTATCGATATAAGGAAACCAACCGTTATCGCGGGGGTCTTCATCGGCGCAATGATGCCTCCTCTGCTATCAGCGCTGCTCATACTTGCTGTAGGAAAAAACGCCTTCAGAATGGTTGAGGAAATTAGGCGGCAGTTCAGAGAGATTCCGGGGTTGATGGAAGGCAGAGCCAAGCCAGACTATGCGAGATGCGTCGACATTGCGACAAGGGGAGCCCTCAAGGAACTCGTTCTACCCTGCGTCTTCGCGATCGTGGCTCCACTCGCGAGTGGATTCATCTTGGGGAAGGAAGCTCTTGGAGGGTTCCTAGCCGGAAGCATAGTTACAGGGATAATCTTTGCGTTGCTTATGGCGAATGCTGGTGGACTTTGGGATAACGCTAAGAAGTACATAGAAGCTGGCCACCTTGGAGGGGACGGGTCAGACGCGCATAAGGCTGCGGTTGTCGGCGACACCGTGGGCGACCCGTTCAAGGATACAGCTGGACCTTCTCTCAACACCATGATAACGGTCATGTCACTAGTCGCATCGGTCTTTGCCCCATTAATGGCAGCCTTCACCTTATTCGGGCTCTAGCAGCTATCAGCCATCCTTGCAGTGCGGGTCGCAAGACTTTGCAAGCCATTGGAAGAAACATAGCAAGGCTTCAATCATATCTCTTGCAGGTCCACTACTACCCTTTCTTGCTTGATCTGCCCAGTTAGAAGATGTCCGCTTTTGAGGAGCTTCCAGTCCTCGGCGGTGTTGGTTTTCTCTGAGGCAACTACCAGTCTTTCTGGGCTGGTGAGGTAAGACATCTGGAACGCGAGTTGATCTTTCAGGCAGAGAGATTCTTCTGTCTCATCCTCTTTTTGGTATTTGCAGTAGGCGTAGAGTCTTTCGCCGTCGCTGAACAGGGCGTTCAAGCCGATGTAGGGGCGATCCTTGTCTAGATGTTTTTCCCGGTTCTCAAGCCAAAGGCTCGTAAGAGCCTTCTCAAACCTCTTCAGGGCATCTGGAAAACTTGCGCCGCGAGTTACCTCCTTGAGGATATACCAGAAGTAGACTTCGCTGTCGTTGGCGCCCCCTATCCTGCGTTTCCATTCGCCTAGGCTTTCAGCGACCTCGTCGGGTATGGTTATGGTTCCATTGTGGGCGAATAGGTATCTCTCGTGCCCGAAAGGCTGCGAATTCCCGGTAGATATTATCTTCTCTCTGGGCAGTTTCCGAGGGTTGCTTGCCCGCCTGATATGTGCCAATATGACTTTGGAGTTGGCTTTCTGCACGGCTGAGGCGAACCGCTCATATTCTTCGTAGACAGGTCTGTGGCTCTTGATGAGATGAGATCTACCGCCGCCGTAGAATCCTATTCCCCAACCGTCGCTCTGTAATCTTTCTGGGTCCACATTGCCTTGAATGTAGAGCGAGCAGGGATCTTCGAGAAGATGCTGGGAGGCATTCAAGGCTATGGGCGAAAGTAGCCCAAACAGACGACACATGAGTCTTCACTTTCTTGGGTCATCCCTTATATGTGTGACTCTGAAGTTCGTGGTGTGGAAAGCCAAGCCCGGTAGGCTAGGAAAGCAGGTGGACATTCCCTAACCTAACCCTTTCAAGGCGTTTCTTTGCTGCTTCCAGGCACGCGTGGGCTTGCTTCCGGCTTGTTGTGGGAAGGTCATTCATTATGTATTGGGGAGAGAAACCTAGAAGTGTGTATGGGATTCGTGGGTCTATGTCCGAGACGAATGCAGCTATCTTCTCCACTTCGCACACGTCCACATAGCCCGGGACGAGAAGTGTGCTGGCTGTCAGGACAGGTAGTTCTGGTCGGTTCCTGAAATACCTCTCGCCGATCATCTTGAAGTTCTCAAAAGCCGCCTTCCCGGACACGCCGCATAGGGCGCGGTAGAGATTGTCATCCCAAGCTTTCAGGTCAAATTTCACCACGCCACCACTCCTGAAAGACAAATCAGCTGCCTTTTCGGCTAGCTGTTTGCGCATGTTTCCGTTCGTCTCCCAACAGATCCTAAGGATACGGTTCTTCCTCTTGGCCTTCTCCAAGGCTATCTGGCTGGTCTTCAGTGCGTGAGGCATCTGAACCGATGGGTCTCCCCCAAAGAAACAGATGCATGAAACATGGTCGTCAACGCTTTCAGCCAGGCTCTCCGCACTCACAGGCTGGCGTGGCTTCTGAGGCATGTACCTATAATGCCAATTCTGGCAAAAGAGACAGTCTAGGCTGCACGCCCCATAGAAAACAGCCAGATTTGCATAGCCCGTTTCGGCGGTTGGTTTATAGGCGTACCTAGGATAGCCCGCCCCAGTGCATCCGGGGCAGAACCACCAAGCAACGCAGTTGGTCGGAAGTCCATCATAATACCATTCCAATAGCCCTCTCTCTGGCACACCTCCCAAACGAACCAAGCGTCCGTCGACATTCGTGACCAAACCGCAAAAACCTTTCTCGTCTAAGCCGATTCTGCAGTCGTTGGCACACACGCCGCATGAAATCCCCTCGGGACATCGTGGTGGCTGAGGCGGGAGACCGAATGTCCTCCTCGTTTCCGCGTGGACTCTGTCTGTCATGGGCAAGGCGTCGTCAGGTCTTTCCTTAATGCATCGCGCGCAGACGCCCAGATGCTCAGAGATGGTAGCTGCCTCGTCCCTGCAGATTCTGCATGTGGCCAACTTTTCCACTATAGGAATGAAACCTCAGAGTTACTCTTAGTTGTTTTCCCGCCTCCGGCATACTAGATGAGGATATAGCTGCGATATCATATAGCCTTTTAAACCTCAGTGGAGGTCATATACGCTCAAAACGCTGAAGTTGAGTAAGACTTCGAGGTGCATTCACGACGGGAAAGACTGAAGACCAAGTCGTCCAGTTGCTGCGCGACTCTGACCCTTTGACCCTAGCTGAGATTTCTGAAAGGCTAGGTAAGAAGCCAGGGGTCGTCTTTCGGGCCCTCAGGAAGCTCTTCGAAGAAGGTAAAGTCAACACTGATCCGCAGACCCGACGATATGCGCTCGTGAAGGAAGGCCTAACATAGCAAGCAAGACGGGTCGTGCAGAATGCAGCAGCTGGACCTCAAACCCCCTCCATAGTCTATCATGGTTCACAACAAGTTTTTTAAATGCAGAGATGTTACTTCTTTTCACCGGATCGCGAAATCGTTGGAGATGAATGTCATGAAGATAGGTATCCTCACGGTTTTGTACAACGAATGGAAACTCGAAAAGGTCCTTGATTACGTCTCAAAGCTCGGCTACGAATCCGTCGAGATCGCGGCGTGGAAGGGAAGCAACCACCTAGACATTGAGAACATACTCAGCGGCAACGCCACCAGGTACAAGAAGACAATAGAGAAATATGGACTCTTCATCTCGGGTCTGAGCAACCATCTCGAAGGACAATTGGTGCTTGGTCCCCATGACGGGTCCACTGACGAATGGTTCAAAGGCACACCAGAAGAGAAGACAAAGTATGGAACTGAACGCATGAAGAAGACGGCCGAAGCCGCAGCTGCACTAGACGTGCCGGTTGTTAACGGCTTCACTGGAGCACCGTACTGGGGAGCATGGTATATATTCCCGCCAGCCTACGAAAAGATTTTCGAGAAAGGTTTCCAGTTGCTTGGCGAGCGCTGGAACGATATTCTGGACGTATTTTCCGCTCATGGAGTCAAGTTTGCCCACGAGGTGCATCCACAGGAGCAAGCCTACAACGTTGAGACCGCGGAACAAGCGATAAAAGCTCTCAACGGCAGGAAGGAGTTCGGGTTTAACTTCGACCCAAGCCATCTCATCTGGCAAGGCATAGATCCAGTTGTCTTCATCAAGAAGTTCGGGGACAGGATATATCACAGCCACGCCAAAGACGCTGAGCTAGTGAAGGAAAACGTAGCCACCTCAGGATCGATACCCACAGGCGCTTGGCGTAGATCTGGGCGAGGCTTCAGATTCAGAGTGGTCGGCTGGGGCGATGTCGACTGGAAGAGAGTCATGACCGCGCTCCTTGAAGTTGGATACGACTACGTTTTGAGCTACGAGCATGAAGATCCCGTGATGAGCCGCGAGGACGGCTGCGAAAAATGCATAGCCTTCCTGAAACCGCTGGTGATCAAAGCGCCTTTGGAGAAGGTGTGGTGGTGAAAGAGATGTCAAAGAAGGAAGTCGGCTTCGTCACGATGGGAAAAGTCGCAGAGAAACCCAAAGAGGTAAAAGACATTGGAGTCGGCGTGATAGGTTACGCTTTTATGGGTAAGGCGCACACCAACGCCTATCTGAGAATGCCGATATTCTTCTATCCACCGCCCGCGAGACCCAGACTTGTGGCAATCTGTGGCAGAACAGGAGAAGCTGTGGCGGAAGCCGCGAGGCGATATGGGTATGAAACCTACTATACAGACTGGAAAGACTTAGTGAAGGATGAACGAATCGAACTGGTCGACAACAGCCTACCGAACAATCTGCATGCAGCTCCTTGTATAGCGGCGGCGGAAGCTGGAAAGCACGTTATCTGTGAGAAGCCCCTAGCAATGTCTGTTGAGGAAGCAAAGAAGATGCACAGAGCCGCTGAGAAGGCTGGCGTCAAACACATGACAGCTTTCAACTACCGTTTCGTACCAGCGCTAAGGCTGGCAAAGAAGCTCATTGACGAAGGATTTGTCGGGAGAATATTGCAGTTCAGAGCCGTCTACGTTCAAGAATGGATCATGGACCCAAACTTCCCCTTGGTCTGGAGACTGCGGAAAAATGTCTGCGGCTCCGGCGCCCTCGGAGACCTTGGGGCTCACATAGTCGACTTGGCAAGGTTTCTCGTGGGAGACTTGGCGTCTGTCTGCGCAATGATGGAGACATTCATCAAGGAGAGGCCACTGCCTGAGGACCCGTCAAAGATGGGCAAGGTTGATGTGGACGACGCGTTCATTGCACTGGCAAGGT
This sequence comes from uncultured Candidatus Bathyarchaeia archaeon, assembly GCA_964422605.1. Taxonomy (GTDB): domain Archaea; phylum Thermoproteota; class Bathyarchaeia; order Bathyarchaeales; family DTEX01; genus CAYRBK01. The sequence goes on along the minus strand of CAYRBK010000032.1, from coordinate 3,532 downwards.
TCCGAAACGGCGCCATTGGAAGCTTTGAATCTTCACGTTTCTGCGCGGGAAGGAAAAACTATCAAAGGGTTGAAGTGCATGGGACTGAGGGCACTATCGTCTTCAACCTAGAGAGGCTCAACGAGTTGGATGTCTACTCCGAGAAAGACCAAGAGGAGAGAATGGGCTTCAGAAACATCCTCGTCACAGAAAGCGTCCACCCATTCATGGAGCACTGGTGGCCTCACGGGCACATAATCGGCTGGGAACACACCTTCGTGCACGAGGTTCATCTTCTCATAGACTGCATCGTCAACGACAAGCCCATAGCCCCGCTGGGCGCAACCTTCTACGACGGCCTAAAATGCCAACAGGTACTCGAAGCCATCAGCGAATCCTCAGAGAAAGAAAGATGGGTGACCATTCCACAGTGATCCCCTTTTTCGACGCACTTCTTTGGATTGCTCTGAAAGAAAGAGACTATAAAGCAATACACACTACTCAAAGGGGGCAAGCTGCAAACCGATCAGACCCAGTTTTGTCCCGGTCTTCTCTGCAGTAGGATCCGTTTCTCGAAGTTTCTCCTGTACCGTATCCTAGGCGGTTTGTTGGCTTTCAGAGTAGCCTCGATCTTCGGGGTTTGCGAACGAACCTTGCCAGCCTTGGACAAGCTACCGTGTGTCGGCATCCTTCATCACAAGAGTACAGCTGCGCAGGGCCTTTATTTATCCTTTACCTTGTGGCTCTTTCGGCATACTGCAACTATGTCGCTAGCTTCTTTTGCCGCTTCTACAATAGTGTAGTCTAAGCCCGCGTTGCTGAGAATACTCCCGAGACTTTCTTCAGAGAAAGACTTTCTAAGGCCCGTAACCACAATCACCGAGCTGTCCTTTGCGACTCTGATCATCTCATGCAGAGCGATGCTCGGGTCTATCATGTTCTGCAGTAGCGTGAATGCGAACACCTTGTCAAAAACCCGGCTGGAGAATGGCAGGTATTCAATATCTGCGCGGACTGGACATACTGGGGATCGTCTACGGTGACGGTTGGACCGGTGTGCGGCTACCCTCAAGAGCCCGAGGGATGTATCAACGCCGACATGAACACCTATGATATCACCCATGTGGTCAAGGAGCAAACCTGTCCCGCACCCTACGTCCAAGATGGCGTCAGAACTGTCTATCGGGACGGCGTCCAGTGCCACTTTGATCTTGGCGCTTTGTTCGTTTCCGTAGAGAGTGTCGTAGATGTCAGCCAGTCTGTCGTAATGACGGATCGCATCGCGTTTCCTTTTCCAGTTCGCCAGTATCATCCGCTCCGCTAAGAAGATTTATCTGCGTTGGGCATTCTAAAAGGTTGCTGGCGAGGCAGTTGTCAGATCGGAGACCCGTCCTTGTCTGCGAGAACCCTAGCATCGATGAGGCGTTGGAGGCAGTCAGGATGGCAATCTCGGGTCGAAAGATTTTGATTGTTGCCGGAAACTGCTCTGTCGACTACCATGGCAGAGCAAGTTCAACTCTTGAATCAGGCGAAAGAATCCTCATGATAAAGGAAGACTCATCGCTGTTAGTCCACAGACCAAAAGGATACGAGCCAGTTAACTGGCAGCCGCCGGGATGCCTCTATCAAACTGGCAAGAAGGGGGACGCCCTCGTCATTAGAGCGGTTAGGTCTAAGCCACATGAAGTCATAACAGTGTCCTTTGATCGAGTCTACTTTGCCTCCGTTCTAAGCCTCACGGACAGGGGCGAGTTCTCTCTGCATGCAAGCGAGGAAGATATGCAGAGAGCAATTCTGTTTCAGCCCTCCATCATCGAAGAGGGACTAAAGCCGATCACCTATGAAAAGAAGGTTGAGCCCGGCTTCATCGATGTCTACGGCATTGACAAGGACGGCAAAATGGTTGTGATCGAAATAAAGAGGAAGACTGCCGGAAGAGAAGCTGCGCTGCAACTGGCAAGATATGTGGAATCTTTGAAGCCTACCTCGAATCGCGAAGTCAGAGGCATACTTGCGTCTCCACAGATAGCCAAGGGCGTCCAGAAGCTCCTTGCCACTCTTCGGCTGGACTTCAAACCTTTGGACCCAAGGAGATGTGCGGAAATACTGAGAGATGTGGAAACGAGGAAGCTTGCTGAATTCTTCCAAAGGACTAATAGATCGCCAACTTAGAACCCAGCAAAAACTGTCAGTCTACGGAAGTGAGCAGGTCCACTATTCCCGACGCAATGCTGACGATCTCATCAGCCTCTTTCAAAGCCTCCTCACATGCTGAGGGTGGCAAGGTCTCCAGCTTCTGCAGCGTGTGTTCGATCTCAACCAGGCAACGTAATACTGGGTTCTCCACAGTTTCTGTTCCCTCTGCGGCCTCGTTGACGATGCTCTCGATCGAGGAAGGCTCTCCTATGCTAAAGTAGATTGCGGCTTGAGCCTTTCTCGCCGCATCTATGATGAGGCCTATGGAGCTCGAGGCTTGACGTGACGTTCTGAGTTCGTCATTCGCCTCCCTGATATAACGGAGAGCCCAACCCTTACGGTAGTCGTCTAACATCGCCATGGATCATACCTCTCAGGGTGTTCTTCAATGCCACATTCATGCGGTCCAGGTTTGGCGGATCGCATGTTCCGAAAGTGTGGTTCACGCGCTTTCTTCCTGGGCAGTTTCCTCCGAGTGGGCGGCAATGGCTAACCGCGTCACGTAGCCCACTATCATGTTTCTGAGCCTTTTCGAAGATATGTTTACCATGGAATCGACCAACTCCTTGTTCTTTCCGAAGTCCGCCGTGAACTTCTCGGGATGTCTCTTGAAGAGTTCCCGTGCAACCTTCTTGACCTTCTCAGAACGTACGGATCCCAAGCTCGCGCATCCTTTTTTTGCATGCTTCTATTAGCAGCGTCACACTTCAATCTTGTACCTATTGTTTTCTATGCCTTATCGAATCTTTTGAGATGTCAGATATATAAGAGTTAGGGGGCGGACGGCGAGACGCCAAAAACAAATCCTCTTGATGGAAAAGGGTTAAATAAACGTATCTTGAGATAAGACTCAGAAAGAGGGATTATTATGGGCGAATTGGCAATAGCTGCTATGCATAGGATCTGCAAGAAAGCAGGAGCTGAAAGAGTCAGCGAATCAGCCGCTGAAGAGATGGGTAGTGTTCTTGAAGAAATCGGCGTCAAAATCGGGAAGGAAGCCATAGACTGGTCCATGCATGCGGGACGAAAAACTGTGAAAGCTGAAGACATTAAGAGAGCTGCCGAAAAAATCCTGGGCAAATAGATGTAGGAGCATATCAGCTCTTTCTTTTTCCATGGAAGCATCTGCCCAGCCTACTGAAGAGCTTACGAAATGTGGTCGCTCTCTCAAGACTAAGAAAGAATCCGGCATGAACCACACGGGCAGACACGAAGCCTTCAGTCTTTTGATTCTTCATCCGCTTTGCCAACATTACGTAGCGAAAGACTAAATTAGCTTATCAGTCAACATTCAGACTGAGGCTCCGGTAGTATAGTCCGGTCAAGTATTCCGGCCTTTCGACAAACGAACGGAAGA
>CAYRBK010000031.1:4177-20481 GCA_964422605.1 uncultured Candidatus Bathyarchaeia archaeon | reverse complement strand
CGCCAATGTCGACAATGCCAGCATTGCAGATAGCATAACCTTGCTCAGAAGCAACAGCGGCGTAGACACCGTCTGCTAATCGCTCGATCTGAAAGTGTTTCGACTCTGGCAATTGAACTGGCATCGTGAAGATCACCTCTTTTTCTTCCCTTAGATGTCTTGCTGTTCAGGATATAAAATCCATTGGAGCTTATGATATTGTTCACGTCGGTAGTCGTTGTGGCCCCTTTGCTAAGAATGGGTAGCCCGGGAGAGGTTTGGGCTCCTTTTTCCTGTAGCTTCGCAAAAACAGCATACTTGACTCCTCAGACGTTACAAGGGCTGTTTGGTGGAAGGAAAAGGGGCATGTGACCAAGTTACTCTCCAACGAGAAACTCGCCGAGAGCTCAAGCCGAGATGCAAATCTACTCCCCGGCGTCAAATGCTGCACATGCGGTCTATATGGTCCTTTGGCATTCTATGTTATGCTTTGAGCTTCAGATCTAAGTGAATCTACGCATGGTTTTGCGCAGCCTTCTTCATCGAAGAAAGACATGGGTCCCCAGCCAAAATCTAGAGGAATCTCCTTGGGTACTGCACGCCTTCTCATCTGGTTTCTTGCCGAATAAAGTTCGGGGCTCCAATAGAAGGATCCGCAAATGTTCAGTTTCAGACATTGACTAAGAAAGTCTCTTATCCACAGAGATTGCCCCTCTAGAGTTAACGGATGTCCTGGCGAAGGTTTATTCATGTACCAGAACTGTCCCCTCATGGGATTACTTGGATATGCATACTCTGCGATTGCGGCGGTTTTGCCCCTCTTTTCTGCTATATCGCTTAATCGTCTTAGGGGTTCGAAGTCTGCTCCGAACATTGTGGGATAAAAGGAAAAGCAGATGATCTCGTATTCGACTTTGAATTCATCCATCGCGCATAGGAAGGATTCGGCGAGAAAAGGGTCCCACCATTTCCCCAAATGTAGGGCAATAGGCTTTTCGTCGTCGTACTTCCTGACAGCTCGTATGGCTTCTTTGAGGATTGTTGCTTCATGTTGCCATATTCGGTTCTTGAGCCATTCTCTGTTCTTCCGTTTCTTCTTGTCGCGGGCGAATATGCCACATATCCCGTAGTCAATCTCGTTTCCAATCTGGTAGTAGACGCATCTATCCTTCATAGATGTCAAACTCTCAACAACTTTCGATACGTAGGATTCAATGAGCTTCAATCTATCTTGGAGATTCAGTGAAGCCCAGCTTTCAGGTTCTGGTTGCTTGTATAGGTCTGCCCATCTGTCTGACAGGAAGATTGTCGGTTGGATCTTTAGGTCGGCCTCATATGCCTTTTCGGCTAGGTTCATGGCGTATGTCAGTCTTGATGGTCCTGAATCTCCAATCCATATGCGGACTCTTAGGCAGTTTGCTCCTTTAGATTTGAAGAACGAGAACAGATTATGTATCTCTCGCCTGTCTTCGTCTTTCCATTTTAGACCAAGCTCTTCCATGAGAGGAACGTAATTCATGTCCAAACCGTTCAGAAACATTTCCAACATAGAATAGGGTTACCCTGAGTATTTTAGGTTTGGGAGACGCGCGGGAAATGTCTCAGCCGATTGGTGAAAGTGTGACGAAGGAGATTCAAAGTGACATTTAAATACAATGAGCCAGTTGCTTAGTTCCATGAGCCAGTATGAAGAGAAACTGAAGAAGTTTCTGCGGGACAGCAACATCAAATGCGAATTCCTTGTTTTTGAGCAGTCGTGCCATTCTGTAGAGGAAGCTGCCAGAGCCGCAAACGCTAGCAGAGACGACTTCGTCAAAAACATCTGCATGGTTGATTCGCAGGGCAACCTCATAGTCGCCATCGTAAAAGGAGAAGACAGGGCAAGCACCTCTCAAATCCTGAAAGCTCTGAACATCGAGAGACCGAGGATCGCAACGCCTGAGGAGATTCTCGCAAAATCCGGCTATCCCTGCGGCGGTGTGCCTTCCTTTGGCTATCGGGCGAGGTTTCTGATCGATCCCAGAGTGATGGAGAAAGAGAACGTCTACACAAGTGGCGGCTCCGAGAACTCTCTCATAAAAATCTCCACAAAGGAACTTCAAAGGGCCAACAATGGCGAAATAGTAAAGATTCGCAAGTAAACCCGCCTATCTGCCTAATTCTTTCTTTCCCGCAGCCTTCTCAGATAGGCGCATTTCCTACGGTGTGAACATTACAGCATTCTGCTGTATTTCGTAAGCTCTTCGTAGCCTTTCTCTGTGACTACAACCGTGTCTTCGATTCTGACCCCGAACTCGCCCAGATAGAGGCCGCAGTTGCCGATCGATACCACCATGCCCGGCTTCAACTCGTCCTTCGGTTCTTCCCCGTGGAAGAATGCGTGTCCAGCGGGCAAGGGAGGCTCTTCGAACTCTAGGCCGACGCCGTGAATGGGCGGACCGACGAAGTACTCTTCGTAGCCTTCCTCTTCGAATATCCTATGCATTTTATTCTCGAGGTTTGTCATCGTTGTATTCGGACTGACAGCTTCGACTGCGGCTCTCTGCGCCCTCTGATACACGTCGAAAGCCTTCCGTTGCTTCTCAGTGGGCTTGCCGACGCAGATAGTCCGGCAAATATCAGCATGATGGGCGTTGACTGTTGGGTGCACATCAATCATCACTATGTCACCCTTCTGCACTTTTCTGTGGCCTACAAGCCCGTGAGCTATTGATGATCTTGGACCCGAGGCTACATAAGTTCTGTAGAACTCCTCTGCACCGTTCTTTCTCATCATGTATTCGGCTTCAGCAGCGATCTCTGTCTCGGCTACGCCGGGCTTGGTCGCTCTTATAGCAGCATCCATGGCTAAGTCTGCTACTCTTGAGGCTTTTCTGATCAAGTCAATCTCTTCCTTCGACTTTATGATTCTCAGTTCAGTCATAATAGTCGTTGCATCAGCAAACTCCAGTTTCTCGGGCTTTGCATGCGGATGCCTGAACATCTCAAGCATCGACACTCTCAAGAAGGTGTTCTCAACACCCACTTTCCCCTTTTCCAGCCCGAGCTCCTTCCAAATGTGCATCAACCCATGCAGCATTCCGATCTCGTCTGCAAACCCGAAGATGCGGTCCGATGCGCACGACTGCTTCACGTCTTCAAGGTCTGTCTTGGGCACCCCGACAAATGTAAGTCCCTCCTTTGTAACGATGGTGAAAGCGCAAAGTCTGCCATCGCCAACAAGGTACAGCATATTCTGAGGTTTTGTCAGGAGAATTGCGTCCAAGCCTGCCTCTTTCATAAGCGTCGCTGCGCGGGCCAGTCTTTCTTTGAAGACCTTGCTCTCCGTCAAGGCGCCTCGATGGTACGCTACTTGCTCTTCCAAGCGAGGTCACGTCTTCGTCCTATTTGGATTTGACGTATTTCTCTGGGTTTCTGTCGAACTTCTGTTTGCACATGGGTGCACAGAAGTAGTAAGTCTTTCCCTTATACTCAGACTTCCACTTCGCCGTCTTCTCGTCAATCTCCATTCTGCAAACTACATCCAAAACCATTCTTTCACCCATTAGCAAGAACGAACGAACACATTTATTTCTTTGTCGACCAAGATCGTCTTTGCCCTTGACTTATGTGGGACTCTGAGCACTGTTCAAGACGAGGCCTTCTAGGCGCATACTGACAAGAGCAAAGGCGTCTCTGGAGGGTATTTTTTGCCACTACTGGCTTGCTTTTGATGATCGGATATGGAGAACTGCGTCGCCAGTAAAGGGAAGTGCAAAGGTTCGTTTGCCTTGCCCTGTTATTGTGCCGCCGTCCTTGGTGGTGCCTGTGTTAGGGTTGAACCACTCTACTGAGAGCTTGCCTTTTGCAGAAGAAAGATCAACTGAGACCTTCTCTCCTTGCGGGACGTAGACTAGGTACTCAACCCTCGGATTCGTGAGGCAATAGGCTGTTGATGCCAGATCGTTATGCGGCATCATCTCTGCAAGGTTCATCCGTTCCGCAAACGCTCTTGTGTATCCTAGGCTTCTTCGGATTGAATCCCACCGAGGATCAAGCTTAGTCGTCTCTGACAGATGGTCCGTCCAAGTCGTCTTCTCGAAGTTTTCGGCTTCGCTCTCCCTAGGCTCCTTGTATGGGTCCATGAAGAGCGGATTGAGCCCTCTGCAGAAGCTCTTCCAGACCCATGCTTGGTTGCCGCCGATTCCCCACAGATGGTCAGTGTCAGAAAGGATTACCTTGCTCCCGTCAGCTGCAGGCGGGTCATCCTTGTAGCCTCCATCGGGGCTGGGCGATATCCAGTCAGCAGGGCTGTTGAACAAGTCCTCGTTTGTGCCCCTGTACTTCTCTGCCCACTGAAAGGTCATGCCGACCGGGTGCTGCTTTGGTTTATGCTTCTCGTACTTGTGAATGTACCTGATCATGTGGTATTGCCATTCCGTGGAATATGCACCGCTTTCATTGGCTATCTCGTACAGCACGTTGTCAAAATCGTTTACAGTATCGACAACCTTCCTGACATAAGCTTCTTGAACTGCCGTGATAGCAGGGATTTTCAGCGTCTGCGTCTCCAAGCCTCTGCCGTCTCTATCTGGGTCTCCATCGATCCCATTCGCATTGTTGTGGACGTTGAACGGATGCCCATCCCAGCACCAAGGAGCCAACGAAGCGTGCAACCCATGACCCTCGAAAAGCATGATGGAAACGTATATACCTCTCTCGCTCGCTGTTTTGACCCTTGAACGCAGTCGGTCAAAGTAAGTCTGGTCAAACCTTGCTAGGTCGAATCTGGGTTTGCCGTCAACGGCTGTTCCCGGACCTGTGCGAGGCCATGGAAAGGGGTTGGCGTAGGTGAGTCTGCCGTCATATGAGAAGACCGTCAGCTCCCAAGTCCACAGGCGGATGAAGTTGTGGTTATACTGCCGCAAGAAGTCCAGGTAAGCCTCGAAGTCGAAACGCGGCGGCGGATCAGTCTTTCCCATGTCCTTGAAATCGCTCCAAGTATGCGCCCCAGTAAGGTAGATTGCCTTGCCAGACCCGTCAGTGAAGTAGCGAGGATTACGAGGGCTAACCCGCAAAGGTCCGTTTGCTGGGACTAAGAACCCTTGTGACGGATTTTCAATCGCCATTCCCGGCACCGTTCCCTCCAAGTCAGTAACGTGGTGAGTTGTATCTTCTAGGAGATTTATCTGTTTGGGTTTCTGTTGGAGCGCGGATCTCCCGGGAATCCTGCTCAAAAAATACTAGGGGTCTATCGTTTTATATAGCCTAAGCCTGTGAAATTGCTTAGGATGACCATAGTGAACAAGCTGCTGAAAATTATGGCTGATCCAAGATCGTTCTTTGAAAGTGTACGATCCGAAGACTGGAAGCCCTGCTTCATCTTCTTTCTCTGGGTAACGCTGCTCATCTCGCTTGTCACGACTGTTCTCAACCTTGTCGGTATGGAAAGCACAGACTTCTCATCTTCCTATCAGGCGCAGATTATCGCCTACAATCTCGTCAAACGCAGTCTTGTCTCGACGTACGGGGTCTACGCCTACATGGTCGAACCCTTTCTGATATTGGGCTTCTCGGTCCCAATTCTTGTCTTTCTGGTAATCTTCCTTCATGCAGTCTACAGGCTCATTGGCGGAGATGGACCTCTGCTGAACGCTTGGAAGGCGGCATGCTACGGCGTCGGACCTTGTCTGCTTGGCGGTTTCTTGCCTTATGTTTCGTTGTTTGCTGGCTTCTACTCTTTCGCAATCCAGTTCTATCTCGGCCCGATGACACTCTACAAAGCCAAAGAGGGCAGAGCAATAGTTGTTTTTGTGGTTCTTATAGCCTTGACATTCATCGAGATGTTCGTCTTGGGCACAACCGTAGGTCTGTAGCCATGAATCGCTATAGTGGGCGTGGAAGATGTGCTGGCCAAGGACTCATCTCTATCCTTGGAGTGCCCGGGGCAACGAGCAGCCCTCTGATTCACAACGTTTAAGAACGTGATTCATCATTTCTGACTGAAGAGGCAAGAGAAGCATGAAAAAGTCATCTTTGGCCCTTATCTTCGCAGTCTTGTTGTCTCTCGTGTTGCTGTACTGGTACTTCGCCCTTGGCGGAGCTGCCGTAGTTGGGAAGGTTCCGTTTGAGTATGTAGACAAGTTTATTGTTGTCTTTGTGGTTGTTGCGAGTCTTACGGTCCTCTACAAGATCGGCTCGTATCTCCTCAGGTCAATCTGGCTGAAGTCAGGGGCAAAAGAGGGCGAAGTTGGCATGATTCAAGGAGTCTTCAAGTTTATTCTGGTGGTTGTTGGTTTCCTCACCGTCGTTACCCACTGGTATTCGCTCGGGAGCCTCGGAGCAATCTTCGCGGCCTTCGGCGGAATGTTTCTGGGCTGGTCTCTCCAGGGACCTATCAGCGGGCTCGCAGCATGGTTTCTCGTATCTATCATCAGGCCTTTCAGCGTTGGAGACAGAGTGCAGCTCCCATCCTTCGGATTGGTGGGCGACGTAATAGCCATAACGCCTCTGTACACGATACTCAATCAGGTGGGCGGAAGCGTCGGCAGCGAAGAACCAGCAAACAGAACCGTCTTGATACCGAACGCCATGCTCTTCGGCGCTCTGGTCATCAACTACACTCCGAAGGATCAGGAGGAACTTATGAGGCAAACTAAGAAACGGATGGAGCCTTTAACCTCGTCCGAATCCGCCTATATGCTTGACGAGTTTGTATTGCGGTTAAGCTTCGACTCCGACTGGGACGACGCTGAGCGGATTCTGCTGGGCGCTGCGAGGGAAGTCACAGGCGACATCATCAAGGAGACTGGACAGGAGCCCTATATTCGAGCTGACATGTCTGATTGGTACGGAGTCTACATGAGGCTAAGGTTCATGACATTGGCCACGGACAGACCCAGGATAATACACGATATATCAAAAAAAGTTTTCAAGGCCATCCAGTCAAGCGACAAAGTTGATCTGGCCATCCCGTACATATACTCCTTCAGAAAGGGGGTTCAATGGGCACCGCCTTCCTCCATGGATAACTTGGATACCCTGAAAAGGATGAACCCCTCAAACAACCCCATCAAAGAAAAGAAAGTGTGTCCTCGCTGTGCCCACGAGAGCTCTATCGATGCCACGTACTGTGACAAATGCGGCGAGAGGCTGATTCAGCCGTCTGAGGCTAGCGGCTGAATTCGTCGGATTCTGATCACGATCTGCTCTTAAGGCTTAAATATGTTTTGACCCTTTACGTCGAGGCAGAGGTATCCGTATGTCTGAGGTCGAAAAGAAGATTGACCAGTGTATATCCGAGCTAAACCCCTTCCGAATCTTTGCTCCGGAGATTGATCAAGCTGTAAAAGCCCTAAAGGATCTCAAGAACCTCGTCAATGAGCCCACCAAGGAGAACACGGAGAAAGCATCAAAAATCGTTGCAGAGTTCCTCCGCCAGATTTCACCTTACGCCAGTTACATACCAACAACATTCTCAAACCTGAAATTCGTAGAAGAGTGGCTGAAAAGGACGGAATAGGCAAATCCGAGTCGCGTTCCTCCAGTCGCACAGCCTGAAGTGCACGCATTTTTCTCCGCTCATATCAGGAGGAACTCGGATTCAGCCCAGAGTCCTTCTATCCTTATCTTATAAAGCTCTCTGCACTTGAGAGATAGAAAGGATTAGATAAGTTTAAATTGGTATTCCTAGTTGATTCTTTGAAAATCAGCGCAAAGCCTCCTAACAGACTATGCATGATGGGGCTTGAGCCTCAGAAAACGTAGAGTCCAGGTGTGAAGGTTGAGTAGAGCCTTAGGGAAGAAAGAGAGACTTGAAGAATGGACGCCTCGTACGAAACTGGGAAGACTAGTCCTAGAGGGCAAAATCTCCACATTGGAGGAGGCGTTCGCTGAGGGCTTGAAGATACGTGAACCCCAGATAGTCGACCTTCTACTCACAAACCTGGAAGAAGAAGTCATCAACGTAAGCCTTGTTCAGAAACAGACTGACGCAGGGGAGAAGTCGAGGTTCAAAGCGATTGTGGCCGTCGGGAACAAGGATGGATACCTCGGCCTAGGGGCTGGAAAGGCTAGACAGACCCGCACAGCTATAGAGAAGGCAGCCACAGACGCACGTCTTAACCTGACCATTATCCGAAGAGGATGCGGAAGCTGGGAATGCGGATGTGGGCAACCCCACTCTCTTCCATTCGAGACGGTTGGGAAACGAGGCGCAGTTAAGATCAGAATTGTGCCCGGCCCGAGAGGTTTAGGCCTCGTGGCGAGCGAAGACGCCAAAGTCATCCTCAGACTTGCCGGAGTAAAGGACTGCTGGACCCGCAGTTTCGGCTCAACGAGAACAGTCCCCTCCTTCGCCTATGCAGTCTTCGACGCCTTGAAAAAGACCTATGAAGTTGTCACTCCGACCGACTGGATGTGAAACATGTGGAAAAGGGCCAGAAATGCCTAGCCGTCGTCAGGGTTCGAGGCGTAAGCGGAGTGAAAGGGGAGGTCGAAGATACATTGAAGATGCTCAACCTAGCCCGCAACTGCCATGCGACCCTAATTGACGACCGACCATCATACCTTGGCATGCTTCAAAAAGCTCAGAACCATGTAACATGGGGCGAAGTCTCAAAAGAGACGATTGCTCGCCTCTTAAGAGAGAGAGGAAGAACTGAGGGGAACAGGAAGCTGACCGACGAACATGCGCGAAAGGCTGGATACGACTCCCTAGAGAGATTGGCAGAAGCTCTGCATAGCCTAGAAGTGGAGCTCAAAGGTCTCGCGGGTATGAAACCCGTGTTTCGCCTGCACCCGCCGAGAAAAGGTTTCGAACGGAGCGTCAAGAAGAGCTTCAAAAGCGGCGGCACAACGGGGCACAGAGGAGAAGCCATAGACGATCTCCTAGACCGTATGATGTAGAAAAGGGCGGTGGAGGTTTCAGGCTGTGACGCGCAAGCTTCGGAAGATCAGAAAGAAACGAGGTTCGAGAACCCAGGGCTACGGAAGAGTCGGACAGCACCGAAAAAGCTCATCGAAGGGCAGAAGAAAAGCCGGAAGGCACAAGCACCTGTGGAGTTATGTGTTGAGGTACGAGCCGGACTACTTTAAGAAGATTAGGTTCAAATCCCCAAGGGGCCAAGTTGATAGGAGGGTTATCAACTTGAAAGAACTCCAGGAGATCGCGGTCACCCTCTCTCCAAAGAGGAAAGCTGCAAAAGCCAAAGTCTTCGTGAATCTTGAGGAAATGGGGTACGACAAGCTCCTCGGAGAGGGGAAGATAAACATGCCAGTTTCCGTCAAGGTTCCGTCGTGGTCAGAAACAGCCCTGAAGAAGATAGAAGAAGCGGGCGGAGAGGTCCTGAAGGAAAAAACTTGACAATAAGACTCCGAAGAGAACCGAAGCCCCGGCATGAAGGTATTTAAGGCGAATCAAGATACTGAGCGTTGTTGAGGGAGACGATTGGCTGGAAGATTCCTCAGAGCCTTTGAGCCCGTCATGAAGCTCATCCCAGAGGTCAAAACGCCGGAACGAAAAGTCGGGTTCAATGAAAAGCTTCTTTGGACAGGCATTGCCCTCATACTCTACCTCGTCATGAGCGAAGTGCCCCTCTACGGGCTGAGCGGCGTTGGGGAAGAAGGTCTCCTCTACTACCGCGTAATCTTCGCCTCGACGAAAGGCACCTTAATGGAGCTCGGAATAGGACCCATAGTTACCGCTGGCTTGATACTGCAGATGCTGGCTGGCTCCGGCTTCATCCAAGTCGACTTCTCCAACCCAGAAGACAGGTCTCTCTTCACAGGCGCCAGCAAAATCTTCTCGATAATCTTCACAGCTTTCCAAGCCTCAGCCTATTTGATAGGTGGACTCTTTGGAAACCTGGACCCAAGACAATCCATAATAATATTCGCTCAACTGCTGTTCGCGGGCTTGGTGCTGATGCTCCTAGATGAGATGATTCAGAAAGGCTGGGGAATCGGCAGTGGGATAAGCCTCTTCATCCTTGCAGGCGTGGCTCAAAGGATAATGTTGGATTCTCTGTCCACGATTCCTGTAGGTGAAAACGGAACCGTTAGATACTTCGGCATTGTATCGGCGATCATCCAAACGCTGCTTGCTCGAGGGTCTTTAGACCACCTTCTCCTAAGCCCAAGCGGATACCCCAGCATAGCTGGCCTCCTAACGACTTTAGGTGTCTTCCTCTTCGTAATCTACGCTCAAGGAATCAGGGTCGAGCTTCCAATAGCCCACGCCCGCTTCCGAGGCTTCAAAGGCAGATACCCGATCAGCCTTCTCTATGTTTCCAACCTGCCCGTCATCTTTGCATCAGCTCTCTTTGGCAACGTTTTCCTGTGGTCTCAACTGATCTGGAACAACTACAAAGACAGCAGCTGGGCACCGTGGATCACTTGGCTGGGTCAGTTCACTGTTGAAGAAGGCAGACCCATACCGACAGGCGGATTGGCCTACTACGTCACCGCTCCGACGAGAGGTTTCTCTGAGGTGCTGGGAAGCCCCATTCGATACCTGATATACGCGGCTATCCTCATAGTCTTCTGCGTCATCTTTTCGGTTATCTGGCTGGAGGTGGGCGGCTTAGACCCCAAGACTGTCGCAAGACAGCTCGTAGACTCTGGAATGCAGATTCCTGGCTTCCGGAGATCTGGAAGACCGATGGAGGCTATCCTGAACCGTTATATCCCAGTGGTCACAGTGCTAGGCGGCCTCTTGGTTGGTTTGCTGGCGGCAATTGCTGATTTCTTCGGCGCCTTCGGGACGGGAACGGGCATTCTGCTCTCCGTAGGCATAGTTTACCAGTATTACCAGCAACTGATGCAGGAGCGGATCGAGGAGATGTACCCAGGTCTCAGACGGTTCTTAGGAGGTTAGATCAGCGGTGGCAGGTCTTGAATGGCTATTCTACCCGCCTTTCTCGGCTCTCGCAGTCTTTGGCATAACCTTCCTCATGTCTCTCACTATGACCTTGCTCAACCGCAAGCTTGTTAATCAGGGGCAGTTCGCGGAGTGGCAGGGCGAGATGAAGAGATGGAATGCAGATAAGGAAAGAGCGAAGAAAACCGGTGACAAGAAGCTTCTTGCGAAGTTGAAGAAGCAGGAGAAGCGGATCAGTCAGATGCAGTCGAAGATGCTCAAGGGTCAGATGCTAAACATGGTTATCACGATGGGGCTTTTCTTCCTCGTGTGGCAGGTGCTTACCTTCGTGTTCGCAGACCCGGGCAGAGTATATGTGGCCCGCCTTCCCTTCAGCATCCCATTTCTGGTAACGCAGCCAGGTTCTGCATTGCCCTTTTACTTGTGGTATATTGTTTGCTCTTTCTTCTCCAGCTCGATAGTTCAACGTATCTTGGGGGTAAGAACGGGCATGGGTATGGGTATGGGCATGCAGCCGCAGACACAGGGCTAGGAGGAAGACCAAGAGTGCCCTCTGAGCTTCCCGAACGAGCTTCAAGAGAGAAAATGGTCCTCTGCATATGCGGGATGGCTGGCTCTGGAAAGAGCACAGTCGCCAAGAAGCTCGCAAGACATTATGGACTCAGATACCTTTCAGGAGGAGACGCCTTGAAAGCCGTGGCTGCCGACTTGGGCTACAAAACGGACCGGAAAGGCTGGTGGGAAACCGAAGATGGCATCCGCTTCCTTAAAGAAAGAGTGGACAACTTAGAGATTGATAGGAAAGTAGATCAAAAGCTTCTGGAGTGGGCCAGAGGGAAAGGGGTTGTCCTAGACAGCTGGGCTATGCCGTGGCTTTTGAAGAAAGGCTTCAAAGTTTGGCTTGAAGCTTCCGAAGAAGAGAGGGCGCGACGTGTAGCAAGGAGGGGAAGTCTAGGTGTCGAAGAGGCTTCGAGGTTTATGAGGGAAAAGGAAGAGAAGACGAAGGCGATCTACAGGAAGCTGTATGGGTTCAGCCTTGGTGAGGACTTCTCACCGTTTCACCTCATACTTGACGTTAACCAGCTCAGCAAGGAAGAGGTTTTTCAGGCACTGCGGATGGCAATAGACAGCATGGTTCTGAGAGAAAAAGGTGTGCCGATTCGAAACCTTGAGCCCTCTCGATCTAAAGCCTTAGGGGAAACCGCCTCGACGCGAAGATGAACCAATGGCATTTTCCTAGCGTCTATACTTAGGGTGCTACCACGTACGGAAAAGAAGAGGAGAGGTTCCGACTGATCAGAAGATCGCTATGCAGAAGTCTTTTATCTCAATCCCGTGTATCCTTTGCCGGTGAGGTCAAATGGGGAAGGCAGAGTACAAGGTTATCGGTGGCAAGCTCATCAAGGTTCAACTCAGTGTAAAGGGCAATATGATTGAGAAGATTAAGGTTACTGGAGACTTCTTCCTTCACCCAGAGGAGCTCATCGAGGAGCTGGAAGAAGCATTGGTGGGACAGGCGCTGAACGAGTATGGTCTAACTAAGATCATAAAAGCTATTCTGGAGAAGAACAAGGCTACCTTGCTTGGCGCCTCTCCTGAAGACTTTGCGAAATGCATCATGATGGCAGGCGAGAAGAATGGTTGAAGTGTGGCGTCTCTTGGACACGGGGCTTCGCGATGCCTTCTACAACATGGCCCTGGACGAGGCCATAGCGGTCGCAAGGTCCAGGAACCTTGTGCCGAACACTCTGAGGTTCTTTAGGTGGGAACCGTCCGCGGTCTCGATTGGCTACTTCCAGAGCATGGAAGAGGAGGTCGACATTGCGGCTTGCGACCGTAGAGGCGTGGACTGCGTTAGGCGGAGAACGGGTGGAGGGGCGGTCTACCACGACAGAGACGGAGAACTAACCTACAGCCTCATAATGAATGAGGACCACAGGCTGATCTCAAGAGATTTCCAGCAAACATACGAAGTGCTTTGTTCAGGCTTGGTGTCTGGACTAGGTCTTCTAGGAATTCCGGCAGAGTTCAAACCTATCAATGACATAGTGGTGGAAGGAAGAAAGATTTCGGGGAACGCTCAAACCCGAGGGATGAACGTGGTCCATCAGCACGGCACCATACTTCGAGAAGTCGACCCTTCTCTGATGTTCACGGTTCTGAAGGTGCCAAGCGAGAAGATACGTGACAAGCTCATCAAATCCGTCGAGGAGAGGGTTACATCGGTAAACAAGTTCCTAGGAAGGAAAGTGAGCTTCGAAGAATTGAAGGCGGCTCTCACAAGGGGTTTCGAGGGTTCCTTCAGGGTGAAGTTGGAGTTTGGACAGACGCTGAAGTTCGAGGAAGAGTTAGCATCAAAACTGAGAGCCGAGAAATACGCATCGAAGGGATGGAATTTCAAGAGATAGCCACGATGACCTCTTCAGATTTCTCAAGGCTTAACGCGCCGGACTGCTGAGGTATGATCTTCACCAGTGGAGTAGAAGATGGGTACAGATAGAAGGACAATCTTATCATGCTCCCGTTTACGCTGAAGACTGGATCGCCGCATTCGGCGATGCACATGTTAGAGTAAGCATATTTCGCGATCCCTATCTTGTGACCGCAAAGCCTTACCGGTCCGGAGACTGGAGGCGTGCCTTCCGTATGCACACCGATCCACCCGTAATGTGGTATGCCAGCGTCTAGGAGACCAATCTGTCCGTTCAAGCCCGCGGGCACGCCATGCTCGAACTTCTCATCTAAGGCAATCAAAGAGTATTCGGGCTTAGACTCAACAACAACCCCGCTCAGATTATCTGCCGTTGCTTCCAGATCGTCCACATCCATCAGTCTTCTGAACCTGAAGCCTCCTCTTGCGCGGATGGGATCTGACGGGTTCCTCACCTCGACGTGGACATGCGGATCTGTCCAGAAATCGAAGAACCCAGACCTGAGAAGGGTTCCTAGACCTGCGCCAAGTTCAACAGTGTCGCCTACCTTGACGAGAGGTTTGACATGCAGAATCTTGATCACTCTCTCGGGGTTCTCCGAGCTGCGGAGAAGGATGACATAGTCGTAGTCTATGCCCTCAAAGTTTTTTGGCTTAGGGCACTTAACCATCCTAACCCTTGTCACCTCGCCTCGGACTGGCGACGGGGCAACATCGCCGAAGCATCTTCTAGGATACACGTCGATTCCTGCGAAGGAGTGGTGAGCCGGGTACGGGCTGTTGAAGAACGAGAATCTGCCGTCTTCCGGGCAGTGGATGTTCACGCCTTCTGAGGACGCTATGGGTTTCATCACTTTATCTGGCATGAGTGTTGAGCAGGAGGCTGAAGATATTCTTTTGCTCAAACTGAAACCAGCGTTTGACTGTTCAAGTTCCTGGAACCGTCACCGAGGGCCTCATAGCTCCGGGAACACAAAACATAAGATATCTGATCTGTTATTCGGGATATAGGTTCGCATGAAGTGGAAAAGATCTAAACTAGAAATCTATCTCGACGTTTTGAAAGCTGTCAAGATGGGCATCAACAAACCTACCAACATCATGTACAAATGCAATCTGGCATGGAAGCCCTTCAAGAAGATTCTCTACTCCCTCATCGAGAATGGCCTGCTTACGCCTGTCGAATCCGGGAATAGAAGAACCTATGAGCTAACGGAGAAAGGGCGAGATGTACTTAGGTACCTAGCAACAGCAGAAGCCCTGGTGGCGACTTTGACAAGTCGAAGGCAGAGCAGATAGTCACGCCCAGAAAAAAATGCGATAGCCTTCTGGAACCAGAGACCTGAACTGGCTAGATCCCTCTGAACAAGATCAACTGGGTAACCAGCCAAGTGACGAAGTCTCCGACGAAAAGAGCGGCAACGAAACCTGCTGTGATAAATACAAGAAACGGAAGGCCTGGGGTTGCCCAGATTCTGCCGTCTAGTTGCCTAGAAAGATCTTTCCATTGATTGCTGTTTTGGGAGGACTCTTCTTCTAGGCGGGGAGAAATTCTAAGACGTCGGGTAAGCCTGCCGTCTTCGTCTCGTGAGAAGTGTTCCAAGGGTATATAATGAGACCCTTTTCCCAGCTTGTCCAGATCAACCTTAAAGCCGATTGCGAAGGCAAGAATCTTGTTCCAGAGGGGTTCGGCCTCGAGCCCTTCAAACATTCTTCCTCCGCCTTGGACCAGCTGCATCAAATTGTGGCTTATGATTGCCAGAACCAGTAACGAAGATGCCAAAACGGCGTTGGTCAGTGTTGCCAGCGGGAAGAAGGGGGTTATCCCTTCAATGTAGTAATGGGCTAATGAGGGGTGAACTGGCAATGCTATGGATAGACAGATTAGAGCCTTGGCGTCTGCTCCCCCGAAGAAGCCGATGTAGAAAAGGGCTACCGAGATTCCGGCACTTAAGGCAAAGGAGAACAGCCACATAACCGGAAACCCAGTTCCGCCCTTCAAGTAACCGAGATAGAACTGAAGCGATGTCAGAGTCAAACCGATCGGGGCGAAGAACACCCAGACTCGGTTGGGGACCTCCCGCGTTTTGAAATCGTACCATGAGGAGACCACTAGAAAGAGGAAACTTATGGCTACTCTCAGAACCTCGAGCCATTCTATCATTTGCCGCACCTAGAGTATCAGCATTTCTGAGAGACATTCTAAGGTGTAACTAGTATAGATTCTTGGTGGATCAGATATCTCGCTTGTGGACGTAGAGACCATGCCTGCAGGCTTCTACGCCTCAGGTAATCCGGAACTGTGCGGTACTTATGCTATGTAGAGTGAATCAGCCTTAGCCGTCTTCCTCTTGGGTCGGTGAAAGGCGTATTCCAAACCCATAGGAGCTCTCCATAGGACGGGTATCAGCTGTCCCTTATGGTTGATGAAATATGTACTGTAAAGCCAGACCTTGTCTTCATAACCGATTTATCAACCGTACCCTCACAAGTTTGTTCAAAGGTGGAAAATAGTGACCAAAAGCATAGTAAGAAGCATGAGGGGTCTGAGTCCAGTAATCGCCACTGTTATACTGGTGTCAGTGACCATCGTGGTCGCAGTTGCTGTTGCTTACTGGATGGGAGGCATAGCAGGCCTCTACACAAGATTCGAAAAGATAGAGATAACCAGCGCCTACGCAGTAAAAGATCCTACAAGCGGAAACTACACTGTGACGGTGCAGCTGAAGAACTCGGGATCTCAGGATTCATCGATGGCATATGTCTTAGTCAACGGCAGACCTTCAGAGGACTACTTGGATGCGTCAAATAATGGCCAGATCATAGTTTCATGGACAATCGACGGCAGCACGGGGTACTTGCCAGGTGAATCAATGACTGTTCCGCTAGGGAAATCTGGAGAAATAGTGCTGGAGATCGATGGCGGGCTTTATGAATCCGGGACAACGCTTGACTTGAAGTTCCACAGCGCAGCTGGCAAAGACTACCCGCAGATGCTGGCTCTACCGTAAATCCCTCATTTCCTTCTATTTTTTC
>CAYRBK010000031.1:0-4077 GCA_964422605.1 uncultured Candidatus Bathyarchaeia archaeon | reverse complement strand
GACTACCCGCAGATGCTGGCTCTACCGTAAATCCCTCATTTCCTTCTATTTTTTCCTACGATCTAAAGAGGTGAAATGGCCTCGCGCTCGGAGGGGTGTCTATGAATCTTTTTGGACGACTACGTGCAAAGAAGCATAAGGGCAAGGACGCTGGCAAGAAGGACATTATTGTCCATCCTAGAGACCCCTCGCTGAAGGCGGTTGAAAGCTACAAGATACATAATCCCCTGTCCAAGGTAAGCATTGTTGCGCTTCCTGAAACCGAGGGCAACTTGAAGTATTTTGTTGAAGAAGTCCCGATGGACGAAGCGGAGAAGAAAGCGCACGCGAGGCTCGTAACAATCCTCAACAAGGAGCTGAAGCCGCCTGAAACTGTGGAAACAGATGCTTCCACTTACGTTCTTACTGAAGCGAAAAGGATCGCAAAGAAGTATAAGAAATCCCTCGGAAAGTTCAGCGAAAAGTCTTGGGAGAAGATATTCTACTACGTTGTTCGGGACCTTGCGGGCTACGGCGACCTCCACACAATTCTGATGGACCCAAACATTGAGGACGTCTCGTGTAACGGTCTAAACAAGCCCATCTACGTGTGGCATAGAAAATATGAGAGCATACCGACGAACATTGAATTCGCCAACGAGTATGGCTACAACAACTTCATCATAAAACTCGCCCACCTTTCTGGGAAACACATCTCAAGCGCCTATCCCATGCTCGACGCGATGCTCCCGGAGAAACACCGGCTTGCAGCCACCTTCATGCGGGAAGTTTCAACATTCGGCAGCACCTTCTGCATCAGAAAATTCCGATCTGAGCCCTTCTCTATAGCTGACTTGATAAAACTGGGAACGTTGGACGACGAGATCGCAGCCTACATATGGTTTCTGTTCGAAAACAAGATTAATGTAATGGTCATAGGCGGAACCGGTGCTGGAAAGACGAGCATTCTGAATGGGTTAATCAACCTCCTTTCACCGAACGACAAGATAATCACCGTGGAAGAGGTTGCAGAGCTGAATCCGCCACGCGAAAACTGGGTTCAACTGGTTAGCAGAAGGTCAGTCAAATTCGGGGCTTCTGACACGACTTCGATCTCGCTCTTCGACCTAGTCAGACACACCCTACGGTACAGGCCGGACTACATCATCGTGGGCGAGGTCAGAGGCGAGGAAGCCTATGTTCTCTTCCAAGCCATAGCGACAGGCCACGGTGGAATGTGCACAATGCACGCGGACAGTCTTGACCACGCAGTCAAACGTTTGACTTCGCCGCCGATGAACGTCTCGGAGATCTACATCCCCCTGATGAACCTCTGCATCTACATTCAGAGGGTTGACTTGCCAAAGAAGAAGGTGGGGCTATCTTTCGGACGAAGAGTGAGGAACATGTGGGAAGTGGTGGACTATGGGAAGTACAATCTCATAACAGAATGGGACCCTGCCAAAGACGAGTTCAAGACTGATTTCTCAGGCAGTCATCTGCTAAAAAAGATTGCCTCTCTGAAAGGCTTAGGCATGAGTGAGATTCTGAAGGAGCTCGACAGGAGGAGGGCAGCAATCCAGAAGATGGTCAAGCTGGAAATGGACTCGCGGGAAGTTGCCCAAGCCATAATAAACTACTCCGAGGGCAAACCTGTCGAAGCAGCCAAGAAACCGAAAAGGCAAAGAGGTAGCAGAAGCGCAGCAAAAGAGCAGACCCAGAAAGTCACGCCTTCTTCATCTGAAATCCTGGCAGCAGAGGCCGCGCTGAGTAGACCTGAAGCAAATCCACAGAATGCCCCGGACAAGCAGAAACCCGAAGAAGTCAAGGAAAGTGAGAAGAAAGGATGACGGAATTCAGCGATTTCTGTTACACCGTCTTCGGTCCCCTAGGCAGAACGCTCTTCCGTCTGCACAGAGGCCTAGAAGACAACATAGACGCTGCAAACATGAAAATCCACCCAGAAATCTACCTATCCATGATACTCTTCTTCAGCACAATTGCCTCCGCCATCGTTGCAGCAACCTTCGCCCTCTTCTGGGTGTTCACCTCTAACGTAGACATGCTTTTCCTTTTCGCCCCCTTCTCGCTCCTCATCTATCTTGTATGGTCAAGCCCCATAGGCGGGTTTGCGCTTATCCTCGTGCCATTCGTGATCCTGGTGATCGGGCTTTCCATTCCAAGCCTAAAGGCTTCCAACAGAATCTCAGGGCTTAGGAACGAGATACCCTACGCTTCGATGCACATGAGCGTGATGGCCAGCGGCGGACTGAACCCGTATGTAAGCCTCCTCCGACTGAAGAACGTAGACCTGCTGCCTAAGCTACGCGAAGAGATTGAGAGGATTCAAGGCCTGATCCTATCGTCAGGATGCGATCCCGTCTCAGCCATGGAGAAAGCAGCCAAAGTCATCGGCCTCAAGGAATACAAGGACCTGCTTCTCGGTTACGCTTCGACCCTCAGAACAGGAGGCGACGTTCTCCACTACCTCTACGCCCAGACCAACGCCATGTTCAGGAACATGGCTACGCGAATCAAGGGGATGGGAGAAAGCATGGGCGCGCTAATGGAAGCGTACTCTATCGTTGAGATTCTAGGCGGACTAGGACTCTATATGATGTTCATCATTGGTTTCAGTCTTCCCGAGGCTGGCATGACTCTGTCTCCCGAGACATTCTTCATTTTCTCCTTCGCCGTTATGCCGATGGTGTCTGTCGTCTTCCTCTTCCTAAGCGACACTCTTCAGATCAACTACCCCGTATCCTATTGGAGAACGTATCTCATCTTCTTTGTCACTCTGCCCTTCATGCTTTTGATTGCCAGTCAGACAGCTTTCGTCTATATCTTCCCGGACATAGTCCCTGAGATCATCCCTCCTCTGAAAAACTTGATGGAGTTCTTTGCCAACATCTTCGCCTTTGGGCCGGGCTGTGAACCAGCGCTGGGACTTGCCTTCACATTTATTGTGGGCACCATTCCTGCACTCGTTGTGGATCACTACTTCTCGAAAGAACAGATGGGCGTTCTAAACGGGATCACCAGCTTCCTACGGGATCTTGTTGAGAACAGGAAGACGGGTCTAAGCCCCGAGAAATGCATCCAAATACTTGCTGACAGAGACTACAGAGAATTCTCAAAGTACCTGAAGCGCGTAAGCTCTGAGATCAACTGGGGGCTACCCTTACGCGAGGTCTTCGAAGACTTCAGGAAAGCCGTGAAGAGCTGGCTTGCACAGATCAACATTTTCCTGCTCGTGGACTCAATCGAGGTCGGCGGCGGGACGCAAGAAAGCCTTGAAAGCTTGGCAGAATTCTCGGAGTCGATCAAGGAGATAGAAAACGAGCGGAGAGCCACCTTGGCGCCCCTGTTCATAGTTCCCTACATCGGAGCTGGCTTATTGACAACCACAACAATCCTTCTGCTGCAGTTCTTCAATGACATGCTCGCCTTGTCTTCCCAGTCGTTGCCTCTAGTGTCTTTGAACCGGATCCTGCTTACGCCTCTCATTCTCCACTCCTACATGCTTGGAATCGTCACCGGAAAGATAACCACTGGAAGAACCTCAGCAGGGTTCAAGCATGCCATCATACTTGTTCTGGTCTCGATAATCGGCGTATGGATGGGCTTCCACTTCAAGTTCATGTCCATCGGTTAGGGCGGAGGAGGACCGTTGAAAAGAAGTAACGCGGCGGACTCAACAGTTCTGTCAACAATTATTCTAGCCTCCGCGCTCATAGTGATAGTTGGAGCAGCCTACGCTGCTGCAAACAACACCGTGAACTATCAGTTGGAAAACGCACAGTTCGAGCAGGCCCAGAACGTCCTGGTTTCCTTGGCTAGAGTCGTAAAGAACGTCATGTTGAACCCCTTTTCCTCGGGCTATGTCCGTGCAAGCTTCTGGAAGACGATCCCACAGTTTGAGAACACAGATGAGAACATGACTCTGACCATAGCAGACATCAGTGAGAACTGGACGTACAACATAGACATAAATGCAATCAAGATTAAAGGCGGGCCTATGATAGGTGTTCTAACGCCAAGAACAATCCTTGGTAACGACAACAACGACTCGCTTCTGTTCACCGACGCTGGGGGCTC
>CAYRBK010000030.1:12132-20767 GCA_964422605.1 uncultured Candidatus Bathyarchaeia archaeon | reverse complement strand
TGCGCCATCCGGTCAGCTGTCCTTCTTTATTGAGGTTCTTGTCTACCTGTTCACGGAACCTTCTGAGATTGACCTACCACTTCTGGAGACGAAACTAGAGTTCCTGAGAGAGCTGGAGAAGAGAGGATATTCATTGGCATGTCAAGACGAAAGCTGCATATCCTGCGAGATCACAATTGCGCCACGTAACCTTGCTTCAGAGTACGAAACCATCAGATCCGAGATCTGCAAGCGAATCACACTTGGCAAGAAGAAAGGTCTTAGCGCTTAGACACGAGTACAACCATGAACTGAGGCTGGTGCGGATCATAAGGCTAGTCTAGGTCAAAGATCTTTCCGGGATTCATGATGTTGTTTGGATCGAAGACTCTCTTTATACCCTTCATCAACTCGATCTGTTTGGTGTCCCTAGCCATCGGCAGAAACCTCTTTCTAATCAGACCGATCCCGTGCTCTCCAGAGATTGTGCCGCCAAGGGAGACGCTGAGGTCATAGACTTCCTCTATGAGGTTTGGCACCTTGGTGTTCCATTCGTCGTCGGTCATGTTCTTCTTCAACACATTTGTGTGGACGTTTCCATCCCCGGCGTGACCAAAGTTCTGGCATTCCAATCCGTACTTTCTGGCAATTTCGTTCAAGCCTTTGATAAGTTCAGGTATCCTGTTACGTGGGACTACGCAGTCCAAGACTTCAATGAACCCTTCTGCTTTGGCAGCTTCGATTATGCAGCTTCGTCCTTCCCATATCTTGCTTTGCTCTCTCTCCGTGTCTGCGACTAAGACATCAAGGGCATTGTTCTCTAAGCATATCTTTCCCACCGACTCATAATCAACTTCAATCTCATTTCTGTCATTTCCCTCTATGCGGACTAGCACATAGGCAGGCGCATCATTCCGCGGCATAGGTCTCTTCAAATGCCGTTCAGCTACTAGGATGGATGGTTGGTCCACGAACTCAACGGCAGGCGGAACGATCTTGTTCTTGATCACTTCCGAGACGGTCTTGGATGCGTCTTGAAGGTTCACGTAGGGCACATACAGGGAGACGTTCATCTTAGGCAACGGCACCAGTCTCAAAATCGCCTTAGTGACCACGCCGAGCGTTCCTTCGGCCCCTACGACTAGATCGATTAGAGAGTAGCCAGTTGAGTCCTTGACGGTTTTCCCGCCTAGATTGACCACGTGCCCGGTTGGAAGTACCACCCCAAGCCCTTGCACAAAATCCCGTGTCACTCCATACTTAACTCCCCGCATTCCACCTGCGTTGGTGGAGATGTTCCCACCGATGGTACCCATCTTCTGTCCAGGGTCGGGAGGGTACAGAAGTCCATGCTTCTCAACATAGGCATGAAGATCCATAATGAAGACGCCGGGCTCCACGGTTACCATCAAGTTTTCCTCGTCTAATTCGAGGATTCGGTTCATCTTCTCTAGACTTAGGAGTACGCCTCCGTAGATCGGGATAGCTCCGCCGCAGAGTCCAGTTCCGCCGCCTCTAGGAGTAACTGGGATCCTCTCGTGGTTGGCAAGGCTGAGGATCTGGGAGACTTCTTCTGTGTTTTCAGCCCTAACCACAACCTCGGGATAATGGGGCATGGCGGAACTCTCGTCGTGAGCGTAGTCCACTCCCATGTCGTCGCCGGAAAGAACACCATCAGGTCCAACCATGGCTTTCAATTGTTCCAATATCACTGCATTTACTTTTCCATACCTCACAAGACCACCCCAGAACAGCCACGTAGTACGTCTTTCCGTACGAGAGCGATATTAACATTATTGCTTTGTAGCCTTCTCAGTGCCGGTACAAGATCCTGAAGGATAGATCTTCCAAGGTAGTTCAGGTATTTCCCAGCTTTTTGGTAACGGCGACTGTCATTACGAAGGCCTATGGTCTTTCAAGGATACCAAAAGCAGAATTTCCACAAAGTCGTCTTCAGAGCATTTTGAATGCACGCTGTTTCAACGCGATAGCTTTTTAAGTGTTCTGGCTAGACTTATTGGAACTCAGCTTGTTGGAGGTGATAAAGTGACTGAAGGAGGGACACAAATCGGGAAAATGGCTTCCATAGTCGTTGTGGCATGGATACTTTCATTGTTAACCACATTGGCGTTGTTTTATGTTGCGCCTGGCATCTTTCCACCGCTTAAGAGCGCAAGCATAGGGGATGGAGCCATCGTGACTGCCAAGCTGGCTGATGGGACAGTGACCTCGGCGAAGATAATGGATGGAACGATAACTGCGACAGACTTGGCTGACGGCTCCATCTTAACTGTCAAGATAGCCGACGGAGCGGTTACAACTGGGAAGATACTGGACGGAACCATAGCCGCGGCGGACCTGGCTGAGGGATCGGTTGTGACTTCAAAGATAGCCGACCACGCAGTTACTGACACCAAGCTTCAGGCGGGCGCAATTCCATGTGCTTCGAATCACAGTTACGCTTACGTCTCTACTAGGTCGATAGAATGGGAAGACATGCCTGACATGTCAGTGACCATAACATTGGCGAGAAGAAGCCATCTACTGATCTTGTTCAGCAGTGAGGCTTGTTTGAATGCGTATGGAGTCCGTTTCGAGATATGTGCAATGGTTAACTCAACAATAGCTGTACCTGAAACTGTTGTTCTGACGAAGGAGTCAGAAGACCGTTGGAGCTCCAATTCGTTCATCTTCCACCTGTCTGATGTCGACGCTGGCACTTACACAGTCAGAATGCTATGGAGAGTGGGTACTTGGCTCGTTCAAGGGACAGTAGGGAGGAGAACTCTGAACGTCATTGCGCTTCCAGCATAGCCACTATATTAGCGATCACATGGCCTCTGTCGCCTCAAGGCTTTTTCCCGGCGGAGCATAACCCACATACGTTCGAGGCTTACCGTTTTTTCCTTGAAAGCTTAGTCATGCTCATGGGCGGAATATGTTAATTAAGCGTGAAGTTAGATCATAGTAAGCGATTTATGATCACGGGAAGAGAATGGCTGAAGCTCGTGGCGATCTGGACTGCTACACACTTCTTGCTAGTTGCAGTTATTTTCTTTCCTGAGATTCACTGGGACAATCCCTACGGAGATGTCCAACTCTATTTTCACTATGCAGATCTCTTGATTGCTGGCAGACTGCCCTACAGAGACTTCTCAGTTGAGTATCCACCCTTAGCTCTTCTCTTTTTCACGCTTCCAAGACTGTTCTCCCAAGAGTTCAACGCCTATCTGCGCATCTACAATTTGGAGGTTCTGGCTGTTGAAGCTGCAACTCTCACAGTGATACTGAAGGTGGCTAGCAGATGCTCTCTTCACCGTGAAAGGCGGCTATATCCTCTCTTTGCCTATCTCATGCTGGTATCATCGAGCGGGCAAATCTTCCTCCATCGATACGACGCCTTGCCAGCCTTCCTTACCATATTGGCAATCCACCAATACCTGAAGGGACACGAGAAAAGTGCATGGACCGTGCTAGCTTGCGGCGTGATGACAAAGGTCTATCCGGTCTTACTTGCTCCACTATTTCTCCTGACCAGTTTCAGCGGAAAAAGCCACAAATTCAAAGATGCCCTCTCAGGATCACTAATCTTCCTAGGCGTTCCAGCTTTGATTCTCTCGCCGTTCCTTATCCTTGCAGGAGGAAAGAGCCTACAGCCGTTCCTTTACAATCTAGAAAGGGGAATCCAATTGGAAAGCACCTACGCGTCGCTTCTCTTGTTCACGCATTCCGCCTTAGGGTTGCCCGTGAGGATCGTCTTCCCTTTCAGGGCATATGAAGTGCTCTCGCCGCTGTCCTCCACGCTGTCTTCACTGGCGATGCCGATCATGCTGATGCTACAGTTTGGGCTTTACTTACTGTATTTCGGATATTTGCACCGAAGCAACCGGGACAACATACAGGGTGACCATGAGCACGCTTCGCTTCTAGTTCGGTTCTGTCTTCTGTCCACCCTAGCCTTCCTTCTTTCATACAAGGTGTTCTCCCCTCAGTTCCTTGCTTGGCTTTTTCCTCTCGTAGCCCTTCATAAAAGGCAGTCAGAAAGGGCTGAGAAGAATATCACGGCGACCTTCATTGTTGCATGCGGTCTGACCCAGATCATATTCCCGTTGGCTTACGACCACCTAGTGGCAATGTCGAGCCTAGTCGTATCCATCCTATTCGCAAGGAATCTTCTGCTCATCGCCTGCTTCTTTCTGATTCAAAGCTGGAAAAATGGGGATAAGTTCCTGTCAAAGATTAGTCCTTTGTTCTTTGCGGTTGCTGGCCTCGTCCTCCTCTTTGCGGGTCTCATCGCCACCATCTTATCCGGATGGAACCCCATCTACCTCACAGACATACCCGTCTGCCATCCAGGGATCATGCTTACGATAGGCCTCAATCTCGTTCTATGCGTTATCATGTGACCCAATGGGGGTTGCATCAATCCTTACTCAGGGATAGGGGTCATAGTGCTCTAGGATTCGAATCAGAGAGTAAGCCCCTCACGGGGAGCGAGGTACCTGTGAAAACATATTAGTTCCTTCAATGCAATAGGTAAGTCCTGATTAGGCTTAGGTTATCGGATAGGTGACGCTAGACTTGGCGGATTTCTCCAAGAGAGAGATAGCTGAAAGGTATGATCTACTAGGGAGGGACCTGGCTAAGAAAGGCATAGAGATAGACCAAGCAAAAGATAGAATCTCACGGTTCACAGTTGAGGTGCCTTCTTGGGTCTTCGGCGCATTTGGAGGGGGAAGGTTCAGTGAGTACTTGCCGCCAGGAGCTGCCAGGAACGTCTTTGAGAAATTCGACGATGCAGCCATCGTCAATAAGCTTACGGGGGCAACGCCAAAGGTCAGCATCAACATAGGTTGGGATGATCCTGATGTCGGGCCTTTCGATAAGATTCAAGTGGATTCCTTCAAGAAACTGAGGGACTACGCCCAGAAGGTAGGCCTGAAGATAGGGACCGTCAATCCTACCTATTACCTCAAAGGGAGCCACTTCGGCAGCTTATCGGCCAACAATCCTGAGACAAGAAAACGCTACATCAAACATAGTTTAGTCTCCGCGGAAGTGGCCTCGAGATATGCCACAGGGGTCTTGACCATCTGGCTTCCAGATGGTTCTCTCTATCCGGGGCAGGTTGACCTTCAAACAGCTGAGCGCAATGTGGCGAACTCTTTGAAAGAGATCTACAGTAGGATGCCTGAGTCAGGCTACATGCTTATTGAGTACAAGCTGTTTGAGCCAGGGACCTATCACACGGTCATTTCAGACGTGTCTGTGGCGTCTGGTCTGGCGAGAAGCCTAGGTGACAGAGCCGGGGTGATCATTGATCTGGGTCATCACCCTCACGGGGTCAACATTGAGCATATAGTCGCTAGGCTGATAGGGGACAGGATGCTGGGAGGGTTTCATTTCAACACTAGGTATGCCTCTGATGATGATCTTGCCGTTGAGCCTAGCATGGAGATCTTCCGAATCTTCCATAAGCTCGTAACGGGAGGGGTCATAGGCAACTCGGATCCCCGAAAGGATTGGGTCTACGTCATTGATCAATGCTCAGCCTTGGAAAATAGGATTCACGCTGTCCTGCACTCGGTGGAATCGTTGACGGTCTCCTATGCCAAGGCACTGGTTGTTGACGAGGACAAACTTGGCAGATTCCAAGATAGTAACGAGATCATATTGGCAAATAGAACTCTTGTCGACGCCTTCCTAACCGATGTCAGACCGATCATCTATATGGCAAGGCAGGAAAAGGGTCTCCCGATTGACCCGATAGAAGCCTACGTCCAGTCCGGCTACCAACAGAAAATTGACCGAGAGAGGAAGCAACGCTAAGAATTTGAGCTATGGATCGACTGATGGCAAGGTCTCCGTGAGTTGACTCCATCTAGGTGGATTTCTTTGCATTCACAGACTCGCCGACAAGACTTACCACATCGAAAGCTGACACCCAGCAAAGAAGCTGCCCATGCTTCCTCTGAAGGTTAGCAGTTCACCCAAAGCCCGATTTTTGAAGGAAGACTTTGGTTTGAAGAGTCTGCTAGCTTACCCCGCTCACCACTAGAGCTAGTTCAAGGACGAGACGACAATTCACAGGCTCCTCTTGAGGGATGGGCCTGGAAGACAAAGGCTTTTTCGGCGTGGCTGGCGAACCTTTTCCTGTATGGCCCTTCGATTCGCTTCTGGAACTCCAAAGCCTCATCAGCCCAGACCAAGGCGTAGGCAGATCCGCCGAAACCCGCGCCGAAGCCTGAGGCTGCAAGAGCGCCTAGCCTCAAAGCCT
The DNA here is from genome assembly GCA_964422605.1 of uncultured Candidatus Bathyarchaeia archaeon. Classification (GTDB taxonomy): domain Archaea; phylum Thermoproteota; class Bathyarchaeia; order Bathyarchaeales; family DTEX01; genus CAYRBK01. The sequence goes on along the minus strand of CAYRBK010000030.1, from coordinate 14,511 downwards.
CCCTTCTCATAAACTCCACCTCGGCAGAAATGTTCCAGAGGCAGGTCTTGGACGCCCTATGGGATAGGTTGGTGACGCGGGCTAACAGCTCGTAGTCATGGAGGGCGAGAGCCCTGGCTGCCTCTGGGATGAACTCCTGGTCCTCCATGTAGAATTGGCGGAACCGGCTAGGTAGGTCTAGGTCCTGACCCTTTTCCGTGTAGTGGGCGGTGGCTCGTCTGATTTTTGCGAACGTCGCTTCCGGCTCTAACGATTTGTTCTCATCAACGATCTGCCTCATCAGCAGATGCTTAGTGCCGTGGGTTCTGTTGTAGAGATCAACCACAAGCTTGGCCCTCCTTGCGGCCAGGTTGTATTTGCGCATGGCCTCACCTGTCTTCTCAGCCCTTGCGCCGGAGTACAGTATTATGTAGGCAAGATCTTTGGGCATGGGCAGGTCACCCTTGTGAAGCGTCGGTGCAAACTGGTAGAGGGAGATCATACCTTGTCTGCCGTTCAGGATTATCGTGTGATCCTCGGACCCTCCAAAGGTGCCCACTCCACGGTCACCAGCAAAGCCCCTGAAGGTCTGACCATTCTCTATACACGCCAAGTACATGGCCAAATCCAGACTGTCAGCAATGTTTTTCCTGTAGTCGGGGCGGTCAAAGAGGCCATTAACTGATGCTACTGCTAGAAAGACCATTATCATGAGAGCTGAGGAGCTGCTCATGCCGCCGGCTGAGGGTAGGTCGCTTCCGAAGGCGATGTCCACCCCATCCAGGTCAGCTCCGAAGTTCTTGCAGAGTCTTTTTACCACTGTCATTGGGTAGTTGGCCCAGTCTCCGATAGGTGACTTTGGTTGTTGGGATACGCTGAAGGCCCGTTCGCCATAGGACGGGTTGACATCTCTCAGCCTGATCATATGCTTCCTGTTGGCTTTGCACAGGCAATAGAAGCCGCGGTCCATGGCGAAGAGTAGACTGTGACCCCCAGCATAATCTGTGTGTTTCCCCAAAACCTCCAGCCTACCAGGCACGTGGTAGGCGTATACTTCGTCGCCAGGTCTAGGACTGTAGGCAACCTGAAACTCCTCAGAAACCTTCCTGATCAGGGCGGTTTTGCGTGTGAGCTCCTCTTCACTGCAGGCGGAAGGCTCCCGGGGCAGGATTGAATCGATCTGTGCCGATACTTTTCTGAAAGCTAATGGCAGCTCTTCTCACCTTCAACCGATTGTCTTAGCTCAGATGCTCGGTAACTTCACAATAGTCAACAGGAAGACGGATTTCGTGTCCCAGACGATGTCACTTGTGTCTGCGGGTCGATATGAGTTTGCCGTCCTTTACCTCTATCTCCATTTCTCTGCCGCAGTGCGAGCATTTGACCTTGCCCTTGAAGTCCCAGTACTTGTGGTTGTCAAGATGGATGACTCTTTTGCATTTCCCGTCTAGGCAGAAGACGTGAACCATTCTTAATCTTCCTCCTTTAGGTATCTTTCCGCATCCAAGGCGGCTTTACAACCCTCGCCCGCCGCCGTGATCGCCTGCTTGTAACGCGGATCTCTAGCTTCGCCAGCTACGAAGACGCCTTCGACGCTGGTTCCAGTGTCTCCCTTAGATACAACGAACCCGTTCTCGTCCAGCTCTATCTGGCCTCTGAATGTGTCAGTGTTCGGCTTGTGGCCGATCGCTATGAAGACAGCGTCGCATTCCATCTCTGATTCTGCCCCTGAATCAACCCTCTGGAGTCTGATACCCTCAACCCTGTCCTTGCCAAGGATTTCGACCACAGTGCTGTTCCACACAAAGCTAATTTTCGGCTCATTGAATGCCCTTTCCTGGAGGACCTTGGACGCCCTCAACTTGTCTCTTCTGTGTATCACCTTGACTTCCTTGGCGAATTTTGAAAGCGCTAGAGCTTCCTCCATGGCCGTGTCTCCTCCTCCCACAACAACCGTCCTCTTGTCCTCGAAAAAGGCGGCGTCGCAGACCGCGCAGATCGAGACTCCTCTGCCCCTCAGACGCTGTTCACTCTCCAATCCCAACCATTTTGGGGAGGCTCCTGCGGCTATGATGACCGAGCGCCCCCCGTAGACGCTGTCTCTAACTCTGACTTCAAAGGGTCTGGCTGAGAAGTCCACGGCTGTGGCGTCCTCAAAGACCATCTGTGCACCAAACCTTTCCGCTTGCCTCCACATGTTGTCAATCAGATCGGATCCCAAGATTCCCTCTTTGAAACCTGGAAAGTTCTCCACCTCCGATGTGAGCATGAGCTGTCCCCCCCACCCAGCACCCGCAATGACAAGGGTCTTCAGCTTAGCCCTGCTGGTGTAGATAGCTGCTGTCAGACCTGCTGGCCCAGAACCAATGACTATGACGTCATACATTCTCGCCACCTTTC
>CAYRBK010000030.1:2364-12032 GCA_964422605.1 uncultured Candidatus Bathyarchaeia archaeon | reverse complement strand
TCCAGCCCTTCCGGTTTTCTCTCTCCTAACCAGAGTTTGGAGTAAGAGTTGAACAGGGAAAGGTAATCTGATACCTTCACATCATTGTTATGGACCTTTATGCCGATCTCTATCAGTCGGCGGATGAAATCCAGATCATCAGGCAACCGCACACCTTCAATCTCTTTCAAGGTCTTTTCCCAGTGGGATTTTGTGGCTTCTTTGCTTTCAGAGGTTGACCCATAGAACCAGAAATCCCTGAAGACGACGTGCTTCAATTCCTCTGAGATAGCAGGGTCTCCGAGAAGGGTTCTCGCCCGAAGGACGCTCTCATCTTCTCCAGATAGAGCCATCCATTTTTCTTGCCATCTTCCGTCCCCTTCGGCGAACTCTATGGCTGCGAGGAGAAGAGGGTCGAGGAACGAGAAGAGACATTCTTCGCCGTCGTCTCCCCAAGCTGTGACTAGGAAACCTGGCAAGTCTGTCTCTTTTGCGGCTGTTAGGAAGTTCCTGAGGTTCTCAAGAGCCATTGGGTAGTTTGGATAGTATCTGTTCCAGTTGGAGAGTCCTGGACACGCTATCTGACCAATCCCCCTTTCCTTGAAAGTCTTTATCCTATCAATAAAGTGTTGTTTCGGGCTGGGGCTGTAGTCCCAGTTTGCCACGAGCACCTGTTTCCATATCGGGCTTTGGATCGCTTCAGCCCATTTAGCCGCCTCTTCTCCGAGATACATCCCTGAGATCATGTCTCCCCAAAGGATTGGCATCTTTCCGGCTTTCTTCACAATCTCGACCATGGTCCGGTGGTGCAGCTCATAAAGCCTAGGTCCCTCAAACTTCCAAGTTTTGCCCAAGCTTATCCCTCTTCCGAGAGCCCAAGTCTCGTCTCCTCCGATATGGATGTACTTTGACGAAGAGGATTCGACGGCTTCTCCGAGCAGCTCAAAGGCAAATTCCCTGGCTTCCTTGTTACTGAGGTCTAGACACCCTTCGGTTGGTCTGTGCCATTCGCTGAATTTCCAGAATTCGGGAAGCGAGAGAATGTGTTCCATGTGGCCAGCCAGTTCAAGTGATGGAAATACCTCTATTCCCAGATTGCTCGCGTATTCTGATATCTCTTCTAGCTCCTCTTCAGTTAACCTTCCCCTATGTTTTCCTATCTGTGGGTACTTCTTCCACGGATAGAGGTCTTCAAAGTAGATGGCGAAGTAGTTGTATTTGAGCAGGAACAGCCACCTCAGTATCTCCTTGAACGTTTTAACCTTTGGGACGCCGCCACGGGCTATGTCTAGGTGGTAACCTCTGAACCCAAATCTGAACGCCTCTTCAACCTCGACTTCGGGGAGATACCCTCTACGTTGCCTTACTAGTTGCAGAAGCGTCGCATAGACTGTGCGCTCGTCGCCCCAGACTGCGATCTCTTTTTCCTTGACTTTGAGTCCTGTCTCCTTTCCACCTCCCCGAGTAATCTTCCATTCCCCCTTTGGAACGCTAAACTCACGTGCTAAGAACTCAGGGAATTCTCTGAAACCGTCGAAAACGAACCATCTTCCCGAAAACCTGAGGCTTTTCGGTTCGGGAACAACACAAACTTCCTCCATACCCCAGAATGTGTCTCATATGCGTTTTAAGACTTGCGTTTTGAGATCCGAGTATGAAAACACAGATGTAGTTGATACCTCAATCAGCTAGTATCATGTCGCCGTATGAGCCTTTGACCAGATCTTCTAGCCGGATCTCAAGTATCTGCATCAGCTCTTCCAAAGCCTTCCGGTCTCTATTCGCTCCCTTGGTGGAGCTTCCTGTCTTTCTCTCGAACTCGATGAATGCTCCCAGGTTCTTGACCTTGTCCAGATGCACCTTCGTCCCTTTGTAGTCGTAGATTTCCCTTTGTTTGTCTACGACTGCCCTCTTCTTTAGAAACGTCCCAAGAAACGTTTGCAGAATTGCCAATTGCTGGACTTCTAGAATGAAGACTCTGCTTCTTTTTGGTTCGGCGACATCTTCCCTCTCGTAGTATATCAGTTGGGTTTCCTTCGTTCCTTCGACCTGTCTTAGTTTCAGGCGACCCTTGGGAACGTAGAAATAGGTGTCGACTTGGTGGTAAGTTCCAACGTAGCGGGCTCCCATTGATTCGAGCTTCTTTCTGAGAGTTTCAACTGAGCTGACCCTGGCCTTCAACTCCATCAAGTTACTTCTGGATTTGTCCGGTGAACTCATCTTACCTTTCCCTTCATCTTCATGGCTTCGATTATTACGGATTGCGGAATCCTCCAGACCTTCTTGAGTTGAGGATACTTAGCGGCCGCTTTCAAAGTCGGTCTTGGCTCAATAAGCCTCAAAACCAGCAACCCATTCCTATGCAACGCTTGGAAGTAATCGGTCAAAGTCCTGTGGAACGAGACTGTTTTGAACGGCTTAGTTATTCTTTCCATCGTCCAGAAGACCTCATATCTGACAACTTCAAAGTAGCTTCGCTTCTCTAGCTGAGACGAAGCTCCCTCTCCCAGATTCTCTGCTTCCTCGTCATATCTCATGCCTGAGATGTTCCTCCAGCCTTTTCTGTCCTTCATTATCCCCTCGAAGCATGGGTGAGGGATCGAGAATACGAATCTGCCCTTTTTGTTGAGAACCCTGGCGACTTCAGATACAGCGTCCTCGTACCGTTCGATATCATGAAGAGACATGAAACAGGTAACCAGATCGAAGTGGCTACTTGGCAGCTCTTTCAGGTCAGCCGCGTCTGAGACAAGATATGTTATGCCCAGTCTATCCACAGATTCGTCTTTTCTTGCTCTTTCTATCATCTTCTCCGAGAAGTCTACTCCCACTACTACGGCGCCTTTTCTGGCCAGAATCCTCGTGTTGTATCCCTCGCCGCAGGCAAGGTCTAGGACTCTTTTACCTTTGACGTTTCCAATCAACCTAAAGGTGGCAGGATTGTTCAGCCCTTCACGGTAGTAGTCCTTTCCCTCTCTTACAAACTCTATCCAAGACTCTGCAGCTTCATCCCATACTTTCACAACGTCAATCTCTCTGACCATAAACTCACCTATATAGAATCGATTGAGATCAGTGAATCCCAAGGAAAAGGTCTCATTGAAGATGGTGCCTCTTTCTTCGCTCAATCATGATGCAGCGTCCGTGGACTACTTCGATACCGTTCTCCTCGCAGAACGGGATCGCCTCGTCTGATTCTGAGCCTGGCTGCGTCCAAACCTTGGCTATGCCTAGTTGCTTGCAGGTTCTCACGGCTTCTTCTGTGACTCTGGGCGGGACCACGAAGTCGACTGCATGTGGTTTGACTGGCAAAGATCTAAGGCTTGGGTAGCATTTGTCTCCGAGAATCTCTTCGGCGTTTGGATCAACCGGGTAGACTTTGAAGCCAGCCTCCCTAAGGTCTTTGTAAACTCTGTGACCATATTTCTCAGGATTCCTGCTTGCCCCAACAACAGCAATCGCATTCTTCTTGTCCAGAATATCCTTGATAAGCCCGAGTCGGATTCGTCTTCTCCCTCGTGTCTGCACGTCGCCTACCATCCATATGCGGTCAGAACTTGTCTGTCGAAACAATTTCTGCCAGGGATTTTCTGGGTCCAGGTTCAGTGAAGGCCTCTTCTTTGGGGTATCCGAGGGGCGTTACCGCGACGACGTTCATGTCTTCAGGTATGTTCAAGACTTTCTTGACTTCGTCGTTGTTGAAGGCGCCGATCCAGCATGTGCCAAGTCCCTCTGCCCTCGCAGCAAGTATCAGATGCGTAAAGGCTATGGAGACATCCACGAGCATGCTCATCTCGCCCATGTATCCGCCCCTGTTCCAGCGAATGTTGCCCCCGCAAGCCGCGATAATCACGGGCGCCTCAGCGATGAACCTCTGGTTTTGGCATGCGGGCACCAGCCGCTTCTTCAAGGCTTCGTCCTTCACAACTATGAACTTCCAGGGCTGTCGATTGGACCCTGAAGGAGCGATTCTTACGGCTTCCAGGATCCTGTTCAAAACCTCGTCAGGAATAAGGTCAGGCTTGAAAGACCTTATGCTTCTTCGGGTCCTTATCACCTCATAGAAATCCATTGCTCATTCATCCCCACACTGCCTCTTCGCATGACTGTCTTCAATATAGCCTAGGTTTACGATATCTTGTTTTTGGTCTGAGCATAGCCGTGGCTTGGACAAACGCTTATTAGAAGACGGCAAGAACAGAACCTTGGTTACATTCATCTGGGTTCCGGAATGGCAGGTGACTGTCATGTTGAAGGTGGAATACGAAGAGATGACTCCTCAGGAGTTCGCTGAAGCCGTCGGAAAGATGCCCGTCTTCATCGTTCCCACAGGGCTCCTTGAATGGCATGGAGACCATCTACCCTTAGGGCAGGATGCGTTGAAAGCCTATGGCATATGCCTTCGCGTGGCTAAGGGGCTTGGCGGGGGGATCGTTCTGCCGCCTAACTATTGGGGCAGGCCTGGCTTCTCAACCTACGTTGGGACTCTGACTTTCAGCGACGGTTTGATTCGTTCGCTCTTCTGGGAACTCTTCGAGCAGCTTAGAAAGGTTGGCGCGAAAGTCATACTCGTGGTGACTGGCCACTACGGGCCGACTCAGGTCAACTGCTTGAAGGGAATCGCTGAGGAATTCAACAAGTGCTACCCTGAGGTCTATGTGATTGCTACACCCGAGTATGAAGGCGTAACAGTCGACGGCGAGGTTCCGGCAGACCATGCTGGAAAATGGGAGACCTCAATGTTCTGGTACATGTACCCGAAGCTAGTTCAGGTGGACGAGTTCAGAACGGGCAAGGTCGGAGTCGCAACCTATACTAATCCTCCTCAGAACCTCTATCGTGAAAGCCCGATATGGGAATGGAAAGAAGACCTGAAGAAGACAGCCTCGCCAGAACTTGGAGAGAAAGCCGTGAACTTGATCGTTGACCACCTAGTCTCTGTAGTCAAAGAAAGACTGTCACAAATGGAGAAGCGGTAGTTTCCCTACGCTTGTGGGCTTCACTTCTCTCTCTGAACTTGGCGCAGAAGCTCGGTTGGCTTCACTCTGAGCTCGTCAAGGCCAAGTTCTTCGGGCGGAAACCCCATTGCCAAGCCTAGGAGTTGCGTGTAATGCAAGACGGGTATGCCTAGGGTCATGTTGAAGGCTCGTTCTATCCTAGGCTGGTTGAAGTCGTACATCATATGGCACGACGGGCAGACTGTGATCAGAGCCTGCGCACCTACATGCCTAATGTGTTCAAGTTTCTCCTTCGCGATCTGGAACGGAACCTCCTCATTTACGCCGATTATCGTGTTGCCGCAGCATTCGGTCTCATCCATGTAATCTAAGCATTCGGCGCCAGTTAGCCGTATCAGCTCTTTAAGCATCTTTGGGTTCTCAGGGTCGTCGCCGTGGTCCACATGCTTTGACGGACGTACAAGATGGCATCCAGTGTGCTGAGCAATACGAAGCCCGGTTAGCGGATTCTTCACCGACTCTTTCACCTTCTGAAACCCGATGTCTTCCGCCAAGGCATGAACCAGATGCTTCACTGCGATTGTTCCTTTGAATTCCATGCCCACTTGCTGAAGGTATCCGTCGATCTTCTCCCGGACAGCCTTATCTTCCTTAAGCGTCCTGTTTGCCTCGTTCAAGGTGCCGAAGCAACCGTTGCACAAGGTCAGGATATTCAGGTTTTGCTGTTCTGCCAGACATAGGTTACGCGCCGCCAAGGATAGTCCTAGGTCATAGTTTACTGGAGCCATAGGGAACCCGCAACAGTTAGAATCGGGCATTTCGACAAGTCTCACGCCGAGTTTGTCGAGGACCTTTCTCGCCGATGCTTCGTAGCTTGAAAGCCTGTAGGGGATGAGGCATCCGAGGAAGAATAGATACTGAGGTTCAGCCACGCTGATCCCCCGCTCTTGCCTCCACCTTTTCGAAGGTTTCCACACTTTCCAGCGTCCTAGAGAAACCTGTCGCTTCAAAGATTTTGGCGACTTGCTCCAACATGGGTTTGGGCAAGGACGGCAATCCCTGCTCCTCTCGTCTCTTGTGTCTCGACTCGGGGATCATGTAAACATAGCCGGTTTTCAGGATGTTGGAGGCGAAGGACTCAAAGACGAGGGGCATTAATCCTTTTTCCCTTACAGAGATATTACGAAGAGCCCGCACGATGCTCGAAACCTCTACGTTCTGAGGACAATGGTCTATACATGTGAAACAAGTTGTGCAAAGCCAGAGGGCGTTGTTCGATAGTAACCGGTCTTTCAGTCCGAACTGAACCATCCGAGCTATCTTCCTAGGCTTGTAGAAGTCACTGAACCTGGCGACAGCGCAATCAGCCGTACAGGTTCCACATTGATAGCAGAGCGAGATCCTTTCCGCCCCAGGCATTGCCGCCATCTCGTACTTGAACTTGGGATCCATTTTGCTGGTGACGACAACGTTTGAGGCGTCTTTTCCGGTTTCACTCAATTCCTGACCACCGGGAACGAGAGATTCCTAAGTAACAAGAGGGGGCGCTAAATAAGGGTTATGGTGCCAAACAGCAGCCGTTCAGAGCCTAACGCATCGTTTATATCAGCCGCAGAGTCCAGTCCTTATGCTTTCTCGAGAGGCAAGGCGTAGCTGCAGGATCGGATGGAGATGACGACGGCTCAACGCTCGCTCGTAACTGATGTTCGGACTGTCTACAGTAAACAAGGCTACAGGCTTGTCGGCAACCACGGTCACAGCGCGGTCAAGATATGCCAGTGGACGAAAGAGAGCCTAAGACACAACAGGGTCTGTTACAAGGAGTTGTGGTATCCGCCAGTTCAGAGTCACAGATGCATGATGATGACCCCGTACCTGGGCTGTAACTGCCACTGCCTATACTGCTGGAGGCTGCACTCAGGCGACCGACTCGGGTTAAGATGGAAAGAGTTCCCCTTACATGTGGAAGAGTTCGACGAGCCCGCCCGCATAATTGAGGATGCCATTGAAAAGAGGAGACTGTTGCTAGCCGGGTGGAAGGGAAATCCCAAGACTGACAAGGGAAGGGCTGAAGAAGCCTCAAAGCCGACTATGATGACGATGAGCTTGACCGGCGAGCCTACGCTGTATCCGCGACTCTCTGAGCTCGTTGAGGAAGCCGGGAAACGAGGCATGGTTACCTTCCTTGTCACAAATGGAACCATGCCCGAAGCCCTGGAAACAATGGACCCGCTGCCCTTTCAGCTTTACGTAAGTGTGTCGGCCCCAAACAGGAAAGCCTACGCCAGGATCGTGAGGCCGCTGGTCAAAGATGGTTGGGAACAGCTGAATAAGAGTCTGGAGCTGCTTCCAAGCCTTGACACGCGGAAAGTGCTGAGGTTCACAATGATCTCGGGGTGGAACATGGCAGGCCATGAAGAATACGCTATGCTCGTTAGGAAGGCTGAACCCGATTACATTGAGGTCAAAGCCTACGAGTGGGTTGGTCAGAGCCAGAAGCGGCTTCCAAAGAACGCCATGCCCTACATGAAAGACATAGAGGAATTCGCGGACAAACTTGCCAACCTGACAGGATATACCCCAAAAGGAAAGTATAAACCGAGTGGAGCAGTCCTTCTGGCATGACGCAGAGGGCCAGAAAGTGACGAATTGCCAACCCACGACTAGTGTTAAAGTCTGACGACTTTACAGCATCTCCGTTCTAGGTGCCCCATCAAATCTATGCCCGCCTTGGCTCTCTCCTCTTCCTCTTCAAGATGCTTCTGGAAGCCTACCTGCCGGACACGCTTGTAGCTTTTTACGACGAAAGGGTATCTGTCTCGGTGATAGGTCGTATGCTCGCAAGTAAGGTAATCGCCGCATAGAAGGCAACTCTCTGGTCTTTTTTCAGCCGCACACTTCCTGTTCTCACAAGGGGCTCCGCCGCCCTTCAGACATGTGGGGCATTGCGCCGCTGCGAACCACTCCAGGCCCTTCCTGAACTCCGCGAACTTGAAGGATTTGACATCAAACTCGACCCAGTCGTAACCAACAGTGTCGACAAGCCTTTTCAACTCTCCAGCAATGACCTTCACTCTTCCGTTTCCACTTGGGCATTGTCCGCAGTAGACTCCGCATATCCCATAGGGGAATTTCGCCATGTCCACTTCAAACGGAACCTCCATAGGTGCCCTTACTTGCAGGTTCATCGATATATAGCTGCTCTAGAAGAGGGCAATTGGGGAGTAGTATCGCTTCGATGCAAGACCCACCTGCAACGAAGGGCTCTTGTTGACGAAGCTAGAGTTCACCGCCATTCTGTTTCAGGATTTCATCCGAAAGAACGATCTGGTTCAACTCCTCTCCAGTTGAATCTGAACCCGGGCGGCTTGAAGAATCAAGCAACATGGCTGAGACGAGTATATTCTTGCATGTTAATAAGGGATAAATAGCCCTGATTTCGAGTGGAGAACACAGAGAGAACAGGCGATGACACGAAGGTTCAAGATAGACCTGGGAAAGATCGAGGGCGAGGGCGAGTTTCTGTGCCCAGTCTGCGGAGAACTCATCTCTCCGGATGACGAATCCGGCGTGACATACAGTGTTGTCGAGACAATCGCGAATGAAGACGGTGATGTACAAGAGGTGACGATCCAGTGCAGAAAGTGTCGAAGCCTGATCCAGCTAGTGGGTTTTGAGGCGCTGGCTGGAACTGAAGACCTAGACCACCTAGATGACTATCTGGGTTTTAGAGTGGACCTCGGGAGCATTAAGTGATCTGTTTTCTTGCACCGCGGCTGAACGCGTCTAGCTAAGAGTGGGGAATCTAACGTTTATATCCTTGTTACATTCTAGTCTTCCAGACAAAGCCACCAAAAGGAAGAGGAAAAGATGGGCTCGCGCTCCTGGTTTTCCTGGACGCTGTTCTCATGCACTGTCACACATGTTTTTGTCCACGTATTCACGTTCATGCACATAGCGCTTATACCCGTCTTCATGGCGGAATTTGGCCTTTCGATATTCGAATCAGGATTGCTTGTCTCAATACCGCTCGTGCTTTCGGTCTCTATAAGCTTGCCCTATGGCTTGCTCGCCGACAGAATCGGCCCTAGGAAACTTCTTGCTGGAAGCCTGCTTCTATCCGGCTTTTCGGGGCTGGCTATAGCCTTGGCAAACGATTTCTACGCGCTTTTGCTGCCCCTTACCCTCATTTCTCTATCATCGACTTTGTACCATCCGCCTGCCCTAAGCATCGTGAGTGAATTGCTCCCGCAGAACCAGAGGAACAAAGCCCTGGGGATTCACGGAGCTGGCGGGGCAAGCGGAGTCGCTATTGGCCCAATAACTTTGGGAGTTCTTATGGGAGTATTGGGATGGCGCATTACATATCTGCTATGGGTCTTGCCCATTTTCCTCTCAATATTGTTCCTACTGAAACTCCCCAAGGCTTCAACGGTGATCAACCTTAATGCAGGGCAGAAGGCAGATCCGCATGTGGCGAATGAGGGTGGGAATCCGAGAACGTCAAGATATGGTTACGGAATGCTTCTCGTAGCGATGACCATAAATGGAATCGGAGGACAGAGCGTGTCAACCTACATGACGACCTATCTGGTGTCGACCAGAGGGCTTGCGGAGTCCATAGCAAGCCTTGTCTATGGCCTCAACGCCTTGATAGCGGTTCTAGGTTCTTTGACTGGGGGCTATCTTGCCGATTTCTTTGGGAGCAAGAGATGGATGGTTATCGCATAT
>CAYRBK010000030.1:0-2264 GCA_964422605.1 uncultured Candidatus Bathyarchaeia archaeon | reverse complement strand
CGACGCCGAGAAAGGGTTCATTCTTGACGGTTTTCCGAGGACAGTGAAGCAAGCAGAAGCCTTGGGGAGAATCTCAAAGATCGACCTAGTCATAAACTTGAACGTTCCCGACGAGGTCATAATCCAACGCCTCTCGAACCGAGTTACGTGCAGGAAGTGTGGAGCCATCTACAACCTGCTAACGCTGAAACCCCGAAAAGAGGGTGTATGCGATCGATGTGGCGGCGAGCTCTACCAGAGAGAAGACGACAAGCCGGAGGTCATGAGGGAACGGCTAAACGTCTACCGAAGGGACACCGAGCCACTGATAGAATACTATGGCCGAAGAGGATTGTTGAAAGATGTCCACTGCGACGACTTGATGACGCCACCAGAGGTGATAGTCGGTAAGATAATATCTGTGGTCAGTAGTATGGTAGAAAAAGAGGGAAGCGAGCCTAGATGTTGAGAACAAACGTTGACAAGTTGGTTAGGATATCAGTAGCTGGAGAAGTCTCAAGTCCAGTTTTCTGGAGATCGCCCTATAGGATCTCGGCTGATGGAAGACCAGTGGTCCTGCCTGGTGTTGGCGGCATAACCTATAACGTGCGGGTTGGAGATCCTGCGTCCGGATGGGAAGCTGATCACGTGGAACCGGGGGTCAGCATGAAGAACAAAGAAAGCGAAGATGCGAACATGGCTTTGAACGTCCTTGCATGCGTTGGTAACGAGGCCATTATTGTTTCTGGTGACGCCAAAGGATCCAAAGGTGTCGTCACGGGTAAGCATGGAGGAATAGAGCATGTTCTCGTCGATTTCTCCGTAGAGGTCATGGAGAAACTATTGATCGGCGACAAGATACTGGTCAAAGCCTTCGGTGTAGGACTGAAACTTCTTGACTTTCCTGAAGTTAAAGCTATGAACACGGACCCGAAATTTCTCGAGGCCTTAGACCTCACATCAGTAGGCGACAAGCTGGAGGTTCCCGTAACGCATCTCGTGCCTGCAGAGGTCATGGGATCCGGGTTGGGCGCGAACCAAACCTACTCGGGCGATTACGACATCCAGCTGTTTGACGAAAGCATTAAGGCAAAATATGGTTTGGAAGATCAGAGGCTCGGCGACTTTGTGGCAATTGAAGATGCAGACCACTCATATGGGAGGATCTACCGGAAGGGAGCAATGTCGGTTGGCATAATCGTGCATAGCGATTGCGTAACGTCGGGACACGGACCAGGAGTAACCACTCTCTTCACGTCGAGCAAGGGGAAAATCATCCCTAGAATAGACTCGAACGCCAACATAAGCAAGATGCTCAAACTAAGAGACGACATTTAGAAGATAGGCAGAGGCTTTTCGGAAGCTCCACTTTCTTGCTGCAACAATCTGATGACCCCTCTTGAAGCAGTGATTGAAGAGGTCACAAAGATAATCCGTAAGTCTGAGTAGGAGAGGAAATCGTCATAGGTTCTTCTCTACGCTACGCGAGTTCTGCGAAAAAGAAAGAGGGATGCTGCGTTGGCTTATGGCAGTTCTACTCTGTTGACTTCTTGAAGAGTCGCTAGATTATTGATCTTTATCATCTTGTTTGAGACCGTGTAGAGCATATCTTCCACGTACAAGGCTCTCTGGACATCGTAGTCTGAGTAGAAGTAGAAGCCGCTCTTCAGGAACTCTTCCATGTTCTCTATGTGGGTGATCCCGCCCCGCAAGGTCAGGCTGGTCTCTGTTATGTTGAAGACGTAGACGCCTTGCCACACGAAATCACCGTAGGCGAATGGTGGAACTCCTTCAGGATACTGCTCTTCATCTATCTCTGCGACCAGAACGGGCAGAGCGAGGAGGTTCCGTTCCCTGTCGAACAGAAAGGCCTTGTGGTCCCACAGAACCGGGGAGTCTGTTCCTCTGTCTCCTATCTCGTATTTCGCTATTTCCCTTGGGTTTTCGACATCGCTCACGTCGAACAGTGAGATTTTGACGCCTTGGTACCACGCGAAGTCTCCTTCTTCAGCCTCAACGGTTTCTTTGCCAATGCCTATCAGCAGATTCTCATTGTAAGGATGAAGGTAGTCTGAGTAGCCTGGAATCTTCAGTTTGCCAAGAACCACCGGGTTTGCTGGGTCTTCGAGGCTTATCACAAAGAGCGGGTCAATCTTCTTGAAAGTCACCAGGTAGCATCGTGTGCCCATGAACCTAGCGGAATATATGCTTTCGCCGGGTGCCAGATCCTCAAGTCTGCCAACGATGTTCAGGTCCAAATCAAGAACGTAGATGCTGTTGCTCGA
>CAYRBK010000029.1:0-21307 GCA_964422605.1 uncultured Candidatus Bathyarchaeia archaeon | reverse complement strand
CCATCTATAGTGACAGTCAGATCTTCAGGTGCGAAGATCACAGCCATTGTTGGCGCGTAGAACCGTATCTCCTGGTTGGGCTTAGACCCGACGAAGGTGATGTCGTCCCCTAAGTAGCCTATCTCCGCCGTTCCTTCTGTCTGGCCGACCATGAAGGTTATGTCGCCCGTGCTCTCGGCTATGAGGTTGAACCTTCCTATGCCTAAGTCGCGATACCAATAGTTCCTGTCTTCAACATCGCTTGCGCTGAAGGAATGTGTAGCTATAAGGCTAAGCTCTTTGTCATAGACCTTGACTTCGCCTTCCTCCAAAGGAACAACTATGAAAGCTCCCGTCCGGCCTGCCTCTTCAAATGAGACTGCAATGGGCGCGTAAAACAGCCTGCCAACGTATCCCCCCGTCAGTGCGGGTACTGCAACGAAATCTCCCAATGTACAGGACGAAGCCTCCACGTCGCTGGTCGTAGTCAAGCGGAAGACCACATCGTTCCCGGCGCCGCCATGGGTTCCTTGGTGGAAAAACCTTGACTGCAGCAACATCGTTCTTGTGCCACGTTGACGAAGGTGCTCACTTGTCGACCAGACCTCCACCGAGTCCGAGAGTGTCCAATCCGTTTCTTCGAGGCCGAAGAGGTAGAAATTGTACCCAATTCGATCTGCTGAGTAGGCGAAGGGGTGTGTTGCTGGCGCTGCGTTGAAGATGAATTCTCTTCCTCTGAATCCGCCCGTCACTGCTGGATAGAATGTGCTTGTCCCTCCCGGAGGCTCCTCTCTGCCGTCAGGTTCAAATATACTTGCGCCTCCATTCAATAGGGCAGCTATCCTCTTTGAAGCCACAATCTTGAAGAAGGTCCCGACAGGCATGAAGAAGACCTTCTTCTCAAACTTGTCTATCGTTGTCGAGTTGATCTCTTGGTTCGCGTATATGTCCCAGATTTCAACGCTTGTGTCATCTTCCAACCCAACAATGTCCAAAAGCGTCATGCCAGAAGGCACAATATAGTCAGTTAGTGTTCCTTTGATGATCTCGTCCACTCTGCTAGCCTCAGCTCGCTCCCACGGAGCGTCTCCTGTCTCTACACCTGGGTTGAAAACATCCGTTGAGGGCGGGACGTAGCCGTAATAGATGTGTTCAGGTGACGCCTGCAAATTCGTCGGTACCGGTAGTAGAATCATGCTTGCCAGAAGGGCCAACACGGTTGCCATCGCTAAAGCTTTGAACCTATTGTACAATATATAGTCCCTCCATAGTATTGTTGAACGAATGACCAGAAAAGCCTTTTGGCGCACTTGGAATAGAGGCATCGATATGCCCCAGACGAAGGCCATAGGCATCAGCCTATTCGAAACCGTTGCAAGGAAAATCCCGTGGAAACATCTACGGGTTAAGGGAGGGCATCCTCACAAAAAGAGGGGGTGTGTGGTTAGCAACCTCTAGACTTGTTTCGGTCGCCTTCGTCGCAACATGAAGACTGCTAGGACCACTACCGCTGCGACAGCTGCGCCCGCGAGGTACATGGTATAGTCGACTGGTTTGCTCAGAAATCCTTCAGGAACTTCAAAGACGACATCCATGTCTGCTGGTTCTATAAGGTAGCTCCCCCAGTCGTCCCAGCTCGAACCAGCCGCCAAGACCTCGACTATTATGTGTTTGGTAGCTGATATTGAGTGGACGCCAGACTCGAGAAGTCTGAAGTCGTCCTGGGCCATCTGGATTGGAGCGCCTCCATCTATGGTGATGGTTAAGGCTTCAGGTGCAAAGAGTATGGCCATTGTTGGCGCGTAGAACCGTATTTCCTGGTTTGGCTTAGACCCGACGAAGGTGATGTCGTCTCCTAAGTAGCCTATCTCTGCCGTTCCCTCTGTTTGTCCGACCATGAAGGTTACGTCGCCCGTGCTCTCGGCTATGAGGTTGAACCTTCCTATGCCTAAGTCGCGATACCAATAGTTCCTGTCTTCAACATCGCTCGCAACGAATGAATGAGTAGCGATCACATTCAGCTCTCCGTCATAGACTCTGACCTGTGCTTCTTCGAGAGGGGTGACTATGAGAGCTGCAGTTCGACCAGGTTCCTCCAGCGTCACGGCTATGGGCGCGTAGAATAGCCTGCCAACATATCCTCCTGTGATAGTTGGCACAGCAACGAAATCTCCTAGGGCAGCGCTTGACACTTCTACATCGCCGGTAGTTGTCAGGCGGAAGACAACATCATTCCCCGCGCCGTTATGCCCGCCAAGATGGTTTATTCTTGATTGTATAATCGTTGTTCGGATGCCTCGTTGACGGAGATGCTCGCTTGTTGACCAGACGTTTGCGGCATCCGAAAGTGACCAGTCTGCCTCTTGAAGTGCAAAGAGATAGAAGTTGTATCCAACCACCTCCATCAAACCTCCGTATGGATGCGTTCCCGGCGCCGCGTTGAAGATGAATTCTTTTCCTCTGAATCCGCCTGTCACAGCTGGGTAGAATGTGCTTGTTCCTCCCCATAATGGGCTGAAAAGGTTGCCCCCGCCGTTTAGCAGAGGAGCTATTCTCTGTGATGCTGCGATCTTGAAGAAGGTTCCGAAGGCTATGTAGAAATACTTCTTTTCAAGTCTATCTATCGTTGCTGAATGAATCTTCTGGTTTGCGTAAATATCCCATATCTCAATGCTTGTCCCGTCTACTAACCCAACGACATCTAAGATCGCCACACCGGAAGGCACAGTGTAGTTAATCTTCGTTCCGCGAATGATCTCATCCACCTCTCCAGGTCTCGGAATATCTTCAATCTCCAACCATTGGGCAACATCTGTCGACGGTGGAACATAGCCGTAGTAGACATGATCCAAGGACACCTGTCCGTTTGCTGGCACTGATGTTGGAACCATGCTCGCTAAGAGCATCAAAGCAGCTGCCAAACTCACCTCTCTAATCCTGATATCCACTGCACAATCCCCTTACGGACGCGTTCTACATGGAAAAGGGGTATTTAGATTTTTTGGCTCAGAGGTTTATCAGAGAGTTCGGGAGACCAAAAAAACCTTGCGCTGGTCAGGCAGCATAGTAGCCCAGTTTCCCTTTCAAGTCAGCAAGCAGATGGGCTTACCGTTGCACGGTATTTCAGTTGGATGCATCCCTTTCAAGCACAGCCGTGAGCTTCGTGAAGATAGTTACTGTCGTAGATCTCTCCCTGATTCGCATATCAGGATAGCCAGTCTGTGACTTTCAGCGGGTATCTGCCATATTTTGCGAAGGTCTCTAGCATGGTCCTTGCATTGGTAAGCGGGACCTCAGGGCCTATCTCTCCCCATGAGACGAGTCCACCGTCGAGATGTGAAAACGCCCTTATTATTTCCTTTATGTGTTCGCTGACAGTATCCGGTGTGCCGAAAGGCAAGATACTTTGTCGGTCGATGTCCGCAAGGATGCAGATTTTGCCGCCAAATTCTCTACTCAGCATATCCACTCCGAGGAGCTTCACTTGGACATTTAAGGCGTCTACTCCCATCTCGACAAAGTCGGGTATGATTTTCAAAATGTGTCCATCGCTATGAAAGATTACATGCCTACCCGAGCGATGAACGAGGTCAACCATCTGTTCATATAGCGGCCCAAAACGTTCCCGCCAGAGCCGAGGATTGATCATAAGTCCAGCCATTGTTCCCCAATCATCCAGGAAGTAGACTCCATCCACATCTAGTTCAAGCCACCGTTTGATATATCTGACCTTGAAGTCAAAGAGTAAATCAATCAACTCTCTAAGCTCCTTGCCGTCATTCATGAGGTCGATCAGTGTGTTTGCATACCCACGTAGCCAATGTATACGCTCGAAGAAATTTTCCGAGTCTCCCAGTATGTAAAGCTCGTGACCACTGTTACGGATACTCTTTTCGATTTCGTGGAAGTCCACAAGCTCGGAAGGGTCAGGCAGACTATAGCTACTCAGGTTTCTCCAGTCTGATAACGGATGTTCAATGATGCGCCCCAACACGCCTGGATTGACATTCTTCCAGACACATTCCCAGACATCCTTGTTTATTCCGTCTCTGTAACCCACGTGAGTTGAGAAACTTGCTACAAGCTGACAGAAATCATTGGGAAACTCTCTGAATAGGCATTTCAGTTCTTCACCATGTTTGTTGAAAGCTCCAGGTAACCAATAGCAACCATTCGGGATTCTGTCAGGGCCATCAAACTCTAGCGCCCTGATAACTCGTTCACGACTGTTCATCTTGGGCCTGTTAGGATGTATTTTTATAAGCTTATTAGACTTCTCGTCAAGACTTGTTGTTCTGTTATGCTTGTATTTCGTAGCGATACGCTTACAGAGGCTCGCCCGAAATCCCCGGTTATCCTTTCTGCCGGGTCTTCATATGCTGCCCGAACCCTCCATTCCATGTACCCATCCGTTGATCGAATAGTTCCAGTGACAATGATATCGTAACTGGGCTGTGAGGGAGTCAGAAGGCATAGCAACCTGTTGATAACGCCTTCAAAACGATGGATCATCACCTATGGAGCCCGATGTCTGGGAAAGCGGCTGGTTCCGCTTTGGTCGGGCTCAAGTTCATCCTGACAACACTGAGGTCATCGTCGGCGGAGCTTCATGAAGTGCCAATCAAAAATCCTTTAAACACATGAACATCACATATGAAGGTCGCACCAGACGGGGTAGAGATACGTGGACCAAGTGGCGCTCCAGATCCGAAGTTGCATCTCATCAGCCCGCATGGCCAATGATGTAAGATATCTAGTCAGCGTCGCGCCTCGCCACGCAGCTACAGAAGCAGAGTGGAGGGCTGCAAGATATGTCGAAGATCAGCTGGCCGAAGCTGGTGTGGGGGTACGGGTGGACAAGGTGCAAGGTATCAACGCTTGGTACTGCCACGACACTCGCATTCGTGTCATTGAGCCAGTTGAGCAAGAGCTGACGGGTGTCGCTATCCTTGGCTCCGGAGACACACCAGAAGAAGGTGTTGTTGGTGAGCTCGCTTACGTAGGTCGAGGCAGATTGGAAGACTATGAAGGCGTCAATCTGAAAGACAGATTCGTGATGCGAGATCCCCCACGTGCCCTTATGGTGGACAACGCCTCCGACGACACGGCTCCGCAAGGTCCGACCAACATGTTGCTGAAACGGGGCGTCTGTGGCTTTATTGAACACTCTCGGCTCAAAGGTCGGATCGTGCAGACTGACCTCCTCTCGGGCCCGAAAGGGTTGCCGGTGCCTGCCGTGGCCATCACCTATGAAGATGGGCAGTTCCTGAAAGAGCTGTACCGTGAATGGTATGCAGTGCCAAAGGGTTTCAAGCGCAAGGAAGAACATTGGCCCGTCATACTGCACATATGGGTTGACGTTGAGAGCAGAGAGAGTCACGGCATTAACGTGATAGGATCTATTGAGGGCCATGAGCGGCCCGAGGAGAAAGTTGTCCTAGTAGCTCACCATGATAACGCTTTTGGACCTGGGGCTTGCGATAACGCTACGGCCGTGGCTGTCAACCTGGAAACTGCTCGGGTGCTTTCCACGCTCGGCAAACCGAAGCGCACTATTGAGTTCGTTTCTGTGACGGCTGAGGAATATGGCGAGATCGGATCGGCCGCCTATGTTGATAAATATGTCAAGTCAGACTCATCTGCCTACAAAGCGGCTTTGGTGATGGACATCATCGGTAATGGTGATCACCTTTACTACATCACACAATCGGTTTGCCTCGGTAAGCTCGTTCGGAACTCGCCATGGTTGAACCGTTATCTAGAGACTGTATGCGAACGACTGGGTTACGTCATCGAAGGCACGCAGCTAGAGTATGCCTCAGACGATGGCCCATTCATCCTCGCTGGTGTTCCGACCTCTTACTTGGCTAAGCTGATATCGAATAGCTGGCCATGGCTACATACGTATATGGACGACTTTGCAGTTGTCGACATCAACGGTCTCACGGTCATGGCCGAAATCGTAGCCAACACGATCTGGCGCCTAGCAAATGAGTAGCCGGTTCCCTACGAACCTTACCGCGGAAAAGCCTCTAGTGTGAATACAACACTTGTTATGAGCGAAGTATCCTCCCAAACCAGCTGTGATCCCATTTCCTGCATCACAATCCCCTTTAGGGTAGAAGCCACTCGCTAAGGAGACGTAAAGGGGATTCTCTGACCCAGATAATAGAAAAAGGAAGGGTGTATGTACGTTACGCACCGAACGCAACGAATCTGACGGTTCCAATTATGCCACAGATGAGTATTCCAAGAACTTCGCCTGCTATCAACCCGAATGCCGCTGGAACCCCGACCTCGTCGTATGCTTTTCTGCCGCCGACTTTGATTACCACGTACTTGACGATCCAGCAGATGACAGGGACGAACGTCATCCCCATCCAAGGAGCGAAATCAGCTAGACCCATAGAGAAGCCAAGAGGTTCTATTGGCCACCAGACGTATCTAAGTCGAAGGAAGACCAGAACACCAGCTAGCACAAAGCCTACGACTCCTGCTGGCGTTGCAATGCTTGGTCGGCCGTTGTAAGCTCCAGCATCTCCGTCCCAGAAGTAGTCCCACTCCTTGCCTATTGGAAGCTCCATTATGCCGAAGGTATGCCACACTATATAGGTGAATGGGATGACTATTATTATGCTGATGATGGCTCCTATGAACAGTAGCTTGAACGCAGTCTTGGCATCGATACCTGCCATGCTTGCTATCTTGAAGCCGTCCATTGCGCCCCCGAACGAATTGTAGTACGGACCAAACACGTCGATTCCTGTACCCCACCTGAACGTATGCGTCGTTATGAAGAGTTTTCCGGCTGGTGTTTGCGGGGCACCTGGCATGGAGGCGAATCCGGGCCACGGTTTCAAGTATGGTGCGCCTCTTAGGAACTGTATGTTAGCCGTGTATGAACGGAGTCTGATCACTGCGACCGCTTGGAAGATGATCAGTAGGTAGCCAAGTAGAGCGTCTCCCGGCTCAACAGCGGTGGTCACGAGGAGCGCAATTAGTCCTATGCTCCCGACCAGGAAGAGAACATAGGCTAGCCCGTAGGATACCTCGCTCGAAGGGGTCTTACCGCCAAGAGCAGATTTCAACGTCCCTATGAAGTATCGCCAGTTAACCAGGACCATGAAGACAACTATGCCTAAGACCATCCCCGCGTTCACGGTAGTCAGGTAGAGAGGCTCCCCCAACCAGATTTGACCCCACTTGCCCCACATGTCGGCTGTGTATATCCCACTGTAGTATCCAAGGTAACTCAAAACCTGTGGTAGCACTATTCCTATGGCTAAGCGTGAGACAGTGTATGACAGCAAAGCGTCCAACGGAACTAGGAACCAGAACGCATAGCGCAGAGGATCTGTTCCGATTGATATGGGCGCGGCAATCGAAGATTGAATCGCGGGGAAAGCCTGAGTTAGCTCGAAGTTTCCTGTTGACCATGGAGTAAAGTACGGATTTTTCATCCATCCGTAGGGATCCGGTAGTGCCGGGGTTGCTGTGTAGGCCATGTAGGGAATCATGAAGATCAAGCCAAGTACTCCGGCGATGATGAAGGCTCTCTTTCTTGTTGTGCGCTGCTTTTCGAGGGCTATCTCACCAACTATCCATCCTTGAGCGTGTGGGAATGGAAGGACCTCGACATCAATCCAGAGGCGTCTGAATATGAGAGCTAGACCGAACATCATGATTGATGCTGTAAGGAAGTACCACATGTGAGTCGCTATGGTTGCGCTCCACTCAGCAGCATATGTTACAAAGAGGTTATTGAGACTCCCGCGATAGAAAGAGGCTCTAACCGCCTCAGCAGATGGGAACCAGAATGAGGGTAACGCGTAGCCGTGCACATCAGCCGTTGCCACTCTGATCTGAATCATGAAGCTGGGAACCACATAGTACCCCATGAAACTTGAGAACCATGTTGAGACGAGGATCGCCAGATACAGAAGAGCCATCATGTTCTTGTCAATCTTGATGAAGCCGTAGCCGATCAAGAAGAGCATTAGGAACGAAAATACGTAGGGAAGAGGCATTGCCATTAGCCATCCGCCGCCTGGACCAAGGCTTATGCCCCCGCCGCCCCAAGGATATGGCAGAAAGTGGGAGAAGAGACTTACCAGTAGATTCATGATCACTATGACGACTATTAGAAGAACCCATGTTCCTGTAGAGATTTTCTTTACTTCTTCTTTCAATCCGATCACCCATTATTCAGGGATTTGGCATAGTTTGTGAGTATTCAACTAATAAGCTTTGCGGCATGGATAGGCCAAGGAGAACTATTCACTTGCGGACACGTGGTGAGGGATTAAAGCGCTCACAATTGAGGGGAATGCAAACGCAACAATAGACCCGCACAAAAGTCATATATAAGACTTCCCAGCCGATTGATACGGCGATCTATATAGGGGAAGAGATAGTTCTCACAGAACCGCGGAGGATCATGTTGAGAGGTAAAATGCTACCACAGTGAATCAGTTTACCCAAAACATATCGAGAGGAGCAACTAAAGTATCTTCTTGATTGCCTCGGCAATTCTATTCTCATCAGGTATGACTCTGCTCTCAAGTACCGGAGAAAAGGGTACAGGCGTATCCAAAGCAGTAACCCGTACAATTGCAGCATCTAGGTAATCGATGACCTCTTCAGAAATGACTGCCGCAATCTCGGCTCCTATGCCGCATGTCCTGGCTCCCTCATCAACTACTACGGCTCTCCCGGTCTTTTTGACGGAATCTATGATTGATTGTTTATCGAGCGGCACAAAACTACGTAGATCAATGACCTCTACATCAATACCTTGATCATGAAGGACATTGGCCGCTCTTAGTGCTTTGTGAACCATCAATAGATTCGCAATCACTGTCACATCTTTCCCGTCTTTCTTAATGTCTGCTTTTCCAAGAGGAATCGTGTACTCTTCCGTGGGAATGCTTTCATAGGGCGCAAATGCCTCGGTCGGTTCTTTCCTTGAACGTTCTTCCGGCGACCCAACAGAGCGACTTCCATAAAGAAACTTATGCTCAAAAAACATCACCGGGTTATCATCCCTTATCGCAGATTTGAGCAGTCCTTTTGCGTCGTATGGGCTAGATGGCGCGACAACCTTCAGTCCTGGACAGTGCATAAACCATGCATATGGACTCTGAGCGTGTTGCGCCCCACGTCCTGTAGCACCAACCGGGGCTCTTATCACTAATGGTACTTTCAATTGCCCGCCTGAGATGAACCTCATCTTAGCCGCTTGGTTGACCACTTGGTCCATCGCACAGGTTATGAAATCAGAATACTGTACTTCGACAACTGGTCTCATACCCGTCAACGCGGCGCCGACAGCAGCACCGATGAAACCAGTTTCTGATATCGGCGTGTCTCTAATCCTTTCTTCGCCAAACTCTTCAATCAGGCCCGTTGTAACACCAAAGGGTCCTCCGAAGATGCCTATGTCTTCCCCCATTAGGAAAACAGCCTCATCTCTTAACATCTCTTCACGGAGAGCTTCTCGAATCGCTTGAGCCACCGTTAACGTTCTCATCCACCAACCTCTTTCTTAAGCATACACATATTCTTCTACACTGTCAGGGTCAGGCAATGGGCTCTCCTCAGCGAATCTGACTGCGTCTTCGACAGCTCTGAGGATCTCTTTCTCAATGATCGCTGCTTCTTCGCTTGTTAGGACGCTCATTCCAATGAGCTTTTTCTTGAATCTAGCGATCGGGTCTTTCCTCAACCATTTTTCAAGCTCCTCTTTAGGCCTGTACCTAGACGGTTCAAATCTGGCATGCCCTTTGTACCGGTAGGTCTTGCACTCTATCAATGTAGGCCCTTTTCCTTCTCTGGCTCTCCGAACAGCCTCTTCGGCAGCTTTGTAGACCGAGAGGACATTGTTGCCGTCAACGGTCATTCCAGGTATGCCATAAGCAGATGCTCGACAAGCGATATCCTTTATGAGCATCGCCCGAGAGATGTGTGTGGAAACAGCGTACAGATTATTCTCGCACACAAATATTACTGGAAGCCGCCATATGGCAGCAAGGTTAATTCCTTCGTGGAATGCCCCTGTGTTGACTGCGCCATCACCAAAGAAACATGCTACGACTTGATCGGTTTTTCTAAGCTTGATCGACAAACCCACGCCTGTAGCTAATGGAATGCCTGCGCCAACGATGCCGGTAGATCCGAGAAAACCCACGGTAACATCGACTAGATGCATAGAACCCCCGTAGCCCTTGCATAGGCCTGTTTTCTTCCCGAATAACTCCGCCATGGTCTTATCCAAAGGTGCGCCCTTTGCAATGCAGTGTCCATGACCACGATGCGTACTGAACACATAATCATCTTTTCGCAGATTGGCACATATGCCCACAGCTACGGCCTCTTCCCCGATATACTGATGCATAGTTCCTGGCATTGCGCGCTCGAGGAAGAGATAGAACAGCTTCTCTTCAAAATATCTTATCTCCAATAGTCTTCGGTACATTTCAACTAGCTTTGTCTTCTCTAGAACCTCCCTCTCTGATGACAGTCTAGACGCCTCCGATAAAGGTATACTAAGCTCCTAGATTCTTATCTGGAAGGCTAGGTTGTTCAATTGCGACAACTCTTACAGGGCAAGCATCCAGACCCCTTATCTTCAATGGAAGGACAAACACAAGAACCCTATCCGTCTTTAGCTTATCTAGGTTTGTTAATTGCTCAATAAGCGGGATTCCATTCGTGAAGAGGATCTGGTGGTTAGGTTGCGCGTTACTGGATGTACGTTTGTTCTCTATCCCGGAAGAGTCTATACCTAGACAACTGATCCCCTTTGCCACCAACCATTTCACGGCTTCAGAAGATAGATAAGGGTGTTGGTACTCGGTTCGCAGACTGGTATAATTCCCTTGTCCGGTATTGATGAAGACCATGTCTCCTTGCTTTATCTCCTTGCCAGACACTACGAAATCGTCGATGCCTATCTCCTCGTTGGGCTTCTTATGAGTGAAGTCGAAAATAACAGTTTCACCTATCAGTTGGTCTAGTGGGATTTCTGATACGTCCCTTCCATTCTTCACGTAATGCAGAGGGGACTCTACGTGAGTGCCAATATGATCCAAGAACGAAACCCTTTGGATTATGTACCATTGGTCCTTTCCCCGCATATACCTGGGAAATATCTCCTCCACAAAATGAGTTTTGATGTAAAGCTCGCTCGACTCATCGCCAGGATGTAGTTCATGCGAGAGGTCAACTATTCTACCCATCTTCAAAGACCGCAAACACATCTCAAACACTCGCAAATCTGCTTCATTCTACACTATATAAGTGTTATTTCTAAGATCAATGCTTTTCTCAACTTGCTAGGCAGACCACAGCATTCATCCCGCGATTGTATCAAGAAGTGGGTTATCTTGGAATGAAGATGACCAATGATCTCCATAGATATGGCATGCAATATTTTTATATGAAGTCGAACGAACTAGACGCATGAAATGCTCGAGAGTTAAGCCCCTCGACCTCTTGGTGATCGGTGATGGCCAGGTCGCAGTGATATGTCACTATATTACGGCACCTCAGTTGGAGTTTGGAAAGGAATACTTTGTTTCCGAGCTGAAATTCGAAGCAGCTGGCTCAGCGGCTTTATGTGCTGGAGCGGCTTCGCGCTTAGAGTTAAAGACCGCCCTTTTAACGAAGATCGGAGACGATCTCTTTGCACAGTTTGCCCTGGAAAGATGGCGGCAAGCTGGAATCGACTTGTCTTACGTCGTGAAAACCTCTAGGGCAGGTACCTCCTTCTCTTCTGTTTTTCTACACGATTCAGGGATGTGGACCGCTACAACCTATTTAGGCGCGAATGAACTACTAACATTCGAAGATGTGCAACAATATTTCGCACAGTTAAAAGAATCTCCACCTAGAATAGTTCATCTAGGCGGGTACAACAAACTAACCTATTTTATCGGTGATCCGGCTAAGAAAGTCCTCAGATTCATCAAAGATACTGGAGCTTTGGTGGCTTTTGATGTGGTTTGGGATCCAAAGGGTTGGCATGAGGACCGTGTCAAAGCGATACGGGAAACAATCAGATACACAGATGTTTGCCTGTTTAACCAGAACGAGGCAATGACGGTTGCTGGCGGCAAAGAACTAACAAAGACCGCAGAAAACCTCCTGAAGCTCGGACCGAAAATCGTTGCCATTAAGCTTGGAGAACAAGGCAGCTTCATAGCTACAGAAAACGAGATGTTTAAGGCGTCTGCCTTTAGTGTCAAAGTCGAAGACTCCTGCGGAGCTGGCGACGCGTTTAATGCCGGGTTCATATATGGCCTGTTGAATAGTTGGGATCTTCGCAGAACAGCAACGTTTGCTAATGCCATTGGAGCGATGAAAGCAGCGTACGTTCCTAGGGGTTGGGCTTTCCATTGGGAGGTAACAAGAAAGCAGATTGACGAGTTTCTTCAAAAGCATAGTTTGGAAACTCTTGATAGCTGAGTCTTCTATGGCAGGATCCGAGAAACTGTGCAGCAGAGGTTCCAAAGTGTAAGACTGCGGCTAGAGCTGCTCACAATAGTGTGCTTTGCTCGATTATATGATTCTGGTCCTACCGTTTGCTTCAGAGTTAGGCAAAGGGTAATATCGAAGATCGACTTAGTGTTGCAGGCGTGGTCTTGAGTATGACAAATGAAGACTTATTTCGGGACTTGTTGCCGTTTGTATCTGACAAGCTTGCTAAGAAGTTTTCTGAATCAACAGGAATTGGGGTCGTATCTAAGCTGGATATCCGGTCAGTCACCTTAGGGACCTCATTGATGTTGAAGCCAAATAAGACTGAAGAGAGAAGACTCAAAGATATGGAAGGCTTCTTTCATGACAAAGAAGCCTTCAACAAGGCAGACAAAGAAAAATCCGTATACAGAATCTGCTACTTCAATTTTGATGGACTGAGCTGCGCCATAACCGTAATGTCTTCGGGAAAGATTGGAAATGAGTATTTTCTAACCAAAGGGCACTTCCACAGACCATTGGAAATGTCCGAGATCTATATCTTTCTGAGCGGACAAGGAGTTTCAATTCTTCAACGCAAGGACAAAGAGAAGCCCGTACTTATCGCCCCATTAACGAGGGGGACCGTTGCTTACGCGCCTCCATTCTACGCTCATAGAACTGTAAACATAGGGAATGACGATCTGTGTTGGATCAGCATTTTTGACACAAAAGCGCGGCTAGACTACGAGCCAATCTTGAAAGAGGGGTTCAAGGTACTTGTAGTTGAAGAGGATGGAAAAGCAACTTACGTGGCGAACAAAAGCCATATATGACACCTACTACTTGGTTCGGTACGGTGACCTGTACGGGTAAGGAATTAGTTTTCACAGGCCCAAAGAAGATCGAGTTCAGAGAATATAAAGACATCCCTATTAGCCCAACCGAAGTTAGGGTTGAAACCGTTTTTTCAGGTATAAGCCATGGTACAGAGATGAACGTGTATAGAGGCTTCGCTCCCTTCTACAATAAGACATGGGACCCGAAATTGCATCTGTTCAAAACTGGCAAGGCTAGCTGGGAGTATCCGGTAACCTATGGGTATGAGGAAGTTGGATGTGTTACCAAAGTCGGAAAAGAGGTTACAGGAATAGAGGAGGGCGAAGTTGTAGCCTTGGGCTATGGGCATAGAACTTCAGCGATCCTCAATAGTGAGGCGGCGAAGGCAAGCGTGCTGCCAAAGGATGTCGAAGCTATAGAGGGGATCTTTATGGGCATTGCTCCAACAGCGCTAAACATAGTTCTTGACGCTTCAATCAGAGTCGGAGAGGCTGTTGCCATCTTTGGCCAAGGAGTTGTCGGATTGATCGCGATGCAATTCGCCAAGCTTAGCGGGGCAGACCCTCTCATCGCGGTGGACCTGATAGACAAAAGGCTGAAGCTCTCGAAAGAGCTTGGAGCAGATGTAACACTGAATCCTCAGAAATGCGAAGATGTAGCTCAGACGATTCGGGAGCTGACTGATAATAGAGGAGCTGACATTGTTATTGAAGTCTCAGGTTCATACAAAGCTTTACACGAGGCCATAAGATCCTGTGCCTACTCGTCCAAAGTCATAGCTGCTGGATTCTACCCGCTAGCTGGAAAAGACCTCTTCCTTGGCGACGAATTCCACCATAACAGGATCAACATAGTTGGGTCCCAGATAGCCGGTGTGAACCCCGAGCTAAAATATCGGTGGGATCACGGTAGGCTGAGAAAGACGGTTATCAACAGGATTCAGAAAAGGAAGATTGAGCTCAAAAGGCTCATCTCACACAAGGTGCCATTTGAAGACGCCGCCAAAGCCTTCGAGTTGATCGATCAACATCCTGAAGAAGTGGTCCAGGTTGCATTAACATTCGGCGAAAAGCGGAATCCACAGAGCCTAAGATAGGGGATAGATAATCAGAAGTAAGCCTGCTTCATCGCCTAGAGTTTGCCATCTGGTAACTGACATTCGGGAGCAAGGCTGCCATCGATCCGGACTAGAGCGGAATAGGCGGCAAGCTAAACTATTTTTCGTACACCCAGAAGACAAGGAAGTTGGTACCCGCATTATTTATAAGGCCTCAGAATAAATACTAGGCAAAATATAGAGATGAAAACCATGAATTCCAAACTAAAGCTTGTAGAACAGAACGGCATGGTTGAGTGGTCTTTCTCGTCGGGAAAGGAGTATGCGGACCCCTTCAATGAGGTGGAGGTCTCAGCTGTATTCACTGACCCAACAGGAGAAGAAAGGGTTGTACCGGCCTTCTGGGCTGGCGGAAACTTCTGGGGCTTACGCTACGCTTCGCACAAAGTTGGCAGGCACCGCTTCCGTACCATGTGCTCCGAATCTAACCCTGACCTTCATGGTCAAGAAGGGACTGTAGAGGTCCTTCCGTATACGGGCGATAACCCTCTCCTTAAGCATGGTCCGCTAAGGGTAAGCCATGATCGGAGGTATCTGGAACATATTGACGGGACCCCTTTCTTCTGGCTCGGAGACACTTGGTGGATGGGGCTCACGAAACGCCTCGAATGGCCAGAAGGCTTCAGACTACTGACCGCAGATAGGGTCAAAAAGGGTTTTACAGTCATCCAGATCGTAGCTGGCCTATATCCTGATATGGCTCCCTTCGATCCTAGAGGCGCCAACGAAGCAGGCTTCCCCTGGGAGAAAGATTACTCGCGAATAAATCCAGCATACTTCGACATGGCGGATAGACGTCTTGACTGGCTTGTGCAAAATGGACTGGTCCCATGTATTGTTGGCTCTTGGGGCTTCTTCATGGAGTTTGCCGGAGAAGAAGCGATGAAGAAGCATTGGCGCAACCTAGTTGCCCGCTACGGAGCCTACCCAGTAGTCTGGTGCTTGGCTGGAGAAGCGGTCATGCCATACTATACTGTCGCGCTGCAATACTATCTCTTTTCTGTTGCAGAAAGTGAGAAGAAGCGGAAGGAATATGAGACCAAGGCACGTGCTGGTTGGACACGGGTTGCTCGCTATCTACGTGCACTTGATCCCTATCACCATCCAATCACGATTCATCCTACCGATGTTGGACGCAATATGGTTGACGATCCATCGGTCCTTGACGTGGACATGCTTCAAACCGGCCATACCGACCTAGATAGCTTCGCCAACACCGTAAGCAAAGTCGCAGATGAAGTTGCCAGAGTGCCACGTATGCCGGTGTTAGTGGGCGAGGTCGATTACGAGGGAATCCTCGGCGCAAGCTGGGAAAATGTTCAGCGACTAATGTTTTGGACAAGCATCCTCAACGGTGCATGCGGGCACACCTACGGCGCGAACGGAATCTGGCAGCTCAACACGCGGTCCAGACCCTTCGGCCCATCACCACACGGCAGATCTTACGGGGATACCCCCTGGGAAGATGCTTACCAGTTTCCGGGTTCCCAGCAGCTAGGTATCGGC
The DNA here is from genome assembly GCA_964422605.1 of uncultured Candidatus Bathyarchaeia archaeon. GTDB lineage: Archaea > Thermoproteota > Bathyarchaeia > Bathyarchaeales > DTEX01 > CAYRBK01. Next base: position 5,409 of record CAYRBK010000029.1, on the reverse strand, counting down.
AAGCGACTCTTAGAACGATATCCTTGGTGGCGGTTTGAGCCACACCTCGAATGGATTGAACCGCACTGGAGCAAACAGGATTACTCGCAGCCCTGTGCAGCCGGAATCCCGGAAGAAGTGCGCTTTATCTATGTCCCGTGGCTTATGGGTTGGCGGCTTCTGTCAAAGGTAAAGGGAATTGAGCCGAAGGTTACCTATCACGCATTCTATTTCGACCCAAGGGATGGAAGGGAATACGATTTGGGCAAAGTGGTTCCGGATGAAAAAGGCGAGTGGCAGCCACCAAAGGCTCCTATGGTCCAAGACTGGGTACTGGTACTAGAGGTGAGACACTAGCAACCGCTTGTCTCCCATAGCGAATAGGGGCTTAGATCGCTCCAGAATCGGCATGCTTTTCATGTTTGATGGCTTTCCTAACTTGCTTAATCCAGAGTCTCGACTTGTGGATGCCTAGTGCACTACTTAGAGATCGAAGATCTTCTCAAAGATCCTGACTAGCGTGGGATAGACCATCTCGTAGATCTGATACTGCCGGTCATATAGCTTCACATTTTCCATTCGCGGTTCGTATACGCTTTGTTCCCGGAAAACTTCTCTTACTGCGGATTTGAAGTCTTTGAAAACTTCGACGCCAATGCCTGCTAGAATCGCAGCTCCTAGAGAAGCAGCTTCCGTGATGACTGGAACTATGACTCTCTTGTTTACCATATCAGCCTTCAACTGCAGCCAGAAACTGGACTTGGCCCCTCCGCCTACGGATCTCAACTCTGAGACTCTGATTCCAGTGTGTTCTAGGAGACTGATGATTTGTCTTATCTCAAAGGTTATGCCTTCGAGAATCGATCGGATAACATCGCTTCTCGTATGGAAGATGGAGAGACCAATAAGAGCCCCTCTAGACTTGGCATACAGAGCTGGAGAACGACCAGTACCGCTCCCAAGGAAATGTGGCAGCAGGAAGAGATTTGAGGAGCCTGGCGGAGACGCTGAGGCTTCCTCAGTCAATATGTCGTAAACGTTTCTCGCCGATTTTCCTGCTTCCTCTTTTTCCTTCTCGGCGAACGTGTCTCGGAACCACCGCAACACAAGCCCGGCAGAGGGCAGAAAACCTAGAGTCAGGTACATATCCTCAACAGCATGGCAGTAGCAGCATTGCTTAGATTCCAGCATGTCCTCAGTCAGGACGGGTTTCTCCATGGCTGCGGCGATGCACTCCACGGATCCGGTTGCATCCATAGCTGGTCCTTCATTAATCACCCCTACGCCCAGAGCGCCGCATGCTTGATCATGTCCCCCGGAGACTACGGCTGTCCCTCCGCTCAGCCCAATTTCTTCTGCAACTTCGGCACTAACTTCGCCAACCACGACACCAGATGGACAAGGATCAGATAACATGTCTTCACTTATGTTGGCTATATTGAGCATCTCAGCAGACCATGCTTTCTTGTGAATATCCATCAGCATCATACGCGATGCCATGGAATAGTCAATCGCAAAATTGCCCGTGAGTTTCCAGACGAGATAATCCTGAAAACTAACGAACTTGTAGGTTTTGTTGAATACCTTAGGCATATTTTCTCGCAGCCATAATATCTTGTTGGCAGCAACGTTGTATTGCATGGGCATCCCGGTTATCTGAAAGATCCTGAGAGCCCCCAACGTTTCGTTCCACATCTTTAGCTGATCTTGGTAGCCCTCTCCCCTTGCGTCATAGCCTGAGATGGCTGGATAAACCCATTTCCCCTTCTTGTCGACGGGGACCATGACTTCGCTCCCTAACGTAGAGAAAGATAATGCCTTGATTTCATCGGATGGAGTCCTTGATACGCCTTCTTTGATGCTCGCTTTCAAGGCGTTCCATACTTCGTCTGGATTGAGCTCTGTCCACCCCGGTTTTGGGGAATATTCAGAGTATTCTCGACTGGCTGATGAGACGATATTGCCCTCTAGGGTGAAGACGTTTATCTTGCATCCAGATGTGCCGATATCTATGCCCAACAGATACATTCTTTGTTCCCGAGCAAGTTTCTGCGTCAGATTTCTTCCAGCAGGTTGAACGTTTCGAAAATGTCCCCTTTCCCGATTTTCTCTTTGATTTTTCCTATTCCCGTTTTGTCTATCGCTTGTTCGATTCTTTTCATATTTCGTATCGCACGGTCAAAAGTCCTGAGAGGATCCATTCTCTGGGGGAATACGTCTATCAGTATCCAGTCGTTGTAGTGCATAGCTTTCAGCCAGAACAGAAACTCCGCCTGGGAAGCAGCGAATATTGTGCCAGGTATCAGGTCCCAGTCCCAGTCTCCGTAATTGTCGTTCACATGAATATTGAAGAGCTTGTTCTCCATTCCGAGGAGAACAGATGATTCCGCTGGATTCTCACCAGCCATGAAGCAATGTCCAGTATCAAGAGTAATGCCGACATTAGGCATCCCGACCTTTTGGCATAGGTAGAGAGAGGCACCCACTGTACCCAACATGATATGGGTCCTAGGTTCTTTTATCTTGTATTCGACAGCAAGCCTCACTTTTGGACGATGCTGAGCGCATTCCTTCACCCCGCTGATTAGCCTTTTCCACGCTTGTTCGTAGTCTGCCTGGAAGAGGTAGTCGTGCCCATCTTGTCCCGGCCATGGATTCACCACACAGCCTAGTTCTTCCGCAACATCCATTGCCTCTTTCACAGTTCTTATAGCCTCTTCTCTGATCTCGTCGGAAGGATTCGAGAATGATCCGTATTTGAACTTTGGGCTGGTGAAGACGTCAACAATTATCTCTGAGATTTTCAGTCTGTATTTGGAACACAGTGTTTTGAGTTTGTCGACGTCCTTCGCTTCTGTTGGGTAGAATACTCCTACTCCCTCAAGCCCTTTGATCTTGGAAGCTAGCTCGATTTTTTCTTCGAAAGCTATGTCGTCCCTATAGGTGGCAAAGCGATCTGCTTGTTTTCCCAAACAAACTGTAGGAATGGAAAATTTCATTCTGCATCTTCCTTCGATAGTTCTCCTCTTTTATATAAGCCTTTTCGCCGCAGATTCCGCCCTCAGTAATGTACTTGCTAAATCTGAACCGAGAGCCTCCATAGACCACAAGATTTAAACGACATAGGAGGCTATCAATAACCGCATTGCTTGATTGGAGGCACTTAAGATGGACCAATTCAAACCCTTCTATGACCCAGTTATTTTTAACAACTCTCTGGACAGCGTTGATCTAGGCACCCACATAATTGCCACTTACTACGTGGAAGACACGATACCTGGCGAAGATTTTTTGGACCATTTTGACCTTCTGAAAGAAATGATCCTAGAAGGATCAACTGGCACATGGACAGAGGTCAAAGAGGAAAGCCCAGAGGTCAGGCAAAAGCTCTCAGGAAAATTGCTTGGCTACTACGAAATTCCAGCTCCTCTAGGAGTCAAGAAGGCTATAGTTCAGGTGGGTTTCCCCATAGAGGCTTGGGAACCGAATCTTCCTATGATGCTGCTTTCGTTTGCAGGCAACTGCTTTGCCTACTGTTCTAGACTTCGACTACTAGATGTGAGTTTCCCCAAGAAATTAGTGCAGGCCTTTAGGGGTCCGAAGTTCGGGATAGAAGGCATTAGAAAAATTCTAGGCGTAAGGGATAGACCGTTGGTGTTACAGATCATAAAACCGAAGATGGGTATGACCCCCAAGCAAACAGCCCAACAGGTTTACCAAACAGCGCTAGGCGGAGTCGACATGGTGAAGGATGACGAAATGACCAGCGACACAGAGTACTGCAAATTCATGGAAAGACTAGATGCCGTCATGGCTGCTCTTCAAAAGGCCGAAGATGAGACAGGAAAGAAAATGCTTTACTTCATCAGCATAACGGACGAAGTCAACAAGATTGTTGAAAAAGCAAAAAGAGCTATCGAAGCCGGCGCAAATGGATTTCTGTTATGTTACTCCGCCAGTCCCTCAATCCTGAGAGTGTTGGCTGAAGATCCTGAAATGAATGCTCCCATTCTTCTTCACCCGTCTCACATGCTATCCATGATTGCCAGGATAGGTTGGCCCGTTATGGCAAAACTCTGCAGATTGTGTGGAGCAGACATGATGTTGACGCCAACCTACTGGTCCGGCATTCCTGTGGTATCCCTAGAAGAGAGTATCCGTTCTGCACAAGTTCAGCTAGCACCCTTCTTCCACATCAGAAAGAACTGGCCAATGCCTGCTGGCGGCATGTACCCCGGCGTCCTACCTATCGTTGCCAGAGAGTTTGGCATGGACATTGTTGTCCCAGCTGGAGGCGGAATACTTGGTCACCCTCAGGGTTACACCGCCGGAGCGAGGGCTATGGTGCAGGCGGCTGAGGCAGTTGCACAAGGCATATCCTTAGAGGAAGCAGCAAAGAGACAACCTGAACTGAGAGCAGCCATAGAAAAGTGGGGCATTCCAAAAAGACCACAGACCCCTTGGGTGCAGACGCATCGCGGAAAATATCACCAAGGGGGCGACCCCAGGTCAACAGTTGAGATATACCTTGGTAAGCGCCCCTTAGGTGAAGAACATAACCTCTGATTTCTTACCAGCGTAAGCTTATTCTTTTTCCGTCCTTGAATTTCCTGATAGTCATGTCTCTCTTGGCTGTTTCCTTTTTGAAAATCACGAAGAAAGATGCATCTTCCCCAACTGGTAGAGGGGCCCAATGCCAGACCCCTTTGTCCATCATGATAGCCTGCTCTTCGTGTACGTAGAAGGCTTCAACATCTTTCACGCTTGGAGTTTCTTGTGGGTCTTCTAAGTTTCTCGGCGCAGCTACAGGTATCACAAAGTCGCCTTTGATTGGTGTTAGCAATTCGGGTGTTTGCACATGTCTTTCCATAGACTCAAACGCGTCAGAATCTCTCCTGACAACACAGATCCCAACCTCCGTCTCACCCCCAATCATGAAAGTAGCGAGTGTACCCCAATACTTCACGGTTTCCCTTTCAACTAGAGGAGGCGCCTTAGGAACATCGACAACCTGGCCGAATCTGGAAAATGAATGGGCTGTCAACTTCTTTGCTTTAACTACCAACTCATCATTCATCCTAGCCATCTCCAGCGTACGATCCGTGATTGTGCAGTCTGTCAATATAAAAAACTTTCGTCTATTCTGTTCAAACTGTCAAGGTATGCCAGGGATAGTATTAAGCCTGCAACCGTGCAGGCAAGCTTGTCCCTTGGGCGTTTTTTCAGGTTGTCACTGCTTGGAGCAGCCAACCGTAGGGTTCCAGGAAAGCCATCGTGGAATGAAAAAGGGCGGAAAAGGATAGCTAGACTGAGGAGCGAAGGCAGTGTAGTGAGGTCGGGTTGAGACCCCGAAGCTCAGAGATCGACCCAAAAAGGAAACCAAAAGGATTAAACTCTGCAAACGCTATGATCTGACCGAAGCGCGCTATT
>CAYRBK010000028.1:0-22541 GCA_964422605.1 uncultured Candidatus Bathyarchaeia archaeon | reverse complement strand
AACCCGCGGCCTCCGCCGTGCGAGGGCGGCATTCATACCACTGAACTACCGGCCCTAAATGCGATTGCCTTCTTTTCTCCACCTTCTAAGAAGGTTCGGGCACGATTTAACCTTTGTGCGGCAGCATCAAAGGCGCATCGAGGCAAAGACGAAAGACATATATGGGATTCTTTCTTTCTGAGATGTTTGTCGGGCGGTAGCTCAGCTTGGCAGAGCTTCCGAACCAGCCTTGAGAAAAGTCTGGTGGAGATGCTGTAGACGTCTACACTTGCTGTGGATGCCGCTCAGCCTGTCAAGCGTACAGAAACCGGAGTGTCGCAGGAGAGCCAAGGCAAGCCCGTGGCTCGGCGAATTCAAAATAGGACGGCGGATCAAGCCTCCTATGAGACTCCTGCCCGCCCGACCACTAACCTTTCAGCCTTTCAGAATCTCGTGTAGATCCACGCGACAGCATCGCCATCGTTCAGGGTGTAGGCGTCGCTGGCTACCATCCCCGCGTCCCAACTCGCGCTGGTCGAGTTCCAGACATACCACAGCCAATATGTGTTGGGGTCTCCACCTACACCGTTTATGCGCGTAACGAAGGCGCCGTAGACTCCACGGGTATATTCGACCTCTGAGACTATTCGAGTGGCGTTGAGAAGATCAGCTCCCCGGACTATGAGGGTGCGGTTTGACCAATCCTTGGTGCCGTTTCCGTAGTCGACCAGAATGTCAACAAAGATGTACATGTCATATTTCCGCAATTCGTTCTGAGCCTTGTTGTATAACCCGACGTATCTCGTATATTCCGTATAATAGTACGCACTGAGAGTTACGGACAGCATTGAGATGCAGAGCAGGCCAATCGAAGCCCACATCCAACCGGCTTTCTGAGCCATCAAGACTCACCTCCTTTGCACATTATCCTTCTGATAGCATTGATGAGGACATTCCCGCCCGCGAGGAAAAAGAAGAAGTTCGAAACCTCATGGGCAACCGTATAGGGTACTCCCTGGACTATCCAAAGGACAAGAGGAATCCCAAAGACCGTTCCCGTGACAACATTCGTAAACAGGTCATAAGCGAATGTAAGAAGGAACCCCAGCATCCCCAATCTGAGGCTGGTTCCCCAGTACGACCTTTCCGTCAACGCTGCAGAGGGATCTGAAGACAACCTTAGGCCAGACCTTGCCATGAGACCGCCTGCGATCCCGTATATGGTTTCGCCTATGGATGTGGCGAGAAGGGTGGGTAGGTCGAAACCGTAGGGATTCAGGGTGCCGTATACAAGCCAAGTAAGGAAGCCGACGGTCATGCCAGATAGACTTCCGGCAAGGTAACCGCTTACGAAGACAAAGAGGTCCATAAATTTGACATTGGGCACGCCTATCAGAGCATAGTTGGAGCCAACGCAAAGTGCAGTCATGATCGCGACGAAGCTGAGGGTTTTGCTTGAGACGTTCATTCACTCTCCGCTCTCCAGCTGCGTTGGATAATCCATCCAATATATAAATCTTTCATTCCAGAACGTCTGTCTGCCCACATCAGCAAACAACTAGTGGTCTAGCACCAAAAGCTTCTAAGGGGGGAGGGAAATTCCATCTACAATCAGCAGATTGAACAGTAAGAGAGATAGGGATGGCTGAGGCGTTAGAGCACAAAATCATGGTCCTAAGCCAAGAACTCAGCGCGCTGAAAGCCGAACGTGATAGGCTGGAGGATGAAGCTGACAGCCGGGCTCAAGAGCGCAACCGTCTCCACGAAAGGATAAAGGAGCTCAGGCTGGAAACCAACGGTCTGAGGGAAAGGCGCGATGACCTAAACAGCGAGGTTCAACGCTTGAAAGCTCTTCGAGAACAGTTCTTGCGGGACCATCATGCAACGATTGAAGAGCTCAAGCGGCTCAGGCGAGAGGTCAAAGAAGCCACATCGAGGAAGCCCAGTCGGAGCCAGCACTCTCTGGAAGACGAGATTGGGAAGATCGAGTGGAAGATACAGACAGAATCGCTTCCTATTGACGAGGAGAGAAGACTCGTCGGACGAGTCAAAGATCTGGAAACCCAACTCGAAGCCTACAGGAACGAAAAGAGGAAAGAAGACAGAATCGCCACACTGCAAAATGAGGCGGAAGAGCTTTCAGATCAGATATCGGTTCTGCGCACCAAAATCTCGGAGGTTGTGGAACAAAGCCAAGCATTTCACGAGAAGATGATTGCTCATCTTTGGGAGGTGAAGAAGCATAAGGCAGAAGCTGATGAAAAACACGGGGAGTACATCAATCATCGGGAAAAGGCAAACGTCTTCCACTCGAAGTACCTTGAAATTCTGAACCAGATTAAGGCTATCCGCGAGCAAGTTCGAAGGAAGGAAGAAGAAGAGAAAGCCAGACAGCAGTCGGCTCTCCGAGAAAGACTCGAGCAGGAGGCTTTGGGCAAACTGAAACGTGGCGAAAGGCTCACCTTTGAGGAATTCAAGATCTTGGCCGAGTCGGGGAAGATCTGATCATGTCTTCTCCAAGTTATCACGCGGAGAGAACAAGAGAATAGGAGAAGACTCCATTTCAGGTTTGGGACAGCTGCTTCTATAACATTTATTGGGAAGAAGTCTGCTATCTTCTACTTAGGTCTGCACGGGAGAAGACTGATGGAGAAGCCTGAAGAGCAGAAGTCTGAACGTTTACTTATCCTCGTTGTCGACAGAGACAATGACATAGGCAGAAAAGCCGGAGTGAAAACGCCGATCGTCGGGAAAGAAGAAAATAAGGATGCAGCTCTCAGGCTGGTTCTTGCAGACCCAGAGGAAACGGACGCCAACGCAATGTTCGAAGCCATCAGGATCTATGACAACCTCGGTAAAGACGAAACTGGCAGTAATCTCTACCAGATCGCGACTATAGCTGGTTCTGAGTTGGGCGGCGTTGCTGCAGATCGGAAGCTGGTGTCAGAGCTGGCCGAGATCACAAAGGATTTTCGAGCAGACAGTCTGATCCTTGTCACTGACGGCTTCGCCGACGAGGACGTTATGCCTCTGGTTCAGTCAAGGGTTCCTGTCACTTCCGTGCGAAGGGTGGTCGTGAAACACAGTGAGTCAATAGAGGAGACGGCAGCGGTATTCTCCCGTTATCTTAAGATGCTCACGGGGGACCCCAGATACTCGAGGATCGCTCTCGGATTGCCCGGCATACTCCTCATAGCCTTGGGTATTCTGGCGTTCCTTAAGGTACTTATACAATTCGACATCTATATGTGGGCTTGGATCGTTGGTCTCATAATCCTGGGCAGTTTCCTGTTCGGGAAGGGCTACGGACTTGACAAGAAACTGTCATCTATTTTCTCCCGCGTCTACCATTCCCCGGTCTCTGGATTGGTGACAGGCTTCTCTTTGGCAGCCGGCTTCCTGCTGATTGGCACAGGCCTTTATCAAGCTGGCTCCTACATAAGTGAACATTACGGGATGAGACTCCAATTTCCGCTCGTGATTGGCAGATTGCTAGAGTTGCTCCCCCAGATCATCGGGTGGCTTATATCCAAGTCTTTGGACATGGTGATAATCGGCGTCTGTATAGTCTTTTTGGGGAGGTCAATCGGTCACCTTCTGGATCGAGACTCAAGATTCTGGCGAACTTCAGCCCTAGTTGTCATCCTCGCTTGGTCCTGGACAATCTTCAACGAGATATCCCGCATTATTATTAACCCGTCTCTGCCGCCTGACGGGTTGATCGCCTCGATCGTCGTTGGCATAGTGATAATTGTGGCTTCAGGGCTCAGCACCCACTTCCTAGGCAAGAGATTCCAGAACGTTTTCAAAGAGAAGCCGGACGTGGAAGAAGAAAAACAGAAGCCGGAAGCAGGGGACATTGATGGAAAACAAAGCGCCGTCCAGAGTTGAAATTGCTGTAATAGGCGGAACAGGTCTAGAGTCTCTGCTGAAGGGCACCAAGCAGATACGAATTGGCACTCCCTACGGGCTTCCTCCATTGATACACCTCGGTGAGGTTCAAGGTCGATCTGTCGCATTTCTCCCCCGTCATGGTCTCGATCATACCGTTCCGCCTCACAAAGTGAACTACCGAGGGAGCATCTGTGCTCTCCATAGGCTGGGTGTCGAGAGGATAGTAGCGACAAACGCCGTCGGCGCGGTAAACCTAGGTTTCAGGCCGGGCGACTTGGTTGTTCCCCATGACTTGATTGACTTCTCCAAACAGCGGTCATCCACGTTCTATGATGATGCTCCGGTCACTCATGTTGACTTCTCCCAGCCTTACTGCCCAGAAGTGCGAGCGCTTCTCATAACGAAGGCTAAGGAAACTTCTCTTACAGTACGCGACCAAGCAATCTATGTATGCACGGAGGGCCCTAGGTTTGAGACTCCCGCTGAAATCCGAATGTTCAGAGCGCTAGGTTGCGACGTTGTGGGTATGACCGGGGTTCCTGAGGCCGTGCTTGCACGCGAACTTGGGATGTGCTACGCGGCGCTGTGTTTCGTATCCAATATGGCTGCCGGGATAGGACAAAGGATTACCTCCCGAGAGGTGACGGAGCTCTCAGAGTCGGTAGGTCCAAAGATTGCAGAAGTCTTGGACGGAGTTATTCGACATCTTCCCCAAGAGCGCAGTTGCCTATGTAGTTCCTCAATTGAAGAATCCAGGGTAGGTGAAGCCAAGAAGTGCTAAAGTCTCTGCTATCCGCACTCGGCGTCTACCGAGCATACGAGAAGTGGCTCTGGCATCAAGTAAAGGATGAGGAGAAGCCTGAACACATAGCCATAATCTTGGATGGGAATCGGAGATGGGCCCTAGACCATTCCATGAATCCTCACATGGGGCACTATTATGGCGCAGACAAGACTGAGAAGATGCTTCGATGGTGTCTGGACCTTGGGGTGAAGACGATGACGCTTTATGCCTTTTCAACCGAGAACTTCAAACGGTCTGAGGAGGAGGTCGAGGAGCTCATGAGGCTGTTTGAAAACAAACTTCACCAAATCCTGAAGAACGAGGACATACACAAGCATAGGGTTCGAGTGAGATTCATAGGGAGGCTCAGTCTGCTACCTGAGCATATACAGGGGCTTATTGGAAAGGTCGAGGACGCAACTCGTAACTACGATGAACACTTCCTCAACCTCGCTATGGCGTACGGCGGCCGAGCCGAGATTGTTGACGCCGCGAGGAAGATTGCGCAAGAAGTGAAAGGAGAAAAACTCTTTCCGGAAGACATAGACGAAGAAGTCTTCGAGAAATACCTGTACACCGCTTACCTGCCAAAGCAAGACCCTGACCTGATCATCCGAACCTCCGGGGAAGAGAGGCTCAGTGGCTTCCTCCTGTACCAATCAGCCTACAGTGAACTGTGCTTCCTAGATGTCTTCTGGCCGGAATTTAGACGCATCGATATGTTGAGAGCGATCCGGACCTTCCAGAAACGGAAGAGACGATTCGGGGAATAGCTCCTCTAAGCCCTTTTCCTCGCGCTCACCACTGAAATTACGTCTCTGTCTTTCACGACATAATCTTCCCCGCGCCTTATCCTGCTTCGGGCGTCGATGGCATGTATGAAGCTTTCCCCGAGCTCCGTGTGAATTCTGTAGGCCAGTTCACGGGCAGTGGTACCGGACGGCAGTAGCCTAGCATCGGGGAGGACCCTTCCGTCATGATCGGAGAGTTTCTCGACATCCTCAACCGTGTAGACGACTATCATGCCTAGAAGCTGGAAGAAGGCCGCGTTGATGGCCTCCTGAACTCCCGTCGTCTCATATATCTTCAGAACCTTCTCCCGAATAATCTCCAGCGCCTTTCTTTGCCTCTCAGTCATGCTTGAAGGTGCGGCTATATCGAAGTCGGGGTCTCCAGGCTTATAGCTTATGAGCTCTTTCTCGGCGGCTCTTCTCAGAACTAGTTCAGCTTCAGAGATACAGGGCACAACTAGGTATCCTGTTTCCTTGAGTCTTTCAAGATTCTCCTCGGCTACAGGGATATCCATCTTGTTTGCGGCCAACAGCATCGGCTTAGAGACTTTTCTCATGGCATCAATGAAATTCATAAAATCATCTTGGCTCCATGTGCTAGGTTTGTCAGGGTTCAGCTCAGTGATTCTCAGAGCCTCTGCGATGTGAACCCTTCTTACTGAGAGCCCGCTTAGCCTTTCTTCGAGAAGGGCATGCAGATCGATCATGCCTGAGTCTACGGTTCTCGCCAGCTTCGGCCAGTCTCTTTTCAGAATCTGGGCGAACCACATCGTCATCTCCCTTTCCAGAAATCTTACGTCCTCAAGAGGGTCATGCGTCCCGGGTGCAATTATTCTCCCTTCGAGGTCTGTTGACCCTGAGGCGTCAACTATGTGAATCAGCGCGTCAGCCTTACGGATCTCGTCGAGAAATTGGTTTCCAAGCCCTCTTCCCTGCCAAGCGTCCGGGACGAGCCCCGCAGTGTCGATCAGCTCAACAGGTATCAGCCTTACACCATCTAGGCATACCGAGTTCACGGGATTGTCCTTCACCTTGAACTCTCTGCAGACGCATTGGGTCCTGACGTAGCCGATTCCCTTGTTGGGCTTTATGGTGGTGAACGGATAGCTGGCGATCTCAACCGTAGCTAGGGTGGCTGCGCTGAAGAAGGTGGACTTGCCGACGTTCGGTTTGCCAACTATTCCAACCATAAATGTTATGGATGTTCACCTTTTTCTGCGGGGGGTCAGAGTCTTCTCTTCTGAATTAGCCCGTTCGGATTTATAAAGTTGAAGCGCGGAACTTACGGCAACTGCTTACAGGCAACGCTTTTGCTTGTTGATCTGGCTGATTTTTCGGCAGACCTGCGGAAGGGAGAATGCTTTGCGTCAGGCTTTGGCGACTGAATCTTTCTCTCTCTTGGCTATCTCTCTTGCCACTATGACCCCGCTTGCGCTTGCTTGGATCAGTCCTCTCGTTACGCCGGCTCCGTCGCCGATCGTGAAGAGGTTTCGGATTCTCGTCTCTAGGCTTTCGTTGAGCTCCAGCCTCGACGAATAGAATTTGACTTCGACACCGTAGAGCAACGTGTGTTTGCTGTAGATTCCCGGCGCGACCTTGTCTAAGGCTTGGAGCATCTCGCGGATGTCAGTCAAGTAGCGGTAGGGCAAAACGAAGCTGAGATCCCCAGGTGTCGCTGCGGTCAACGTGGGCTTCACAACACTCCTCCTGATCCGTTCCTCCGTTGATCTTCTTCCAAGCTCCAAGTCCCCTAACCGCTGGATAATCACACATCCGCTCAGAAGATTGGCGAGCTTGGCGATGTACTCTCCGTAGGCAATCGGCTCTCTGAAGGGGTAGGTGAAGGCCGTGCTGACGAGTATGGCGAAGTTCGTGTTCTCAGTCTTCCTCTCAGCATAGCTCTGTCCGTTCACGCTGATCACGCCGCTGTAGGACTCGGTGATGACCTCGCCGTAGGGGTTTACACAGAAGGTTCTAACTTGGTCGTCGAAGGCTTTGGAGAAGTAGATGAACTTGGGCTCGTACAGGACGCTGGTGAGTTCTTCCATCACCGACGCGAGAACCTCAACTCTGATCCCCACATCCACGGGATTGTTTAGCGTTCTAAGACCGAGCGACTGGGCTTCGCTCTTCAGCCACTCTGCGCCGCTTCTGCCTGGGGCAATGATGACGTACTTACCATGAATCTTCTCCCCGTTGGCGGTTTCGACGCCTCTAGCCTTGTTTTCTTCTACGATGAGGCTCTTAACTTCGGTCTTTGTTCTAACTTCTACGCGACTATTGAGTTCTTGACGCATCTTTTGAAGGATTTCGGCGCACTTCTCCGTCCCAAGGTGCCGGATTCTCTGTCGAATCAGCCTTAACCCAGCCAGAGCAGCGTTTCTTTCGATCCTCTCAACCTCGTCTAGGTCCTGTCCGTACACGGTAGGAGAATCTCCGAACCGTCTATAGGTCTTATCAACGTGGTCCAAGAGGGACGAAAGGGTTTCCTGGCCGACGTACTCCTCCAACCACCCTCCCACAGAGGTAGAGAGGGTGAGCTTGCCGTCGCTGAAGGCTCCTGCGCCTCCCCAACCTGAAAGAAGGAGACACGGGTCGCAGTTTACGCAGCCCAAACCTCTGCTTGCGGGGCATTTGCGTTTGTCGATGTCCGAACCCTTGTCTAGCATCAGAATGCTGAGATCTGTGTGTTTTGCCACTTCGAGAGCTGAAAAGATTCCTGCGGGACCAGCTCCCACGATTATTAGGTCGTACTGCAAAACTGTTCCTTCCCAGAGTACATACCACATGTAAGATATATGCTTTTTCTCCAAGCAGCTCAGGACGTTTGGAAGGCGAAAGGTTCGGCTAGCGACCATGCAGAAGCTGTAATGCTAAATATAGTCGAGGCGAGTATCTATCCGTAAGTGTGTAGGGACATGCGAGAGATCAGCTCGGGCATAATCATATTCAGATGTTCCGACGGCGAAAGGCTCTATCTGCTCCTGCACTACCAGTTCAAAGGCGACTACTGGGACTTTCCCCGCGGCAACCTAAGAAAGGAAGAAACGTCGAAGCAAGCTGCTGCAAGAGAAGTGGTTGAAGAGACTGGCCTTTCTGAAGATGATCTTAGGTTCATAGAGGGTTTCGAGGAAGGGGCTAAATGGTTCTACAAACTGGGGAAGGAACCCGTTCAGAAACGCGTTACATACTTCCTCGCTGAAACACGAAGAGAAGACGTCCGCATCTCCGAGGAGCACGTGGGATTCAAGTGGCTGAGCTTCAAAGAGGCGTTGATGCTTCTGAAGTACAAGAACTCGAAGAAGCTCTTGTTGATGGCGGAAGACTTCCTTCAGAAGCTTGAATGAAAAGTGCTTGGAAAAAGAAAAGGAATCTTGTCAGAGTATTTCTTCGATTCTTTCGCAGGCTTCTCTGATCTTTTCTTTGCGTTGCGTCACTGAGAACCTGACGTAGCCTTCTCCATATTCGCCGAAGCCTACACCGGGCGTTGTGACGACACCTGCCTCTAACAGTCTGGATGCGAAGTCCATCGAGCTTCCCCCGCATTTCACCCAAACGTAGAAGGTTGCCAGCGGCTTTGTGCATCTGAGCCCAAGCGCCCTAAGTCCGCTAACGAGTTCATCTCTCCTCTCGGCGTAGGTCTGCGCAGCATTCTTCACGTATTCGGGCGGTTCGCCGTCTACGTAGCTCTCCAGAGCCTTTATGGCTGCCTTCTGGACGTAGAGGGGCGGTCCCGAATCAATCTGCGCCTTGACTTTCAGAAACCCATTTATGAGCTGGCTGTTCCCAACGGCGAATCCTATTCGGTCGCCTGTCATGCTGAAGGTTTTTGAGCATGAGTGGAACTCTATTGCGACATCCTTTCCCCCGTCGACCTCGAGTATGCTTGGCGCCTTGTAACCGTCGAAAGTTATCTCTGAGTAGGCGTTATCGTAGCAGACGATGATGTTGTTGTCTCTCGCAAACTCGACCACACTTTTCAACCAATCAGTGGCGACTACACTGCCCGTTGGATTGTTAGGGTAATTCAGAAACATCATCTTTGCATCCTTCGCATCCACCGAGTCAAGGTCGGGCTTAAAATCATTCTCTTCGAGCAGGGGCATGATAACAGGTACACCGTCACAGAGGATCGTCGCCCCGTTGGCGTAGACGGGATAAGCTGGGTCTGGCACTAGGACTCGGTCTCCCGAGTTGACAAAGGCACGGGCAACGTTTGCTATCCCCTCTTTTGATCCTATGAGGCCAATGACCTCGCTTCTGGGGTCGAGTTCGACTCCAAATCGGCCCCCATACCAGTTGGCAACCGCCTCCCTGAAGTCAGGTTCGCCTTGGCTGAATGAGTAGTTGTGGTTCTTTGGGTTTGCGCTCTCTTCCTTCAACGCTTCGAGGACGAATGGCGGTGGGGGAATATCTGGGTCGCCTATGCTCAGCGAGACCAGGTTAATGCCCTGCTTCTTCTTCTCGTTTATTATCTTCTCGAGCTCGGCGAATATGTAAGGTGGAAGATTCTTGACTCTCTTGGCAGGTTCAATTCTCATCTGGAGACCTCGTATGGGTTTTTTTGCCGATTACTTCCCTACACTTGTCAGCGTACTCGCACCAGTCTAGGCAAGACTGCATACTTCTTGAAACTTTCAGTCCGCATCTGGAGCATTCTGCCTTGGTCTCATCGGTCCACATCTCGACGTCGCTTCCGCATTTTGGACACTTAATGTACTCGGGTTTGGGTCTCAAGAAATCGTTTAAACCTGGACAAGTTCGCTCCAACTCATCTTACCTCAAGTCTATTCTATGCTTGGGTCGTGTTTCATGCCCAGTCCAGCAGTCTTCTTTCCCCTTCAATCTTCTTGATGTCTGTGATGTCCTGAGCCACTTCTAGGCATCCTAGATAGTCTCCATTCCGGTTTCGGACGGCGAAGTATCTGATATGAATCAGCCTGCCTTTGGAGTCAGTCCAAAACTCTGCAACGTCCCTGCTGCCGTCTTTGAAGGATTCGAGTATCTTGTTCACCATGTGGAGGCTCTTCTGAGGGTGGCACTGCTGAACCTTACGTCCGATGACCGCCTTCGTCCTGACGAAGATTCTATCTTCACTTATATTGAAGTATCGAATGGTGTCATCTTTGTCCACAAAGGTAATGTCCACTGGCAGAGCGTCGAGGATCGCCTCGGCTTCTTCTTTCGATAGAGTGCCAGTTTCGAAGGAAATTGCGCCTGGGAGTTCTGTTCGAAGGGCTTGGGGCGCCGCTTCCGGAATGCTCACTGTCGCAGATTTAGGGGTAAAACAGCAGTATCCAACTTCGTCAAACTGCCTTCTTATCTCCTTCCACTCATCTTTCTCTATGACCTTCAAAGCCGTAGGGAAAAGGATATTGTTCTCCTTGTAGAAATGACTGGAGAACATCTCTGCCAACGCAAGAGCCGGTTCTTGGAGCTGTCTTGCGAAATCTGGCAAGCCCATTGTTTCGCGACTTCGTATAAGGCTGTAAAGGTTCTTCTCTAGTTCTCTGATCCTATCGTGCTCCATCCACATGATGGCAGGCGGTTGAGTGATGCCATGCTTCTGTAGATAGGGGAAAAGCACGTTCTCTTCTCTCAGATAGTGTTTTTCAGATTCCCTAAGATGCTCCTCAACCCTGCTTATCTGCTCCATTTGCCTGTTCACTGACTTTGGATCTTCTGCGCCGATCAGCACCTCTGCAACACTCCTCAGCTCTCCTGCGATTTTCAATAGCATTTTGTGCTCTTCCATAAGGATGTGTATCGGGTGTCCCTCAGGTGCCAAAGTCTCTCCCTTTTCGAGAGTTTCCCTGAAGAGGGCGAGGTGAATGTCGCAGAGTCTGTGGATTTCCTCTCGCGGCATTCCTTCGTTGACGAGTTCTTCCTCAATCGCCGCTATTTCGGCTGGGGTGACGCTCCTGACAATCTCGCCGAACTTCTTTTTCGCCTCCTCAGGGTCTGCACCTTCGTGTAAGCCCTTGATGAGCGCCTTCAGGACTTCTTTCCTCTTTTCCCTCACGCCATAGCCTCTGTTCACGGTGCCATTCTCCCTCTGCTTAGGTCTGTCTGCTGGATTGGGTAATTATCTGTATTTTTCAGAGATATAAAGAAGATAGGTGGATGCTGACTATGGCGCAAGTCCGAGCGAGAAGTTCTACGTGGTTACCAAGCCTTCAAACGTCTTCTCAGCAGGACCAGTCATCAGAATCCTGTCACCTTCATATCTTATCTGCAGGTCCCCACCCAAGAGATGGACAGTGCACGTATTCCCAATCTTGCCCAGAATGTTTCCTGCTGCGACAGCGGCACATGCTCCCGTCCCGCATGCCAAAGTCTCTCCTACTCCCCGTTCCCAGACGCGCGCCTTCAACTCGTCACGTTTCACAACTTGCGCGAACTCGACATTAATCCTCTTGGGGAAGAGCAAATGGTTTTCGATTTTTGGTCCAACTGCCCCCATGGGAAAATCTTCTACGCTTTTGACAAAGATGACGCAGTGAGGATTCCCAACCGAAAGGCACGTTATCTTGAAGGTGTCGCCGTCCACCTTCAGTTCCTGATCGATGCACCGTCCCTTTCCGAGGACTGGAATTCTGTCCCTTTCATATACAGGTTTTCCCATGTCGACTGTGACAGATTTGACCTCTCCGTCTTCAATCTTCAGCCAGACCTTCTTCAATCCCGCAAGAGTCTCAATCGTTAGTTCCGTTGCGTCTACGATGCTATTCTCGTTGCAGTATCTGGCGAAGCATCTGATTCCGTTCCCGCACATCTCTGCCTCGCTGCCGTCAGCATTGAAGATTCTCATCTTCACATCAGCAGCTGAAGAGTTGTAGAGAAGCAGCAGTCCATCGGCGCCTACTGAGAACCTTCTTTCACAAAGCTTCCGAGCGATTCTTCCGACATCCTTCTCTCTTATCTTTCCGTCTCTGTTGTCTATGAGAACGTAGTCGTTCCCCAAGCCATGCATCTTCCAGAACTTCAGAGCAGCTTGAGGAGAGCCGCCTGCAGGATGTCGCAACTGTCTCAAACCTTAGAGTTTCCGCTCCAATACCGAACTAGCGCCACTTATATAAACCATCTTCTCGTCCAGATCGAAGATATGAGTAGACACTATGCCTCTGCTGATATGTCTTAGGCCTTTGGTCTAATCTTCTCCATTCTCTTGTCAACATCCCCGAGTCCAAGGCGCTTGAGCTCCTCAGACCTCGGTATGCCGTTCTCATCCCAACCTATGGCTTCATAGTACTCATTTCGTACTTCCTCAAGCTTTGTGCGGTCTACAGCCTTTCCTTTATAAGGACCCTTTCGGAGAGGTTCATACCACCTTTCAGGAATGTCGTCATGCTTCTTGGGAGTCCATTTCATGTCTGGTCCTCCGAGAAGCAGGGCGGCTCTTTGAATGTGCAATACTCTTCGGGCAGTCACGTTCAGCCACTCTTCGACGCTGATTTTCCAGCCAGTCACCGCCTCGATAAGATCCCAGAGCGAATCGCGTGCTTCTTTGTTGAAGAAGTTGAACCAGCAGAAGACTCCTGAGTCGTACAGCACAATCCGCAGCTCGCTGTTCTCATGGTCCAACGGAAGATATGCCGGGGAAGTATGGTCGCCTCCTTGAACCGAACAGACATAAGACTCTAGAGCAGGATAGTCTTCGCCGCTTCTTATGCCATGAGCGCCTATCGCTATGCCCTTGGAGACGATTGCATATGGCGTAACGTCCACTCCCTTCATCTTGCTGATTTCCAGAGCTGCTCGGTAGGTGCCCTCAGCCAGAACGTCTCCTATTCCCTTGCGTTTCGCTATCAGCTCAGCTAATGCTGCAAAGGCTTTCACATCTCCCCATTTCGGTTCGATCCCGCAGAAGTCCTCCGTGGTCAGTATCCCTCTCTGGTAGAGTTCAGCGGCAAAACCTAGAGCATTTCCCCCCTGTATGCCGCACAAGCCCAGATCGTCTATGAGCGCCGTCATGTAGATGTTTTCTTCAGGCTTGAATAGACCCAGATTTGTGCCGAGGTAGGCCTGGTTTTCGTAGTCAGGGTTGTCGGTTATTGCTCCTTTCAGGGGGCCTTCTCTGACCACGGCAATCTTAAGGCAAGTCGTCGGGCAACCGAAATCCCCCCAATACCTCTTGACCCAGAACTTCTCGAACTCGTCTACACCATAGGTTTTCTCGTCATGCCACTCTTCCTGCCAGTTTCTCACAGGCTCCGAACTCTGACGGGCGCCAACATCGTATCCCGCAGCGCCTGTGCCCCATCGCCTCCATGCGGTGCTTTTGAAGTCCTTCTTCAGGACTAGGTCAATGATCTCTTCAACCTTTTCCATGTCGGCAACATCGGGCAAAGGACCTGTTCCCTTAGCTAGGACTGCCTTAAGGTTCTTCGATCCCATGACGCCTCCGTAACCGCCGTATCCTGCTGCGTGCGCCCACTTCGCTGTGACAGCTGCTATTCTTGACCTGTTTTCTCCGGCTGGGCCGATGTAGACGGCTGCTGGTTCTTTCCACAACCCTCTCCCTTTGTAGCGACTTTCAAGCTCGCTTCTTCCTTCTCTAACAAGAATCTTCACAGTCTCCTTGGCGTTTTTCCCCCATATGTGGCTTGCATCCTTCAGCTCGACATCAGAGTCCTTGATGAAGAGGTAGACCGGTTTTTCAGCCTCGCCTGTGAATATCAAGCCGTCGTAGCCAGCACACCTAAGCTCGATAGGGAATTCGCCGGCAACAGTTGACCCGACAATCCCATTGCTTTGAGGAGATTTGCCTGAAGCACAGAGCCTTCCCCCCGGTGCAAACCCTGTCAGGGGACCAGTTAGAAGAAGAAGCAAGTTCTCCGGTCCCAGAGGATCGATCTCCTCCCACCGCCTTCCCAGTCTATCCCACAGAATCTTGGTTGCCAATGCTCTTCCACCCATGTATTGCCCTAGGATCTGCTCGCGGAATTTGACCTCTTTAATGCTGCCGGTTGACAGATCTATGTCAAGAAACTTGCCAGCGTAACCGAGCATCCTAGAATTCCTCCTTCCATTCTTCTCCGTACAGTTGGACAATCACGTCTCGAGTGATGTCCTCGGGCTTCTTCGCGTAGAGCTTGTACGTGTGGGTTTCCTCCCTCTTGAGCGTCTGCAGGGCGTCCCATCTGCCTTCGGCGCAGGCTTTGACGCATTTCGGTTCTCCGCCGCAGAGGTCGCATATCACCGCGTAGTTCTCAGTCGGGTGGATGAAGGGGACATTGCCCGGGCAGGCATCGATACATTTCGCGCAGGCTATGCATTTTTCTTTGTCGACTAGAACGGCTTCTGTCTCCTTACTTACGGAAAGGGCGTCCACTGGGCAAGAGTCAACGCAGGGATAGTCGTGGCATTGTGCACACAAATGGGGAACCTCTATCCCAGGCACCAGCATGAAAACTCTCACTCTGGAGGCTTCAGGCCATATCTTTCCTTCGTGGCTCAGTGAACATACGATCTCGCATCTTCTACATCCGCTGCATTTGGCGTAATCTCTCGCGATCCAAACACGTTCCTCTTCAGACATATTTTCAGCCTCTATCTTCTTGAGTCCTGTTGACCAAGCAATGAAATGGTTAGTACTTATTCAATCGATGGCGCTTTATGTTTTTCGGCTTTCGCAGCCCGCGGCCTCAGCATAGGTGGGTTCATGGAACAAAGTTCCAAAGGTCTTTTATGCTTAGCGACGCGTATTGCAGATGTTGAGTATGCTGGGCTCTGCACATCGAAGCACAAAAACAAGGACCAGGAGTCCATCCCGTCTTCTATTGGCAGCGTTCGTGTTAACCTTCTGCCTTAAGATCTCACCTACGGTCTCCCTGTCCTCTTCTCCTCCCGGGGACGAAGTATCTGGGCCGACATGGCGGTTGATCTACGAACACGATTTCAGAAACGGTCATGCACCGAACTGGGACGGTTGGGGAGACATCCGGCTTGCGGATGAAGGTCTATGGCTTCACCCAGGCGGGGAATACTGTGGCCTTTACTTCTTCCCAGTTAACCACGGAAACACCTTCATGATTGAAGCCGTTGCTAAGATAGTCGCTTCGGAGGGGGCTACGGACATCCAGTTATTGACGCGGGACGGACCGGCTATAAGCTCTGAGAGCGGCATCGTTTTGTACTTCAATACTGGGCTGGGCTCGGTGAGGCACATGGTGTCCTGGACCGATTATGTTTATGATTTCTTTCCGTTGCCCTTCACAGTTGAGATGAACCGGTGGTATACGATGAGCTTTTCCTTCCATCGCGGTAAGATTGAGGCATACGTGGACGGAAGGAGATACTTTAGAGCTGATGGAGGATTACCAGCTCACGAGGGACTCTACACGGAACCACACGTGGCAGTCTTCTACGGTGCAGCAATCTTCCAGATCGTGAGGGTCTATGAGCCGGTTGAGCAGGCGGAGCTTATCAAAGCAAGAACAGATTTTGAGCCGCAGGTTCTCCGCCTCGACAGCAAGCGCAAGTCAGTTGACATCTTTATTAGCCTTCCCAAAGGCTACGATGTGAGCCAGATCGACGTCGGCACCATATTGCTGAACGGGTTGGTGTCAGCTGCTGGGGCAGACAGAAAGGGCCAGAGACTAGTCGTCAGATTCGATAAGGCTTCGGTGTACTCTATACTTGAACCGGGCGACCATGTCCTTGTCGAGGTTACAGGGAGACTACGCGACGGAACCCCGTTCAAGGGCAGAGATTACATCAGAGTAAAGTAACCTACGGTCGAACCCTGGACCCACGGTTAACATGGTGCAGATTAGGCAGATCTGCTCAGATTTATCTTCCACCATGCACAAGATACTTGCAGTTGCAGCTATGCCTTGAGGATCGCTCGGAAGGTGGCTTTGACTGTATGAATCTCACGGTAAGATTTCTAGGACTGGAGGCTGGCGGAAAATCCGTAGTTGTCCTCCACCGCGAAGATGCGGAGGATCTGGCCGTCTCAAGCCTCGAGAGAGTTAGGATAAGAGCTAGAGGCGGAGAGATCATAGCAATTGTGAACACAGCTACGAGGCTTATTGAGAAGGGCACAATAGGTGTCTACGAAGAGGTTCGGAACAGCCTAGATCTGAAAGAGGAGGAGATGGTTGATGTTGAGATCGCCCCCTTGCCTACATCTGTCTACTCGATCAGGAATAAGCTGACGAGAAGGAAACTGACCTACGAGGAGATCGTCGAGATAATCAAAGACATGGTGAAAGGCAACCTAAGCGAGGTTGAAATCGCCTCTTTCGTCACCGCGCTCCACATATTTGGACTGGACTTAGACGAGGCGACAAGCCTCTCCAGGGCCATGGTTGAGACGGGGAACACCTTAAAGGTTGACAAGCCTCTTACAGTGGACAAGCATTCGATCGGCGGCGTCCCCGGAGACAAGACGACTCTGCTCGTGGTCCCTATTGTTGCGGCGGCTGGCTTGACCATACCGAAGTCCTCATCGAGAGCCATAACTTCGGCAGCTGGCACAGCAGACAGAGCAGAGGTCTTGATGCCTGTCAGCTTAGACCTTGAAGAGATGCGCAGAGTTGTTGAGAAGACAGACGGCTGTATCGTGTGGGGGGGTTCGCTGTATCTGGCGCCAGCCGACGATATATTCGTCAAGGTTGAGCATCCCCTCTCGATTGACCCGCTTCTACTGCCTTCGATCATGAGTAAGAAGAAGGCGGTTGGAGCGAAGCTGCTCGTCATGGACATTCCGACGGGTAGGGGCACCAAGGTGAAAACGATAGGTGACGCCGACCTCCTAGCCAAGGACTTTATCGAGCTGGGTCGCCGCCTTGACATAAGGGTACAATGCGCCATAACCTATGGTGAACAGCCAGTCGGATATACGATAGGGCCAGCTTTAGAGGCTAGAGAAGCCCTGAGCGTCTTGGAAGGACAGATGAACTCGCCCGACTTGGTAGGAAAGGCGACCGACCTTGCGGGCATACTGCTCGACATGAGCGGAGTGAGCCATGGAAAAAGTGCCGCTTTCGACATCTTGAGGTCAGGCAAGGCTGAGAAGAAGATGCGAGAGATCATAGGAGCCCAAGGGGGAGATCCAGAGATCAAACCAGAAGATGTGGAAGTCGGCGATCATACCTTTACAGCTCGCTCTGAGAGGGAGGGATTCCTCCTCTGGATAAACAACGCGTCTCTAGTGGAGATAGCAAGGCTTGCCGGCGCCCCCAAAGACAAGGGAGCAGGAATTGTCCTTCACAAGAAGATAGGCGATCCTGTAAAGAGAAACGATCCGTTGTTCACTGTCTATGCCGAGGTGAACACGAAGCTGCAAAGGGCTTTGGCCGATCTTGAGGGCGTCCCCGTTCTCGGCGTAGGCCAAAGGATGGAAATGCTTATCCACGAGGTTAGAGAACGGCCTGTGACCAAGAGGACGTTCGTGCTTGAGCGGTAAGAGCGGTGGACGGCGTCTTGATGAGGGCAGTGACCTTCGACCTTTGGAACACTCTGATCAAGGACAAAGACTACACTGAGCAGAGAATTGGACTCCTAGCCAATTGTCTGGCCGGGGCAGGCTTTCGGAGAAGCTACGACCAGATAGGGGAAGCCTTCACGGCAGCTCAACAGTACGTCCACAAAGTCTGGAGAGAAGAGAACTACCGCCATGTCTCAGTTGGCGAAAGGCTTAACTGGATTCTGGAAAGGCTATCAGCAAAGCTGCCCGAAGAACCGAGACAAAGAGCAATCTGGGATTCTGAAGAGCTCGCGGCTGGGGACCCGCCGTTGCTTGTCGAGGGCGTCCGAGAAGTACTGGATGCTCTAAGCCCGAGGTATGGGATTGGGCTGATCTGCGATACAGGTCTGACGCCGGGCAGAGTTCTGAGGAGAATCCTTGCTGGACACGGTGTTTTGGGGTTCCTAGGCGTTGCTGTCTTCTCTGATGAGACCGGATGCAATAAGCCCCATAGAAACATGTTCGAAAAGGCTCTTACAGGGCTATGGGTTGACGCTTCAGAAGCGGTCCATGTTGGGGACATGTTGCCAACAGACATTGTAGGTGCAAAGACAATTGGCATGAAGGCTGTATGGCTTAATTCGGGGCGAAAGGAGAATCCTGAGCTATTGAGGCCGGATTACGAGATTGCTTCTTTGCGGGAAGTAGTTGACATTATTGATAAGATGAAGTAGTTGCCGGAAGGCTGTGGCTCACGTGGATCGATGTTGGCTCAAAGCAGATCTTCAAGAAGTATTCTGACGCCGATGCCTATGAGGATCAAGCCGCCAAAGGCTTCCGCCTTGTTGCCCAGGAAACGCCCGAGCTTACTGCCAACGTAGACGCCTAGGAAGGACACCAGAAATGTCACAGTTCCAAACACCATGACTGGACCTGCTATGGGAGTCTCAAGAAACGCGAGGCTGACCCCCACAGCTAGAGCGTCAATGCTTGTGGCAACAGATAGTGTCATCAAGACATGACCGTTCATGGTGTCCGCCTTTTCTTCCCTATGTTTCTCACGAAAGGCCTCAAAGATCATTTTAGCCCCGATCAAGCAGAGAAGCCAGAAAGCTATCCAATGGTCAATGCCTGAGATAAGCCCCGTCATGCTGGTTCCACCTAGCCATCCTATTGTGGGCATGAGGGCTTGGAAGAAACCGAAGGATGCGCCAATCTTCAATGCGTTCGTGATCCTCGGGTTCTTCATTGCCAGCCCACTGGTTATCGATACCGATAAGCAATCCATCGCCAAACCAAGCCCAATGAACAGGATTGTAGCAACATCCACTAGGTGTCACGTCTGTCCTGAAGGTTCGCTCATGCTAACAGAAGCCGGCACATATAAGAGCTTCTACGTGAGATATGGAGTCTCGCTGAGTGAACAGATAAGTGTCCCTGCACACATTCTGTCTTCAGACAGGGCCGAGCAAGGCAAGAGCCCGCCATGACGATTCAGGATCAGCTCTTCAAGGTTACATTGAGCGAACGCCAGCGCAACCTCTGCGCCTCATGTCAAGGCCACAGAAGGCTTTGCGGCAGGCTGCTCTGCCCGATACTTGCCAAGGCGGAGGCTTTGATGAATCTTGAGAAGCAGCTTTCCAAGGACAGTATATTCGGCTCTTCGCCTCCCGCCGTCTTCGTAGGTTCGTGGAACTATCCCAAGGTGCTAGCTGGGCCGCTGGTTCCGCCAATCCCTTCTGTAGACTCTTCAGTCATGGACATGCCAGAGATGTGGCTGGACAAGACGCTTGACGAAATTCTCAGGTACAGATTCACCCTTGTCAGAGGCAAGCATCCAGTGAGCGTAGATGCGGCAAATGCGCCAACTAGGATTCTCTCAACATTTCAAGAAGTCGTCATGTCGGCCCAGCCTACTGACACGGAGATGTGGTTCACAAAGAAACCCCGGTTGAATGTGATCTTCTCGCCCCGTGAGCCTCCTGCTGGGCCTTCAGCGCCGATTAGACAAGCGTTTGTGACGGAAAACCCCAAGATTCCGAAGCCAGTTGAAAGAGTGGTTTCAGACACCGATCTGAGGGCTGCTGAAGGGGTTACAATGCTCTACGATTCGGAGGTGAGCCAACGCCAGATAACGCGGATGCTGTCAATAGGGCTCCTAGGGATGAAGAGGCGGAGACGCCTTGTCCCAACAGAATGGAGCATCACAGCAGTGGACGACGTCTTGGCGCGGAGCATCCACAAGGAGGTCTTGGACTATCCATGGCTGAACAAGTTCATGGTTTTTGGGCACCAAGCCCTCGCGAATAACGTTCAGATTCTGCTTTTCCCGTCTTCTTGGATGTTCGAGGCTCAGGAAGCTTGGCTGTTTTCAGCTAATGCGGTTCCAGGCGTCGACTCTGAGCTTGTTTGGGGACGCAAATCATACGCCTATGACGTTGCTGGGGCATACTATGCAGCAAGGTTGCCGGTCTTGGAGTACCTTAAGCTGATCCGCAGGCAGGCTGGAGCCCTTGTCTTAATGGAAGTCTATCCAGAGTGGATACCGCTGGGCGTCTGGCGGTTCAGAGAGATCTGCCGAGAAGCCCTCAGAAAGGAGCCTTTGGAATTCGACACGCTTGACGAAAGCCTCAGCGAACTTCGAAAAAGACTTAGGCTCCCTTTGGATAAGTGGCTGGAGGGAAGCCAAATCCTACCTTGGTACACAAGACAGAAGAGGCTGACCAGTTTCCTATCTTGACTGCTCTAACCTGGAACCAGGTATGGGTGGCGGAACCACCGATTCATTCTTATATCCGTGAATGGACAGTGCTTACTGGTTATATTGGCAATAGGCACTAGAAGGTGAGCTATGCAGTTGCCTAGAACCGTTGACACCACCGCGAGGCAGAGCCGGAAACGACATATCTCGCGAGGAGAGGTTGAACACGTTGCGTGGCTCGCACACATAGAGCTTACTGAGGAAGAGAAGGCTCCCTTCACGGATCAATTCAACAGGATACTTGACTACTTCAGGAAGATAGATGAGGCAGACACCAGAGATGCGCTACCAACTTACCACGTCTTAGACCTTGCCAACGTTTTCCGCAAAGACCAAGTCAAAGAGTCGCTGCCGAAAGGGGAATCACTAAAGAACGCGCCCAGAAAGGAAGAGGGCTTCTTCAAATCGCCGAGAATAGTCTGAGAGCAGCCTCAGTAGGAAGGGGTTTGCTATGCCGAGATGGTACGAGCCTAGCGCCGTTGAAGCTGTCAAAAAGATCAAGAACCAAGAACTGGAGACTGAAGAGTACATAGTATCGCTGCTGGACAGAATGGAGAAACTAGACCCGAAGATAAATTGTTTCGTCACACCGATGAGATCAGAAGCCGTAAAGAAGGCGCGGGAGATCGACGCAAAGGTTCGTCGAAAAGAAAAACTGGGCTTGCTTGCAGGAGTGGCCGTAGCCGTGAAGGACAATATGTGTACTCAAGGTGTCCGAACCACATGTTCGTCTCGCATGTTAAGGGATTTCGTGCCCCCTTACGATGCAACTGTTGTCAAGAAGCTTCTGAGCGAAGACGCCGTTGTCATCGGGAAGACCAACATGGACGAGTTCGCAATGGGATCAACCACCGAAACCAGCTACTTCGGGCCTACGCACAATCCATGGAACCTTGGGAAGGTACCAGGCGGATCTTCGGGTGGAAGCGCTGCAACAGTCATAGCTCAGGAGGCAACCATCGCACTGGGTTCAGATACGGGTGGTTCGGTAAGGTGCCCAGCAAGCTACTGTTCAACCGTGGGACTGAAGCCTACCTACGGGCTTGTTAGCCGCTATGGGCTTATCTCCTACGCGAACAGCCTTGAGCAGATCGGTCCCTTAGCCCGAAATGTTCGCGACTGCGCCCTGCTTCTCCAAGTCATAGGCGGTCATGATGATCTGGATAGCACCTCGGCGAATCTTCCCGCGAAGGACTATGTGTCTATGCTTGGAGACAGCGTAGAAGGGATTAGAATAGGTCTTCCCCGCGAGTTCTTCGGTGAGGGAGTTCAAGAACAAGTCTCAAAAACAGTGTGGAGGGCTGTTCACAAGTTTGAAAGCCTAGGAGCTGTCTACGAGGAAGTCTCTCTTCCAAGCATGAGATACGCTTTGGCAGCATACTATATTGTCGCAATGTCTGAGGCGAGCTCCAATCTGGCACGGTACGATGGTCTACGCTACGGATACCGCAATGAACTTGACGAAGGAGACTGGTCAACCATCTACGCAAAGAATCGGCGAATCGGTTTCGGCACTGAGGTTAGAAGGCGCATAATCCTGGGCACCTACGCGCTCTCAGCCGGATACTACGACCAGTACTATCTGAAAGCCCTTAGGGTTCGAACCGTCATCCGCAGAGACTACGGGAAGGCGCTCAGGCAATTCGACGTTCTCATCGGGCCCACAATGCCTGTCCTGCCTTTCGACATCGGCGAGAAGATTGAGGACCCTTTAACGTTGTACATGTGCGACATACTCACAGTCCCAGCGAACCTTACCGGTTACCCGGCCATCTCCGTGCCCTGCGGCTTCGCCAACGGGCTGCCAGTTGGACTACAGATAATGGGGAAGCCTTTCGACGAAAGCACAGTCCTGAATGCAGCATACACCTTCGAACTGAACACTCCCTACCACGAGAAGAGACCGTTCCTATAGGA